>DATEML010000160.1:0-8375 GCA_035275585.1 Steroidobacteraceae bacterium | reverse complement strand
CCGTTCGGCGGCGGCGGCCTGGCGTGCGGGGTCGCGAACGCCGTGCGAGCGTTGCGGCCTGCCGTAAAGGTGATCGCCTGCGAATTGGAGACTGCGCATCCATTGAAGTCTGCGCGCGCAGCCGGCGGCCCCGTCGACTCTCCGTGCGAGCCCGGCTTCGTCACGGGTGTCGGCTTCGGCTCCATTCTTGCCGAGATGTGGCCCGTCACGAGTCGCCTGATCGACGACATCGTCACGGTATCGTTGAGCGAAGTCGCCGGAGCGATCAAACTGATGGCGCAGCGAAACAAGGTGGTCGCGGAAGGAGCCGGAGCGATCGCGGTTGCAGCGGCATTGTCGGATCGGCACCGTTTCGGCAATGTTTGTGCGGTTGTCTCCGGAGGCAACCTGGACCTCGCGCTGCTCGCAAAGATCCTGCGCGGCGAAGCAATTTGATGAAGGTGAGCCAGTGACAGAACCCACCGACCGCGAACACGGTCTGAGCAAGGCCTTGACCCGCGGGCAAGTGGTGATGATCGGCATCGGCGGTGCGATCGGCACCGGGCTGTTCATGGGCAGCGGCATTGCCATCGGCTATGCCGGCCCAGCGGTGGTGCTGAGCTACGCCATCGCCGGGTTCATCGCGCTGGTGATGGTGTTCAGCCTGTCGGAGATGGCCGTCGTGCATCCGGCGGCGGGCTCGTTCGGCGTGTACGCGGAGACTTATCTCAATCCCTGGTCGGGCTTCGTCGTCCGCTATACGTATTGGATCGCGCAAGTGATCGCCATCGGCGGCGAAGCGGTCGCCGCCGGCATCTACATGACCTTCTGGTTTCCCGAAGTGCCCGTGTGGCTCTGGTCGCTCGCCTTCGCATTCATCCTGCTGTACGTGAACGCGCGCTCGGTGAGCAACTTCGGCACGTTCGAGTACTGGTTCGCGATGATCAAGGTGAGCGCGATCGTGCTGTTCATCATCCTCGGCGCGGTCAACATTTTCGGCATCGGCGTTCCCGCCGTCGGCTTTCACAATCTCACGGGACTGCCCGGCGGGTTCATGCCGCACGGCCTGCTCGGCGTCTGGATGGCGGTGATCATGGGGGTGTTCTCGTTCAACGGCATCGAGGTCATCGCCGTCACTTCGGGCGAGGCCCAGGATCCGGTGAAGACCATCCCGGCAGCGCTGCGCACGATGCTGTTGCGGCTGTTCCTCTTCTACATCCTCGCGCTGACGATCGTCGTCACCTTCGTTCCCTGGACGGAAACCGGCGCCAAGGTCGTGGAGCAAAGCCCGTTCGTGCGAGTGTTCGCGCAGTCGGGGGTTGCGTACGCAGCCGGCATCATGAATTTCGTGGTCATGAGCGCCGCGCTGTCGAGCATGAACACTAACGTGTACCTGTGCTCGCGCATGCTGTTCTCGCTCTCGCGCGGCAACTACGCGCCGCGACTTCTGGGGACGCTCGGCAAGACTCATACGCCGATCGCTGCGATCCTGGTTTCGGGCGCCGGCATTCTGGTTGCCGCGGGCGTCTCGATGTTCACGCCGTACGCCTACAACTACCTGCTCGGAGTGGCGCTGTTCGGCGCGATGACCGTCTGGATCTTCATCCTGGTGAGCCATCTCAGTTTCCGGCGTCGGCACAAGGCGCCCGACCTGCCGGTGCGCATGCCGTGGTTTCCGTGGATGCAGCTAACCGCTCTCGGGTTGCTGATCGCCATCCTCGTGACGATGGGATTGGACGAGGAGTTCTGGAGAGTCTCCTGGATCGTCGGCGTACCCTGGCTGGTGCTGCTCTCCGTCGCCTATTTCGTCTGGCGTCCGCACAGGGAGCGTATGGGCGCCAATCGTCTGGACCTCGCCGCCAATCCCGCGAAGGATTAGCTACTCCAGGAGCTGACAGCGCTCCTGAAGTCGCTTGCGGAAACGCCGGCTCAATCGCAAGCGCACGCCGCTCTTGAGTACGACCTCGTAGTCGCCCGTTTCGCGCAGTTCCAGGCCGGCGATCCGCTCCAGGTTCACGATGATCGAACGGTGGATACGGACGAACTGCGCATCTCCGAGGTCACGCTCGAGGTCCGACAGCGTTCGGCGCATGACGTGCGTGTCGCGACCGACGTGCAGGCAGGCGTAGTAGCCTGCAGCCTCGATCCAGTCGATGTCCGCCGGTTTCAGAAACAACACCTGCCCCGGCGTCTTGACGACGAGTCGCGCCGCAGGTTGCGGTTGCAACCGTGTGTAGTGCGCGAGCCTGTCCTTCGCGCGTTGCAAGGCACGCCGGAAGCGCGCGTCATCGAAGGGCTTCAACAAATAATCGAGCGCACCCGCCTCGAAGGCGCGCAGCGCGTACTCGTCGTGCGCTGTCACGAAGATGATGGCCGGCGGCAGATCGCTACCGAGCATTTCGAGCACGTCGAAGCCCGCGCATTCGGGCATCTGTACGTCGAGAAATACCAGGTGAGGCTTCGCTTGCCTGATGAGCGCGATGGCCTCCGACCCGGATGTGCATTCGGTAATGGCGCCAACGTCCGGGTCGCGACGCAGCAGTACTGTCAGGTTGCTGCGCGCCAGTTCTTCGTCGTCGACGACCAGAACCTGCATCGGCGCCGTTCGCTCCTCGACGGACGCCATTACGCCTCCCGCAGCGGCAGTGTCACGACTACTTCTGCTCCGCCGCTCGCCGCGCGTCGCAGCGTCAAATCGGATTGGTCGCCGTGGAGGATTCGCAAACGCGTGCGCAAATTGCCGAGGCCGACGCCGGTATGCGCGGCCGGCCGATCTGCAGACACGCTCGGACCGTCGTTGCAGACGCTCAGGCGAAGATTGCCGTTGTCGCACACGCCGGTGACGCGCACCGTTCCGCCGGCGACACGCTGGGCAATGCCGTGCTTGATGGCATTCTCCACGAGGGGCTGCAGCAGCAGATTGGGCACCTGCGCGCGCAGCACATCTGCTGAAATGTCGACGCTCACTCGCAGACGCTCTCCAAAGCGAACCTTTTGAATGTCCACATAGCGCTGCAAGTACTCGACTTCCTCCGCGAGCGTGACCTGCGAGCGATGCGAGTTCTCGGTGGCGCGACGCAAAAACTCGCTGAGTCCGACGATCATGCTCACTGCCGCGTCATTTCTGTGCTCGCGCACCAGCCCGGCGATGGAGTTCAACGTATTGAACATGAAATGCGGTTCCATCTGCCGCCGCAACGCCGCGAGCTGTGCGTTCGAGAGCTCCTCATTGAGTCGTGCAGTCTCCGTCATCTGGCGGGCGACGTTCTCGCGCGAGTCCACCAGGTAGGTGATGGTCAGGATCAGTACGTACGCGATCAGGAAGAGCAGGACCTGGTAGAGCAGGGTGATGCTCCACGTGTCCCAAAACGTCGGTGGCCGCCGATTGCCCCAGGGGTTGAAGAGGACCTGGAGTGTTGCCGACCAGGCCTCCGCGACGACAGCGATCGTGGTGAAGGTGGCGACGTGTACGGCAACGGTGCGTAGCGTCGTGCCGCGAATGATCGGATAGCGCCGCGCCAGGCTGATGATCCAGGGAGTCGCCAGTGCCCACGGCAACCACGTGGCCAACTCGGTTGCGAAGAGCGGCAGCCACGCATGATCCCTGCGCTCGGCGAAACGCAGGATGAGCACGGACTGACTGGCTTCGAACAGCCCGCCCGCGCACCACAGCGCCGCGATCCAGCGCCAACTGGTCGGGCGCGCTCCAGTGTGGGTTGCGTCCATGGCCGCCACTTTACGCCAAGATAATTGGCGCGGCCTGATCGATGCAGTGGATGGCCGGTCCGCTGCAGCAAGCGGTCTCCGTCCTCGCGGTCGTCACTTCTAGACTGGCTTGGTCCTCACTCAACAGGGGCAAGACATGAAGAACGACGTGCGCTGGGCCCTCACTCTGATGCTCGCCGCTGTCACCGCGGCGGCGCAGGACAGCGCGGTCGAGTCTGCCGCCGACGCGTTCGGCGAACGAGTCGGCACCGAACAGTCAGGGCTCTATAGCGAGACTCAGGTGCGTGGCTTCGATCTCAATGAAACCGGCGCTTATCGCATCGACGACGCGTACTTCAGCCGCGCCGCGGCGCTGAACGATCCGGTGCTGGCGGGCGTGGGCGTGCGAGTGGGCGTCAATGCCGTGCGCCTCGCGTACCCCGCGGCCTCTGGTGTCGTGAACTACCGCCTGCGCCAGGCCGGCGCGGTGGATCAGTTGCGGCTCGGTACGGGCTTGCGCGACTTCGGCACGCGCGTGATCCAGGGCGACGGCTCGTTTCGCGAGGGCGATTTCAGTCTCGCCGGCGGATTCGTCTGGCGTCCGTTGCTGCGCTTGTCCGCGGGCAACGAGGGCCACGCTCTCGATGTCGGCGGCGTCGGCGCGTGGGAGATCACTCCGGATCAGCGGCTGCGCGCCTTCGCAACGATGTACCGGCGCCGCTACGACGGCGACTACGCAGTCGTTCCCACCAGCGCGGCTGTGCCTCCGAGTCTGAAGCAGCTCCACCAGTACTCGCCTTCCTGGGCCGAGTCGGCAGCCACGAGCTCGAATTTCGGCGTCCTCTACGACGCGCGCATCAGCGGCTTCACGATCGACCTCGCGGCCTTTCGCTCGATCTTCGATATCGACCGCACCGACTACACGCTGATCTTCGCCGATGCGGCCGGGCACGCCTCGGCCACCACGTTTCGCAATCCGGATCGCAGCAAAAGTTCGGACTCCGCCGAGGCGCGCGTCGGCCGGCAGTTCGACGCCGGCGGCTTCAGCCATCTGGCCACGGTATCGCTGCGCGCGAGCCGCACGATCGTGGATCTCACCTCCAACCTCGCCATTCCCATCGGCACCTTCGACCTGCGAAGCGGCGATGTACCGGACGGAGTGGAGCTCACCTGGTCAGGGACTCGCGGCGAGGACACGGCCAAGCAGGTCACCGCCTCTGCGGGGTACGGGCTCGCGTGGAGCGACCGTGTTCAGCTCCGCTTCGCCATCCACCGCACGCGCTTTGACAAGGAAGTTCTGTCCGTCGCTGGCGTACGCACTGAGGGTGTGAGCGAGACCACGCTGTACAACACCTCGGCCATCGTCAGTCTCACTGACCGCACAGCCCTGTTCGGCAGCTGGGTGACGGGGCTCGAGGAGTCCGGCGTTGCACCGACGTCGGCGATCAATCGCGACGACGTGCTGCCGCCAGTGGAGGCTGAGCAGTTCGAACTGGGCGTGCGTCATGCGATCACACCGCGCTTGACCCTGATCGGTGCCGCGTTCGACGTCTCCAAACCCACTAACGGTTTTCGCGCCGACAGCTCGTTCGGGCTGGTGGGCGAAGTGCGTCACCGCGGCGTCGAGGGCTCGATCGCGGGTCAGCTGGGCGCGAAAACCAGCGTAGTCGTCGGGGCCGTGACCTTCGAGTCCAGGGTGACGGGGCCACTGGTGGACGCAGGCGTGGTCGGCCCGCACGCTGCGGGCATCTCGCGGCGGATCGCCAACGCCAACATCGAGCGCCAGCTTGCGCTCGGCTGGTCGGTCGACGCCGGCCTCAGCCATTCCGGCGAGCGCTGGGCGGATACGCCCAACACCTTCAAGACACCGGCCGTCACGACGTTGAGCTTCGGCGCACGCCGCAGGTTCGCGATCGGCAACCGCCCGGCCGAGTTCCGCGTACTGGCCTCGAACGTCACCGGCGTCGAAGGCTACTGGTCCGCGCCATCCGGCGTGCTCTCGCCCATTGCGCCGCGGACGGTGAGAGCCATGCTGACCGTCACGTTCGGACCGGACGGCTGATTGAATTCGCGTTAGACTGCGCGCGCGGGCCAAACGATAACGAACACGAGGGACCGTGCATGGCGACTTCTCTCGAGCACATCACGAAGCGTGCCCTGGCGGCCTTGTTGCCGCTGGTCGCGAGCGCGGCTTATGCCGATGATCCGCCGATCGGTTTCTATCTCGGCGCCGGCGTCGGCACGTCCACGCTCGAGCTGGAAGACTCCAACTCGGTTGCGGATTTCGAAGGCGACGATACCGGCTTCAAGCTCGCCGCCGGCTATCGCATTCTGAAGTGGGTGGCAGTGGAGGCGGCGTACGAGGATTACGGCCAGGCCGAGGACGAGGTGCTCGGATTGCAGCTGCAAGGTGAGTTCAACTCCTTCAGCGTGTCCGCGCTCGGTCTCCTGCCGCTCGGCAACTTCGATTTATTCGCGCGCGGCGGAATCGCGCGCTGGGAGGGATCGCTCAGCGCGCCGCCCTTCGGCGTCGAGGTCAGCGAGGACAATACCGATCCGCTGTTCGGGTTCGGCGCTCAGTACCGGACCGGCCAGCTCGCGATCCGCCTCGAGTACGAGGCGCTGCTGCTCGGCTTCGATGACGATCAGGACGACGAGGCAGACGGCGACGACTGGGTCGATCTGCTCTCGGTCGGCGTGACCTGGACGTTCTGAGCAGCACAACGCCGCCGGTCTTCAATGCGACGCACGTCGCATTTTTGTCGCAGCAAGCACACTACATTACGCGCGCCCTTAGGGGAGCCACTCATATATATATATGCGGACTCTGGTGGACGTGTTCGGTGACGAGCGTGGTTACGTGCGGATATTCGCCGACCGTGACGGCTATGGCTACGAGCTCTCGACGTATCTGCCGCGACCGATAGCGGACTTGTTCGAGCGAATGAGCGGCTACGATTCGCTCGGCCTGGCTTGCGAAGTGGCGCGCTTCCAGCTGTCCTCGACGACCCCTGTCAAGCGAGTGCGCGCTCGGAGCACGCGTCGGCGGGCGTTGCGAGCCGCGGGTTACGACCCGCAGCCGTTGCTCCTCGTCTGACGCCGATCAATTCTGACCGAGCTGCAGCACCCGCCCATCCATTGCATTCGGCGCAACCTTCAGGCCAATCAGGTCCGCGAGCGTCGGTGCGATATCCACGGTCTCCACCGCCGCCGGCTGCTCGAAGCCCTGGATTCCAGGCCACCAGAAAATGATCGGCACCCGCCGGTCGTAGTCCCACGGCGAACCGTGCGAGGAAATGTAGTCCTGGTCAACCTTGGTGGGTTTCCCGTACGGCGTCACATACGGCTTGAGCAGCACCACCAGATCCCCGGACCGCTGCTCGTTGAAGCTGGCCTTCGCCCGATCCAGCAACGACCACTGATCCGGTGGACCGCTCGGTGCCTTGGCCGCGAGCAGCTGGCTCTTCGTGAACACGGCGGCAACCTGGGTGCCCTGATAGCTCTCGTACTCCTTGCGAGCCGCATCCAGCACCGCCTGCCGCTTGCGAGGTTCGACTGAGGGCGCGAGATACACGTCATTCGCGAAGTCGCCCGCGAGCAGCACTGATCCGTCGAGATTGAGCTTCTTCGCGACCTTCGCGCCGATAGTTCCCGGCAACAGCCTGGGATCGAGCCGTGTGGCCTGAGGAACGCCCCTCGAGGTGTTCCGCTCCGGAATGTCCAGCCCGCCATGATCCGCAGTCAACGCGACGACATACGAAAGCCCGCGCCGATCCAGGTGAGTGAGCAGTTCTTCGATCGTCTTGTCGAGTGCCAGCTGCTGCGCGCACATCTCCGCGCCTTCCGTGCCGTAGTAGTGACCCACGTAGTCGGTCGCGGAGAAACTCACGGCGAGCACATCGATGGACTTTCCCTTGCCAAGTGCCAGCGTATCGACGGCGGCCTCCGCCATTTCCAATATCAGTGAATCGAAAACGGGAGTCGCCCGCCACTTGCCCGAGGCTCCCTTCGTCTCCTGCAACTGTCCGACCGAGTAGCCGTCGATGATTTTCACCGGCTGCGAACGACCCTCGCACTCGGAAGGCAGGGCGGGGCGCTGCGCCGACTCATACAACCCCTTCGCGTCCTGGTTGATCTCATCGATCCGCGCGCGCATTCCGGCATCCACCGCGGCGTTCTCATAAGTCACAAACCCCTTGCGACCCTCCCACCACAGCGTCAGATAAGAATTCCTGCCACCCAGCATCACGGCCGCGCGATCCTTCCCGCCGACTGCAACCGTGCGCGAGTTCGAATCCGCAGTCCGCAGCCGATCGCCCAACGTCGGAACCAGCAACGGCTCCGACGAAACGACCCTCTCTCCCTTGTCGTTCGGGACCTTCACGCAATACCGGTCCCGCCACTCATTCGCGATGATCCCGGTGTGGCCCGGACGCGCACCGGTCAGGACCGTCGAGTGCCCGGGACAGGTCTCTGTCCCCGCGTGACTCTGATACCCATGCGGAAACACGACGCCGCTCGCAAGCGTTGCCAGTCCGTGATGATAGAGGGAGCGGTACTCCGCGAAGAGATCCGCCGAGTATTGGTCCACCACGATCGCGACCACCAGGGTCGGCGGCTGTGCAGGAGCAGCGGCTGCCACTGCGCATGGCAGGGCAAACAGGCAAAGGACAACAGCACGCAGACAAATT
>DATEML010000159.1:0-3900 GCA_035275585.1 Steroidobacteraceae bacterium | reverse complement strand
GCTGCTGGACCGTCTCGGCGCGCGTCGCGTGCTGCTCCCCGCCATCGCCATCTTCACTGCGGGCGTGTTCTTGTTCGCGAGCGCCAGCAGTTTTCCCGCGATCGTCGCGGCACAGCTAGTGCTCGCGCTCGGCGCGTGTGTCGGCTTCGTCGGCGCCGGCTACGTGGGCGGGCAGTGGTTCGGCATGGCGAAGTTCAGCTTCATGTTCGGCCTCGTGCAGTGTTTCGCTTCGCTGTTCTCTGCGTTCAACCAGAACCTGATGGCGGCTGCGGTACGAGCGCTCGACTGGCGCGAGCTATGCGCCTGGATCGGCGCGGTTGGCATCGTCGTGTTCGCGCTTGCCGTGGCCTTCCTGCGCGATCCAGCGTCCGCCGCTCCGTCGAGGGTCGCGCAGCGCATCTCGCAGCTGCCGCGCGAGCTTGCCCTGGCGATCCTGCAAATCGTCAGGATTCCTCACGTGTGGGTTGCGGCGGGGATTGGCGCGTTCACCTTCGGCGCGCTGCTCGCGGCCGGCGTGGTGTGGGCGCCGAAGCTGATGCTGGCACGTGGCCTGTCGGCGGACAGCGCGGGTTTCGCTACCTCGATGCTCTGGCTGGGCCTCGCACTCGGGTGCGTCGTCGTGCCGTGGTGGTCAGACGCGGTGGCGCGCCGCAAGCTTCCAACTGCCTCGGGCATCGCAATTCAGCTGTTGGCGCTTGCTGCGCTCGTTCATCTGCCGCTCGGCAGCGATGCAGTAACGATGGCGTTGTGGTTCGTCTTCGGCTTCGGGGCAGCGGCGCACATGCTCGCTTTCAGCGCCGCGGCCGACGTGGTCAAGGTCGAGCTGATCGGCACCTCCGCAGCGATCGTCAATGGCGCCATGTTCCTCGTGAGCGGCCTGCTGATCGCACGCCCAGGCCAGTTGGCCGAGCGCTTCGCAGCGCAGGCGGCAGCTGCGCCGCAAGTCGCCGAGCGCGCTGCGCTGCCGCTCGAGCTCGCGCTGGTGGCAGCTCTGGTCCTCGCTCTGCTGATAAAGGAGTCTCACCCGCGAGCGCGCGGCAAGACAGCAGCGATGTAACGGTACGCCAGTGCCGCGAGCAAGGCGGCGATGGCCAGCGCGCCGATCAGCACGAGGCTGCGCCAGAAGGCACGATCGACGACTTCCTGCAGGGCCAATGTCGTCGTGCCCGCCAAGCGCTCGACGCCGGCACTCGAGGTGTCGAGTTGCACGAGCAGCGCCTGGAAGTCTTGCGCGGCCGACGCCAGGTCGCGTGCTGTCTGCGCGTACTCGGTGATGTCGAAGGGACGCCGCGGCTCAGCTGGGGCAGCGGGCTGCACGTCCTGCGGTTGAAAGCGCGCGACGAGTGCGTCGAACGCAGCCACCGTGGCGCCGACGGATTCGGACGTCTGCGTCCCCGCTTGCAAGACGCCCCGCGCTTCGACCAGAAGCGCCTGCATACGCTCCTGTTCCACGTGCAGCGCCGCCGTCAGGTCGGTGACGAGCGCATGGCGTTCGCGCGCAATGATAGTGGGGGCGTCCGCCGTCAGGTCACCGAACGCTTCGGCTGCGACGCTGATGCGCTCGACCCCGCCGAGCGTCTGCTTCGCCTCCGGCATGATCGCGAGCTGATAGGCGAGCCGCTCGATCTGCATGTCGAGCAGGCTCGGCGCCCGTTGCAGATAGTAGATCGTGCGCTCAGCGAGCAGGCGCGTCTGCTCGAGCTCCTTCACGGCCGGATCGAGGTTGCTCAACGGATCGAGTCCGATGAGCGCGAACACGCCGCCGCCACCATGAGCCTCGCCGCCGGGCTGGCCGGCGATTGCCGCAAAATCCGCAAGACGCACCTGCGACACCGTCCGTGCTCCCGGGTGTTCGGCACGCCACTGCGCGATGAGCTTTCGGAGATGACTCGTCTGCTCGCTGTTCACCACGCCTTCGACCAGCGCCCAGGCTTGCTGCTCCAGACTGCGGTGCACTTCGACCAGCGGCGCGGCGCGCGGGCCGGAGAGACCGCTGACCTCGTAATCCTCGACGACCATGCGGCTCAGCGTCGCCAGCACGATCATGTCGAGCGCATTCACCATGGGGTTCGGTCCGCTCGCGATCGTGTAGGCCGCCGTCGATTGCATGATGCGCCAGTCGTGCGCGGCGAGGCGCTCCTCGGGCGAGGCGGCCTGACGATTCAGCGCCTCCAGCGGATCACGGATGCGCCCGCTGTAGTCATCCGCGTAGCGCATGACCTTGAGTTGAACTTCCTGCAGGCGCGCCGCGCGGCGCTCGGATTCGTCGCGCGACAGCCAGCGCTGCATCGACGTGCAGCCGAAACCTGCCAGCGCGCAGGCGAGCAGCACCGGCACCAACAAGGCTCGCAGGGCGCACATGGGCGGGGCAACTATGGCCCGAGCACCCGACGACGCATCAATAAGTATGCAAGGCGTCGGGCATTTCCCCGGGCTCGGATTGCAGCGGCGGCGCGTACGACACATATATATGTGTGCGCTGACGAGCAGCGATCTGGTCAGGAGGCCGAGCCCATGAGCATCAGGACCGTCACCAGGGTTTCCGCGGCATGTCTGATTGCGTGCGCTTCTGTGGCCGCCGCGCAGACGAGCGTGGATCGATCGTTCAAGCCGGTATCGAAGGACTGCAGCGGCATCCAGTGGTCCGAACGTGCGGTTGCGACCTATCCGACGATTGCCGCCGCCTGCCAGGGCGTGGAGGAGCGCAATGGCAAGACCTATGTGAAGTTTACAGGCAAGTTGAATCGCAACGTGAACCGCGGCGAGCAACTCGTCATCGACTTCAAGGACGGCGGCCAGGTCACGTTGACGCCGCCGCCGGAGACGAACCTGTACGTCAACGGCGAGCGCACGCCGGTCGCCAAACTGGAAAAGGGCGCCGAGCTCAACTTCTACATCGCCGAGGATCGCCTCGCCGCGCAGTTCCCGCAAACGGACGAGCCGGAGATCACGACGACGCGCATGGTCATCGTGCCGATCGTCATCCACGAAGAGCGCCTGGCCAGCCTGCCGTCCACCTCGGGCGAATGGCCGCTGGTCGCGCTCAGCGGGATGCTCGCACTGAGTTTTGGTGGGCTGTTGACACTGTATCGCCGTCGTCGCTAAAGAGCCTTCTACCTCCCTAACGCGACACGGCCCTCGACGCCTGCCGGCTTTTCCCCGGCAGGCGTTTTTTTCGTGCTCACGCGTTCTGCGTGCACGATGAAGCGGCGCGGCGCCGAGCCGACGAAGTAGAACGGAAAGCACGTGACGAGCGTCACCGAGTGCGTTGCCGTCGGCTCCAGTACGCTCACGTCGGACGGATCGACGACCGTCGTCGAGACGATTCGATAGGTGTCAGTCGCGCCGAGACGTTCAAGCAGCAGCGAGTCGTCGATGTGCACGTCTTTCAGCGCGCGGAAGAAGCCGTCCCGGTGCGCGGCGATGCCGACGTTGCCGGGCTCGCCGACCTGCGCCGTGCCCGCGATCCGGCCCGCGCCACGATTGAGATTCTGCTCCGAAGTGCCGTCGAAGACCGGCACCGCCAACTTCACCGCAGGAATACGCAGCACTGCCAGCGGCACTCCTGGCACGTGCTCCGCTTCGCGGTAGCGCGCGACACGCGCTGGCGACCACGTCGACATGTCGACACGATTGGCAGGGAGATCTCGTCGAGTGGCCGATCCGGGCGGCGAGCGCATTGCTTCGTCCCGGGCAGCAGCGAACGCGGCGATTCCCTCATCGCGGCTGTGCGCGTACCACCACTGCGCGCCTGCGTA
Source organism: Steroidobacteraceae bacterium (assembly GCA_035275585.1). Classification (GTDB taxonomy): domain Bacteria; phylum Pseudomonadota; class Gammaproteobacteria; order Steroidobacterales; family Steroidobacteraceae; genus Steroidobacter. The sequence continues at coordinate 142 of DATEML010000159.1, read as the reverse complement.
CGTTGCCAGCAGTAACGCGCCAAGTGTCCATGCTGCGACCTCCAGGTATCGCAGCGACTTCGCGGCGCGCCGAGCGGCACGCGATGCAGGCCATGGAACCATGAATGCGTGTTACAGCCTGCCCGGCGCTCGTCGCAATCAG
>DATEML010000158.1:0-15202 GCA_035275585.1 Steroidobacteraceae bacterium | reverse complement strand
ACTTCTGTTCGTCGGGCTAAAGCCCGACCTACCCTGACTTCCTTCTTCGCTTCACCGGCGCGCGCGTCGCTTCGCCGCCGCGGATGCGCAGCGCGTGCGTCGACTTCACTTCTTCTAATACGAAGTACGTCTGTGTGTGGCGCACGCCGCGCAGGCTCGCGATCTTGTCGCCGAGCACACGCCGGTACTCGTCCATATCCTGCACGCGGGTTTTGAGCAGGTAGTCGAACCCGCCGGCCACCATGTGGCACTCGATGATCTCGTCGACGACCTGCACCGTGTCCTTGAAGCGCTGGAATACGTCCGGGTTCGCGTGGTCGAGTGTGACCTCCGTGAACGCCATCAGTTGCTGCCCGAGCCGCCGGGCGCTCAGCCGCGCGAAATAACCTTCGATGAATCCCTCGCGCTCGAGCCGGCGCACGCGCTCGATACAGGGCGTAAGGGTCAGATTGACGGTGCGGGCGAGCTCGGCAACGGTCAGTCGTCCATCCGCCTGCAGCAGCGCGAGGATCTGCCGGTCCACGCGGTCCAGCTCGCGGCTCGACTCCCGGCTGGGGGTCTCGGCGTTCATAGCAGATTCACCTGTCAACAGCTGCCCGTTTGGCAGAATCAACTACGTAAGTGGCGGTATCGTAGCACGATATGCTCCGCGCAGCGCCTGCGCGCAACACAGGTTCCTAGCCCGATGTTCGACAATCCGTCCTTCGATGCCCACGAACGCGTCGTCTTCGCCGAGGACAAGGCCTCGGGCCTGCGCGCGATCGTCGCCGTTCACTCGACCCGCCGCGGCCCCGGCGCCGGCGGCTGCCGCTTCTGGCAATACCGGTCGAGCGCCGAGGCACTGACCGATGCCCTGCGCCTGTCGCGCGGCATGAGCTACAAGAATGCGATGGCTGGGTTGCCGCTGGGCGGCGGCAAGGCAGTCGTAATGATGGACGCCGGGCACCCCAAATCGCCGCGTCTGCTCGAGGCTTTCGGCCGTCTGGTCGACTCGCTGGAGGGACGCTACATAACTGCAGAGGACGTCGGCGCGACGGTCTCCGACATGGAGGTCGTCGCCACGCAAACTCCTTACGTGAGCGGCCTGCCGCGCACTGCGGTGGACGCCGATGGCAACCCGGCGCCGAAGACGGCGCTCGGCGTCTACCTCGGCATCAAGGCAGCCGTGCAATTCCAACTCGGTCGCAGCAGTCTGCGCGGCGTCACCATCGGCGTGCAGGGGCTCGGCGGCGTCGGCTATGCGTTGTGCGGCCTGCTCGCCGCGGATGGCGCCAGCCTGCGGGTCGCCGACATCCGTCCCGAGACGGTGCAGCGCGCGTGCAAGGAGTTCGATGCCCTCGCCTCGCTGCCGAACGAAATCCTGTTCGAGCGCGTCGACGTGCTGTCACCGTGCGCGCTCGGCGCCGTATTCGACCGCAACACCATCCCGCGAGTGCAAGCGTCTATCATTGCGGGCGCCGCCAACAACCAGCTGGCGACGACCGAAGACGGAGCGCGCCTGCATGCAGCCGGCGTGTTGTATGCACCGGACTATGTGATCAACGCCGGAGGTATCATCAGCGTCGGACGCGAATACCTGGGCGGCGCGAGCGCGGCCTCCATCGAAGGCGAGATCAGAAAGATCCCGGAGCGCCTGACGGAGATCTTCGCGCGCTCGCGTGCCGAGAACCGTCCGACCAGCGACATCGCCGATGAAATGGCGAGACGACTCATTGCCCAGGGCTGACTCATCAGGACTGAAAGACGATGAATGCCATCCGAACCCGACTGCACGTGCCGCGACAGCCAGCCCGCCCCGGCGAGAAGCCGGACTTCAGCTACGTGCAGGTGTCGCCGGCCGGCGCAGTGGGGCGGCCCGACCCGGCCGCACCGCTGGCGCAGACGGAATCGCTCGCGAACGAAATGGTGCGCGTGCTCGGCGACGATCACCGCGCGGTCGGGCCGTGGGATCCGCATCTCGCGCCGTCGGACCTGGAGCTCGCGCTGCGCTACATGCTCGTGACGCGGCAGTTCGATGACCGCATGCATCGCGCACAGCGCCAGGGCAGGATCACCTTCTATATCAAGTCCACGGGCGAAGAAGCGGTGTCGGTCGCGGCCGGCATGGCGCTGCGCCCGACCGACATGCTGTTTCCCGGGTATCGCAACCAGGGCCTGCAGATCGTGCGCGGCCAGAAGCTCGTCGACCTGATGTGCCAGCTGCTCTCGAACTCGCGCGACATGTGCAAGGGCCGTCAGCTGCCGGTCATGTATCACTCGAAGGAGGCCCGGCTGTTCTCGATTTCCGGCAACCTCGCGACGCAGTTCCCGCAGGCGGTCGGCTGGGCCATGGCCGCCGCGATCAAGAACGAAGATGACATCGCGGCTACCTGGCTCGGCGATGGCAGCACGGCGGAAGCCGACTTCCATTACGCGCTGCTGTTCGCACAGGTCTATCGCGCGCCCGTCATCCTCAACGTCGTGAACAACCAGTGGGCGATCTCGACGTTCCAGAGCTTCGCGGGCGGCGAGCTGAAATCGTTCGCCGCGCGCGGCCCCGGCTACGGCATTCCGGGCATCCGCGTCGACGGCAACGACTTCCTGGCGGTGTACGCGGTCACGCAGTGGGCCGCGGAGCGCGCGCGCATGGGCGCGGGGCCGACGTTGATCGAACACGTGACGTACCGCGCTGCGCCGCACTCCACCAGCGACGATCCGTCACGCTACCGGCCGAAGGACGACTACGAGTCCTGGCCGCTCGGCGATCCGGTCGAGCGGCTGAAGTCGCACCTGATTGCGCTCGGCGAGTGGTCGGAGGAACGCGAGGCGACGCTCGCGAAGCAGTGCGAAGAGCAGGTCGCCGCTGCGTGGCGCGAAGCGATCAAGCACGGGACGCTGACCGAGGGACCGCAGCTCGACCCCGGCACGATGTTCGAAGACGTCTTCAAGGACCTGACGCCGCACCTGGCGCGCCAGCGCCAGCAGCTCGAAGCGGAGCTCTCGCAGCAGAGGAAGGTCGCGGAGAAGAAAGACAAATGACGCAGATGAACATGATTCAGGCGCTCAACTCCGCCATGGACGTGATGATGGCGCGGGATGCCAGCGTCGTGACGATGGGCGAGGACGTCGGCTACTTCGGCGGCGTGTTCCGCGTGACCGACGGCCTGCAGCGCAAGTACGGCCCGCATCGCGTGCTCGACTCGCCGATCGCCGAGGGCGGCATCGTCGCCACGGCGATCGGCATGAGCGTCAACGGCCTGCGCCCGGTCGCGGAGATCCAGTTCGCCGACTACATCTACCCGGCCTACGACCAGATCGTGAGCGAGCTGGCGCGCATCCGCTATCGCACCGGCGGCGAGTTCAACGCACCGGTGACGATCCGCACGCCGTGCGGCGGCGGCATCCGCGGCGGCCAGACGCACTCGCAGAGCCCGGAGGCGGTGTTCGCGCACGTGTGCGGCCTCAAGGTCGTGATGCCGTCGAACCCGTACGACGCCAAGGGCCTGCTGATCTCCTCCATCGAGGACGATGACCCGGTCGTGTTCTTCGAGCCGAAGCGGTTGTACAACGGCCCGTTCGACGGCGACCCGCACAAACCCGCGATCGGCTGGAACTCGCATCCGAAGGGCGACGTGCCGGACGGCCACTACCGCGTGCCGATCGGCGCCGCCGAGATCGTGCGCCCCGGCAAGCAGGTCACTGTCATCACCTACGGCACGATGGTGCACGTGTGCATCGCCGCGGCGGAGTCGCTCGGCATCGACGCCGAAGTGATCGACATCCGCACGATCGTGCCGCTCGACGAAGAGACCATCACGAGCTCGGTGAAGAAGACCGGGCGTTGCGTGGTCGCGCACGAGGCGACGCGCTTCGCGGGCTTCGGCGCAGAGATCCTCTCGATCATCCAGGAAGAGTGCTTCTGGCATCTGGAAGCGCCGATCCAGCGCGTCGCCGGCTGGGACACGCCGTATCCGCACGCGTTCGAGTGGGAGTACTTCCCCGGCCAGACGCGCGTCGCGGCCGCACTGAAGGCAACGATGGAGGCTGCAGCATGAGCCGCCATGTGGTGAAGCTGCCGGATCTCGGCGAAGGCACGGTCTCCTCGGAGATCGTCGCGTGGCACGTGAAGGTCGGCGACCAGGTCGCCGAAGACCAGGCGATGGTCGAGATGTCGACGGACAAAGCGGTCGTCGACATGCCGGCGCCGGTCGCCGGACGCGTCGTGTCGCTGGGCGGTCAGCCTGGCGATCACATCGCTGTCGGCGCAGAGCTCATCGTGCTGGAAACGGCCGAAGGCGCGGCGGCCGAAAAGAGTGAAGCACCGCCCGCGCAACCGACTGCCGCCGCCAGCCCGACTCCGGCGAAGCAGGCACCCGCGACGACTTCCGCTCAAGTCACGTCGCTGACCGAACACCGGACCAAGGCTGCCGCCCGCACCGGTCGCGTGCTCGCATCACCTGCGACACGTCGACGCGCGCGCGAATCCGGCATCGATCTCGCAACCGTCGTCGGCAGCGGCCGCGACGGTCGCATCCAACGCCAGGATCTCGACGCGGCGATCAGCAACCAATCGCAGCAGAGGGCTCCGGGCACGGCAGCGCGCAGCAGCGGTCTGCAGCGCCAGCCGCGTACCGAGACGGAGGAGATCCGCATTCTCGGCGTGCGTCGCGTCAGCGCGCAACGCGTCGCCGAATCGAAGCGCAACATCCCGCACTTCGCGTACGTCGAGGAGGTCGACATCACGGAGCTGGAGCGCTTGCGCAAGCATCTCAATTCCAGGCTGCCGAAGGGCGCACCGACCTACACCTACCTGCCGTTCCTCGGCATGGCATTGATCCGCGTCATCGAGCGTTTTCCGAAGTGCAATGCGCGCTATGACTCCGAGCGCAACGTGCTGGTCCAGCATCGAGGCGTGCACCTCGGCGTCGCGACGCAGACCGGCGACGGCTTGAAGGTCCCGGTCGTGCATCATGCCGAAACGCTGTCGCTGAGCGAACTGGCGGCGCAGATCCGCCGCGTCGCGCAGGCGGCGCGCGACGGCACTGCAAGCCGCAACGAGCTCGGCGGTTCGACCATCACGATCACGAGCCTCGGCAAGCTCGGCGGCATCGTCTCCACGCCGATCATCAACGCGCCGGAAGTCGCGATCATCGGCGTCAACAAGGCGGTCGAGCGGCCAGTGGTGCAGCACGGCCAGATCGCCGTGCGGCTGATGATGAATCTGTCTTCCTCGTTCGATCACCGTTTCATCGACGGCTACGACGCTGCGGAGATCGTGCAGGCGCTGAAGGAAATGCTGGAACAGCCGGCGACGATGTTCATCGAGTGAGCGGCGCGGTGCTGCAGCGAAGCACGCCATAATGGCGGCCGGGATGTGACCCGCATCACACCGGCCAGGCCTTTTGCTCCAGGCAGGTGCCCCGGCTCACAAGATCGGTCAAGGCCTTTGCGACTGGTATCGCAGCATCTTGCCGGTATCCCGCCTACGCTGTTTCCCCGGGCAGCGTCTCATGCACTGTTGCAGCCTCAACGCTGCCGGCGACGTGCACCATGTCAGCGTCTGCGGCGATACGGCAATTCCTGTTCGAAGCGCAACAACGCGTGCCTTGCCACGCGCTTGCCTTCACGCCGCCGTCGCGCGATCACTTCGACTTCCACTGCTCCGGCGCCGATTGCGCCGAGGTGCGCCACGTCCTCGAAAACGTCGCGGACTCCTTCCTGATCGAATGCCGCAACCGCCCGGAGCCGCTGGTCAGCAACCGCGTGCGCTACGAGGCGAACGGTCCGCTGGTCGGCCGCTTCCTCGCAGTGGCGATCCAGGACGACAAGGCGCAGCTGGCCGGTGTCGCCCTGCTCTTTCGCACGATGGAGCAGCAGGCGTTCAACAAGGATGACGCACGCACCATCGCCAAACTCGCACACCAGCTGACGAAGGTGATCTCGCTGCCGGCGGACCCGGTGACCGGCCTGCTGACGCGCAGCGGCGTCGAAAAACTCATCGAGTGGCGCCTCGGCTCGGGCAAGGCACGCGCCGTTTCGACGGTCCTGTACGGCGACATCGACCAGCTGCACGTCGTCAACGACCTGCTCGGCTTCGCAGCCGGTGATCAGGTGATCGCAGCCGTAGCGCGCGCGCTGCAGGAACAGCTTGCGAACCGCGACGCCGTGCTGAGCCGCTTGTCCGGCGATCGCTTCACTATCTTCTTCCCGGAGTGCCCGCTGGATCGCGCCCGCGCGATCGGCGACGAGCTCCGCGACGCCGTCAGCGCCATGCCGCTGGCGATCGGCAGCGACTCGATTCCTCTCTCGATCTCCTTCGGCGCCGCCACGGTGCGCAGCGGCGAGCGCAGTTTCGATCACGCGCTCGCGCAAGCCGAGGTCGCGTGCAAAGCCGCCAAGGACCGCGGCCGCAATCGCGTCGAGTCGTATGAGGTGCACGATTCGAGCATCAACCGCCGCATCGACGACATCGCGATCGTCGGACGGCTGCGCAACGCGCTCGAGAAAGGCAACTTCAAGATCTTCGGCCAGCCGATCGCCTCGCTCCTGCAGCCCGAGGATGTGCGCCGCTACGAGACGCTGCTGCGCCTGATCGACGAGAAGGGCCGGCTGGTGCTGCCCGGACAGTTCATGTCGTCGGCGACGCGCTACCAGCTGCTGCCGCAGATCGATCGTTGCGTCATCAGCGACGTGCTGACGCGGCTCGCGGCAGCGAAGCGCGAGCCGCAGTTCCTGCCGATGCACCTGTCGATCAACCTGTCGGGGCCGACGCTCAGCGACCCGACGTTCCTCGACTGGCTGGTGGTGCAGATCGACAGCAGCGGCGTGCCGGGCGACTGGCTGACGTTCGAGCTGACCGAGACCGCCGCGGTCAGCAATCTCGAGCACGCGCAGCGGCTGATGGCGCGGCTCGCCGAGCTCGGCTGCCGCTTCGCGCTCGACGACTTCGGCACCGGCCTCTCCTCGCTCGCGCATCTCAAGGCGCTGAACTTCTCGGTGCTCAAGATCGACGGCTCGTTCATCCGCGACATCCTGCACAACGAGCGCTCCCATTCGCTGGTGCGCGCGGTCACCCAGCTGGCGCACGGCATGGGCATGGAGACCGTCGCGGAATACGTCGAAACGCCCGAGATCTGCATGCGGCTCATCGAGCTGGGCGTGCAGTTCGGCCAGGGCTATGCGATCGGCCGCCCGCGGCCGCTCGACCGGATCCTGCAGCCCGACCTGCAGCTCGCCAACGCGAGTTAGCGGAACTCCCGGCCCGGCTCGGCCCTTGAACCGAGGTGGTTCAAGGGAGCGCCGCGATGGAATCCAATCCCCGATCCGCTTCGCGACCCGCCAGCGGTTTCGCACAACGCCTCAAAGAGGACGGCCGCCAGACGCTGGAGCAGCGCAAGCGTTCGGCCGCGGAGCGCGTCGACGAGATCGCCCAGGCAATCGAGCGCACCGGCGCGCAGTTCAGCGAGAACGAGCCCACGCTCGCGAATCTGGCGAATCGTCTTGCCGGCACGGTCGGCAATCTTGCGACACGTCTGCGCGAGGGCAGCATCGACGATCTCGTCGACGACACGCGCGCGTTCGCGCGCCGCAATCCGGCATGGTTCATGCTGGGTGGAGTGGTAGCCGGGTTCGCCCTCGCTCGCTTCGTCAAAGCCTCGGCGCAGCGCTCGCATGACGATGCACCGACACTGACGGACGAAGTCCAGGGCGCGACTCCCATGCAGGAGGGAACCCGATGAATGCGACGTCGGAACGACCGGACGCCAGTCGCGACGCCGAGCAGCTGGAGCGCAGCGCGGAGCAGATCCGCGCCGACCTCGATCGCACGCTCGATGCGCTCGAGCGCAGGCTGTCGCCCAGTCAGCTGCTCGACCGTTCGCTCACCTATCTGCGCGAGCACAGCGGCGAGCTGACGCGCGCCGTCGGCGAGACAGTCCGACGCAATCCAGTGCCGATCATGCTCGCCGTCGCGGGCATCGGCTGGCTGGTCACTTCGACTCTGCGGAGTCGCAGCGACAGCGACGACAGGCTTCACGATCGCATCCAGCGGGCGGCCGACGTCACGCGCGAGCACACGCGCCGCACTCAAGACCAGGTCGTCTCGGCGATCCAACGCCGACCGATCCTGCTCGGAAGTCTTGCAGTCGCACTGGGCGCGTTGATCGGCGCCCTGATTCCCGCGTCCGAATACGAAGACCGGATCGTGGGCCAGGTGCGCGATCGCGCGGTGCAGCGCGCGAAGCAGATGGGCGAGCGCCAGTACCAGAACCTGCGCAGCAGACTCGAAACACATCGCGACCTCGAGGTGAGCGGCCGGGCTCACTGAAGTAATGCGCGAATGGAGATCGACGATGAGCAGGGCTAACAGTACGGTCGTGGCGCTTGCCATCGTTGCGCTCCTCGCGTCCTGCGCGGGCGCGCCGAGCCAGCAGCCCATCGACGCCGGTAGCGGCGCGAACCCGCAGCTGCCGCCGCCGGAATCGAAGAGGATTCCACTCGTCAACGTTGCTCCCGCCAAAGGCTGGAGCGGCGATCAGAAGCCCACGCCCGCGGCCGGGATGACCGTAACGAGCTACGCGGCCGACCTCGATCATCCGCGCTGGCTCTACGTGCTGCCCAACGGCGACGTGCTGGTGGCCGAGACCAATGCGCCGGAGCGGTCCGAGGAAAAGAAGGGAATCAAGGGCTACTTCATGGGCAAGGCACAGAAGAAGGCCGGCGCAGGCATACCGAGCCCGAATCGCATCACGCTGCTGCGCGACGCCGACGGCGACGGCAACGCGGAACACCGTGGCGTGTTCGTGCAGGGCCTCAATTCGCCGTTCGGCATGGCGCTGGTGGGCAGCGACTTCTATGTCGCGAACACCGATGCGGTCGTGCGCTACAAGCTCCGCGCCGGCGCGTCGTTCATCGACGGGCCAGGCGCAAAGATCGCGGACCTGCCGGCGGGGCCGATCAATCATCACTGGACCAAGAATCTGATCGCGAGCGAGGACGGCAAGCACCTCTACGTCACCGTCGGCTCGAACAGCAACGTCGCCGAGCGCGGCATGGAAGTCGAGGAGCGGCGCGCCGCGATCCTCGAGGTCGACACGGCGACTGGCGCGTCGCGCGTGTTCGCTTCGGGTCTGCGCAACCCGAACGGCCTCGACTGGCAGCCACAGAGCGGCGCCCTGTGGACAGCGGTCAACGAGCGCGACGAGCTCGGCAACGATCTCGTGCCCGACTACATGACCTCGGTGAAGGACGGCGGCTTCTACGGCTGGCCGTACAGCTACTACGGCCGCCACGTCGACGTGCGCGTGCAGCCGCCGCGGCCCGACCTGGTAGAGAAAGCCCTGGTTCCCGACTACGCACTCGGCTCGCACACGGCATCGCTCGGGCTCGTCTTTTATCGCGGCGATCTGTTTCCGCAGCACTACCGCGGCGGCGCGTTCGTCGGCCAGCACGGTTCGTGGAACCGCAAGCCCGTCTCCGGCTACCGCGTGATCTTCGTGCCGTTCTCCGGCGGCCAGCCGAGCGGCCAGCCCGAAGAGATCCTGACGGGTTTCGTCGACGGCGAGCAGCAGGCGCTCGGGCGTCCGGTCGGCGTCGCTGTCGACGGCCGCGGCGCGCTGCTCGTGGCGGACGACGTCGGCAATCGCATCTGGCGTGTGACGCCCGCTGAGCGTGCGATAAGCTCACGCTGATGAGCGAGCCCGTCCATCTCGTCTGCGGTCATTGCGACTCGGTCGTGCGCGTGCCCGTCGAGCGCTACGCCGACGCGCCGCGCTGTCCGAAATGTCACAACCCGCTGTTCGGCGATCACCCGCTGGAGCTGAAGAGCGCGAGCTTCGAGCGACACATCTCGCGCAGCGATCTGCCGGTGATCGTGGACTTCTGGGCGCCGTGGTGCGGACCGTGCCGGATAATGGCGCCGCACTACGAGGAAGCCGCGCGCCGCATGCAGCACCAGGCGCGGTTCGCGAAGGTCAACTCCGACGAGGAGCCGCAGTTGTCGAGCCGCTTCGGCATCCGCGGCATTCCGACGCTGATCGCCTTCCGGCACGGCCGCGAAGTCGCGCGCCAGACCGGCGGCATGGACCTCAACGGCCTGCTGCGCTGGGTCAGCGGGATCTAGCTAGCGATATTTCAGACCCGTGCCCGTGTTGAACACGATCACCCGGTCGGCGGGGCGAACGAACCCGCTCTGGCGCAGCTGAGCCAGCGCCGCCCACGCCGCACCCCCTTCGGAACAGACGTCGATGCCGGACCGCGACGCGAGATCGAGAGTGGCGCGCTGCATCTCCTCTTCCTCGATCGCAACGGCGGTGCCGTGGGTCTCGCGCAAGGCGCGCAGGCAAATGAAGCCGCCGAGCGGCGCCGGAACCCGCAAGCCGTAAGCACGAGTCTTCGCGTTGACCCACGCCTCGGTGCGCTCTGCGCCTTCGTGGAAAGCCTTCGCCACCGGCGCACAGCCGGCAGCCTGCACCGATACGAAGCGTGGCCGCCGCTCGCGCGGAATCCAGCCGAGCGCGGCCATCTCGTCGAACGCCTTCCACATGCCGACCAGGCCGGTGCCGCCGCCGGTCGGATACAACACGACGTCCGGCACTTCCCCGCCGAGTTGCTCGACGAGCTCGTACGCCATCGTCTTCTTGCCTTCGATGCGATACGGCTCGCGCAACGTGGAAACGTCGTAGGCGTCTTTCGGACCGTGCTCGCGCAGGAATTTGCCGGCGTCGGCGATTGTGCCCTGGACGCGGTGACTCGTGGCGCCGTACAGCGCGCATTCGTCGAAGAACGCCTTGGGCGTGTCGTCCGGCATCGCGACGACGACAGGCAGTCCCGCCCGCGCGCCGTAGGCGGCCAGCGCGCTGGCCGCATTGCCGGCCGAAGGGGCCGCGAACTTCTTCGCACCGAGGTGCTTCGCCATCGAAACGGCCAGCGCCATGCCGCGGGCTTTGAACGAGCCGGTGGGATTGCGCGCTTCGTCCTTCACCCACACGTTCTCTTCGACCGCGAGCAGCGGCGTGAAGCCTTCGGCGAGCGTGACCTCGTCACCCTCTTCCAGCGGCAACAGCTCGCGGTAACGCCATAGCGTCGGCGTGCGCGACGCAAGGTCGGAGAGCTTCAGGCGGATCGCGCCGAGGTCGTAGTCGACGCGCAGCGGCATGCCGCAACGCTGGCAGACGCTGAGCAACGTGCGCGGATCGTGGCTGGTCTCGCAGGCGAAGCAATGGATGCCGCGCAGATACTTCGACAGTCGAGGTGCGTTCATCCGGCCATGATAACGCAACGTCGCGATGGAACTGCGACGCCCGCCGGATGCTTAGAGCACGGTTCGCCCTCCACATGATTCCCGAGGACGGTGCAATGGCTCGCGGCACACCCCCCGATGAAGACTCCGACGACGTCGCACCCGATGCGCTGAGCCTGCTCCGCCGCGATCATCGTCTCGCCGAAGAGCTGTTCGCCGAGTTCGGGCGCTCCGCGCCCCAGCAGCTCGATCCGCTCGCGCGGCGCATCTGCAAGATGCTGCGCGTCCACACGCAGATCGAAGAGGAATTGTTCTACCCGGCCGTCGGCAGAGCGCTGACGAATGACGGTGCACTGCTTGCGGATGCCGTGCGCGAGCACGCGCAGGCGCAGGAATCGATCGTGCGCATCGAGTCGATGACCTCCGACAGCCCGACGTTCGGCGACGAGGTCACGAAGCTCGCCGGGCTGGTCGCCGAGCACGTCGACAAGGAGGAACAGGAGCTGTTCCCGAAGGTGACTGCGACGACCATGGACCTCACCGCGCTCGGCATCGCGCTGGCGGAGCGCCGCGATACGTTGCTGGACGTGCTCGGACTGCACGGCGACGACGAGGAAGGCGCCGCGAACCAGCGCGAAACACACCCGGACGAGCCTGCGCGCCGCACCTTGTAGAGCGGGCCTCAGCCGTCGACAATCCAGCCGCGGAGTGGCTGCGCCACTACTCGCCCTTCTGTAGTAGTCGTGGGTTCCGGGCGCGGGGACAATGGACCATGGCACATCAATACGGTCAATACTGTCCGCTCGCGCTCGCAGTCGAATTGCTGTGCGAACGCTGGACGCTCCTCGTCGTCAGCCGCCTCATCGACGGCTGCTCGCAGTTCAACGAGATTCACCGCGGCGTGCCGCGCATCTCGCCTTCGCTGCTGTCGCGGCGCCTGAGCGAGCTCGAGCGGGCCGGGCTCATCAAACGCGGGGCAGCGAAAAAAGGTTTGCCGCGCAGCTGCGCGCTGACGCCGGCCGGCCAGGAGCTGGGCCCGATCATCGACGCGCTGGCCGTGTGGGGACAGCGCTGGAGCCGTGACATGAACGAGGACGATCTCGACATCGCGTTCCTCGCATGGAGCATGCATCGCAGTGTCGACAATGCACGCATGCCGCCGGGCCGCACGGTCATCGAATTCCAGTTCAGCAATGCGCCGCCCGAGGGACGGCGCTTCTGGCTCGTGCATGAGAACGGCGCGACGGACATGTGCCTGAAGTCGCCCGGCTACGAAGTCGATCTGCAGGTGCGTGCGGACCTGCGGCTGTTCATCGAAGCATGGCGCGGCATTCGCGATCTGCGTCGGGAAATTCAGGCTGGCCGCGTGCAACTGCTCGGTCCGCAAGCACTGCGCAAGCAGTTTCCGAGCTGGCTGCTGTTGAGCGGATTGGCCCCGCATCCGCGGCTGCGCCGCGGTCGCGAGCAACGACTGGCCGCAGCCTGCAGTCCGAGCTGAATCGCGTAAGCTGCTTTACGCGCGCCGGCATCTCCGCCCCCGCGAGGTTGCTCTGCTAGAGTCCGCCGCTCGACTCTAGCAACGGCCCCAGGGAGGCTGCATGAATTACAAGCGTCGCTGTGTCGTGGTGGTTGCGTCGTCTACGCTCTTGCTGGTCGGGCAGGCGCAGGCCGCGGAGGAAGAGCCGCTGGAGCAAGTGGTCGTGACGGGCACGCGGGTCGCGAATCGCTCGGCACTGGACACGGCGGTGCCGGTTGACGTCGTCTCCGGCGAGCAGTTGCAGAACGGCGGAGTGACTGAAGTCAATCAAGCGTTGTCGGTCGCGCTGCCCTCCTTCAATTTTCCGCGCCCGGGCCTGGCCGACGGCACCGACACGATCCGTCCGGCGACGCTGCGCGGACTGTCGCCCGATCAGACGCTGGTGCTGGTCAACGGCAAGCGACGCCATGCCGCCTCGCTCGTCAACGTCAATGGCACGATCGGCCGCGGTGCGAGCGCGGTGGATCTGAACACGATTCCGAACGCGATCGTGCAATCGATCGAAGTGCTGCGCGATGGCGCCTCGGCGCAGTACGGCTCCGATGCCATCGCCGGCGTGCTCAACCTGCGCTTGCGCGAAGCGCACGACGGGGGCGATCTGAGCGTGAGCTATGGCTGGCGCGATTCGACCTACGACACGCCGACCGGCACGCCGGATGGCCGAATTCCCAGCACGGTGCCGCCGGCGAGTCGGCCGACCCCCACGTGGTCGGCGCCGCCGGTGCTATCACGCAGCGTGTCCGACGGCGACACGCTGACCGCGTCGGTCTGGAAAGGCCTGGCGCTCGGGGAATCGGGCTTCGTCACGATTGCAGCGGAGTACAAGGATCAGGATCACACCGAGCGCGGCGGCTGGGATGCGCGCCGGCAGTATCCGCTGTTGCCGGGCAACGTCTACGACCCGCGCGAGACGACGTTCAACCGCTTCAACTCCTGGTACGGGGAGCCCGACCTGGATCAGAAAACGGTATTCATCAACGCCGGCTACGACTTCGAGAGCGGCGCGCAGATGTACGGCTGGGCGAGCTGGCAGGATCGTGATGCCAAGGCGCCCGGCTTCTATCGGCTCGCCGATGATCCGTCCAACCGCAACGTGATCGAGATCTATCCGGACGGCTTCCTGCCGTTCATCGCCCCGGAGGTCACCGACTACTCGGGCGCCTACGGCGTGCGCTGGAAGCTCGGTGAGTGGGACATGGACTCCTCGCTCGTGTACGGCAAGAACAAGATGGAGTTCACGATCGAGAACACGCTCAACCGCTCGCTCGGCACAGCGAGCCCGACGCGCTTCGATGCCGGTGGCTTCGACTATGACCAGTGGGTGCTGAACCTCTCCGGCGTGCGCGGGGTGGCGGTCGGTGCGTTCTCCTCGCCGCTCAACGTCGCGGTCGGGCTCGAGGCGCGCCGCGAGGAGTACTCGATCTTCGCCGGGGAGCCGGACTCGTACATCAATGGTGGAGTGCTGTTCAACGGCCAGCCGACCGCCTCCGGCTCGCAGGTGTTCGCGGGCTTTCGGCCAGCAAACGCCGGGAGCGAGGATCGCACGGCGGTCGGGGCCTATATCGACCTGGAAGCGAACGTGACCGAGAAGTTCCTCGCCTCGGTCGCGGTGCGCGGTGAGCACTACTCGGACTTCGGCGAGAACGTCTCGGGCAAGATCGCGGCCCGCTACGACTTCACGCCGAGCTTCGCGCTGCGCGCCTCGGTGCAGAATGGCTTCCGGGCGCCTTCGCTGCAGCAGCAGTTCTTCCAGACGACCTCGACGAACTTCATCGGCGGGCTGCCGTTCGATGTCACGACCTTCCCGGCGACCGATCCGGTCGCGCTCGCGCTGGGCTCGAAGAAGCTCGATGCCGAGGAGTCGCTCAACTACTCGCTCGGCGCGGTGTTCCGGCTCGCACAGCTGGACATCACGATCGATGCCTATCGCATCGACATCGACGATCGCATCGTGCTGTCGGAGAACCTGACCTCCGCGGCGGTGCGCGACTTCCTCACGGCGCAGGGCTTCATCGGCGTGGGCGGCGGGCGCTTCTTCATCAACGGCGTGGACACCCGCACGAAGGGTGTCGACCTGGTCGTGAACTGGCCGCTCGAGAGCGGCGCGGGCCGCTTCGACTTCACCTTTACGGCGAACTACAACAAGACCGACGTGCTCAGCGTGCCGGAGACCGCACAGCTCGCCGCGCTCAGTCCGCCGCCGGTGCTGTTCGATCGCTTCAACATCCTGACCTTCGAGGAAGGCACGCCCGACAACAAGTTCACCGTGCAGGTGAACTGGGGCCTGGATCGCTGGGGCACGACATTGCGCGCGACGCGCTACGGCGAGGTGCTCTCTCCCGACAGCGCCGCCACCTTCGCCTCGGTCGCAGCCGGCACCGTGCCGAACGACATCACGCTCGGGGCGAAGACGCTGGTCGATCTCGAGGGGCGGTTCAACATCACCG
>DATEML010000157.1:0-36123 GCA_035275585.1 Steroidobacteraceae bacterium | reverse complement strand
ATCTTCTTCGCGATCATCACGACGCTGTTTCCGCTTGCCATCAGCCCGGCGCTGGACGAGCTGCGGCGCATCGCTCCCGGCGTCGTGTGGGTTGCGGCAATGCTTGCTTCGCTCCTCGCGCTGGAATCGCTGTTCCGGCCGGACGTCGAGGACGGGACGATGGAGCAGTGGGTCTTGTCGGGCCAGCCGTTGTCGCTGTTGCTCCTGGCCAAAGTTGTGACGCACTGGCTTCTCACGGGCCTCCCGCTGGTGCTGATGTCGCCGCTCGTGGGAACTGCGCTGGGCATGCCGCAGTCTGCCTGGCCCGTACTGATGGCGACGCTTGCCCTGGGCACTGGCTCGCTCAGCATGCTGGGCGGAGTCGGCGCGGCGCTGACGGTCAGCGTGCGGCGGGGCAGCGTTTTGCTGGCTTTGCTGGTGCTGCCGCTCGAAATGCCCGTCCTGATTTTCGGTGCGCGGGCCGTGGATCTGGCGATGCAGGGCGAAGCGGTCGCAGGTCCGCTAAACTTGCTCGCCGCGGTGCTGCTCTTCTTCGTCAGCCTCGGGCCGTTCGCGATGGCGGCAGCGATGCGGGTCAGCGTCGAGTCCTGAAAGTCACGAGATCGCACTCACTATTTATATGTGGCTCTGGTTTCACAAGCTCAGCTCACCGCCGTATGCCTACCGGCTGGCGACTTCGCTGCGCCCGTGGTTCCTGTGGAGTGCGCTCGGGCTGATGCTGTTCGCAGCGTACGGCGGGCTCGTGTTGGCCCCGCCGGACTATCAGCAGAAGGATGCATTCCGGATCATTTACGTGCACGCGCCGGCGGCGATCATGTCGCTGCAGGTCTACGTCGTGATGGCGATCGCGGCGGCCGTCGGCATCATCTGGCGCATCAAGCTTGCCCATGCTGTGGCGGCTGCGTGCGCACCGGTCGGCGCTGCGTTCACGGTCGTCGCGCTGGCGACAGGCTCGATCTACGGCAAGCCGATGTGGGGAACGTGGTGGGAATGGGATCCGCGCATCACGACGGAGCTCATCCAGCTGTTCCTGTATCTCGGCTACATGGCGCTGCGCGCGTCATTCGATGACACGCAGCGTGCCGATCGTGCGAGCGCGATCCTGGCCATCGTCGGTGTCGTCAATGTGCCGATAGTCAAATACTCGGTGGTCTGGTGGAACAGCCTGCACCAGGCGCCCACGATCTCGAAGATCGGCAAACCCTCGATCGAGCTGTCGATGGCGTGGCCGCTCTACACGATGTTGCTCGGCTTTATGCTCTACTTCGCAGCCGTGCTGTGCGATCGGGTGCGCAGCGAAATCCTCCGACGCGAGCGTAACGCCTCCTGGCTGATGGAAACCGTAAAGACATCATGAGCTTAGGTGAATTCATTGCCATGGGTTCTTACGGCGCGTACATATGGTCCTGCTACGCCGTGACCCTTGCCATGCTGATCTTCAGCGCGTGGTCGGCGCGACGCAGCCTGCGTGAACAGATCGGCGCTGCGAAGCGTCGCGTCGAGATGCAGAAGGAGGGCTCATGAACATGACGCCGCGACGCCGCCGGATGGTGCTGGTCGGGCTGATCGTTCTCGGCGTGGGCGCCGCGACTGCCTTCGCGCTCACGGCATTCCAGGACAACCTTCTCTATTTTTATCCGCCTTCGGACGTGACCGCCGGCAAGGCGCCGGCCGATCGCGTGTTCCGCCTCGGCGGCATGGTCGAGGAAGGCAGTCTCAAGCGCGAGACGGGCAGCATGGAAGTGCGTTTCGTGGTCACTGATTTTCACAACGACGTGACGGTCAGCTACAGCGGCGTGCTGCCGGATCTGTTTCGCGAAGGGCAGGGCGTGATCGCGCGCGGCCAGATCGGTGCTGGCGGCGTGTTCGTCGCTCAGGAAGTGCTGGCGAAGCACGACGAAAACTACATGCCACCGGCGGTAGCAGAGAGCCTGCGCAAACAGCACCAGAAGAAGACTCCGGCGCCAGGACCGTCAACGTGATGCCGTCGACGTGACTGGAGCAAGCATGGCTGCCGAGCTCGGACATTTCGCACTGATCCTGGCGTTCTGCCTCGCGTTGCCGCAGGCCTTTTTCGGCCTGACCGGCGCGGCGCTGCGGCGGCCGCACTGGATGGCGCTGACGACGCGTGCTGTCGCGGGGCAGTTCGTATTCACCGCGTTCGCGTTCGCCTGCCTGGCGTATTGCTTCTACCGCAACGATTTCTCGGTGTTGTACGTCGCGCAGAACTCGAACTCGGAGCTGCCGACGTTCTATCGCTTCGCCGCCGTGTGGGGCGCGCACGAAGGCTCGCTGCTGCTGTGGCTGCTCGTGCAGTCGATCTGGACGGTTGCTGTTGTCGCCTTCAGCCGCAACATGCCGAATACCATGACGAGTCGTGTGCTCGGCGTACTTGGCGTGATCAGCGCCGGGTTCGCGCTGTTCATCCTCGCGACGTCGAACCCGTTCGAGCGTCTCTGGCCGGCGGCAGCGGATGGCCGCGATCTGAATCCGCTGTTGCAGGATCCAGCGCTCGCGATTCATCCGCCGATGCTCTACACCGGCTACGTTGGCATGTCGGTGCCGTTCGCGTTCGCGATCGCGGCAATGCTCGAAGGCAAGCTCGATTCGCTGTGGGCGCGCTGGGTGCGGCCGTGGACGACAGTCGCGTGGATGTTCCTGACGGTCGGCATCGCGCTCGGCAGCTGGTGGGCCTACTACGAGCTCGGCTGGGGCGGCTGGTGGTTCTGGGATCCGGTCGAGAATGCTTCGTTCATGCCGTGGCTGGTCGGCACGGCACTCATCCATTCGCTCGCGGTCACGGAGAAGCGCGGCCTGTTCAAGAGCTGGACGCTGCTGCTCGCAATCACCGCGTTCTCGCTGTCGCTGCTCGGCACGTTCCTGGTGCGCTCGGGCGTCCTCGAGTCCGTGCACGCGTTCGCGAGCGACCCGGCGCGTGGGCTGTTCATTCTGATGTTCCTGGTGGTCTGCATCGGCGGCGCACTTGTCCTGTATGCCTGGCGCGCGCCGCTGTTCCGCTCGAATGCCGGGTTCCAGGTGATTTCGCGCGAATCGTTCCTGCTCATGAACAACGTGCTGCTGGTGGCGGCGATGGCGCTGATCCTGCTCGGCACGCTGTATCCCATGATCCTGGACCTGCTCGGTCTCGGGCGGATTTCCGTCGGTCCGCCGTATTTCTCGATCGTGTTCCTGGTGCCGATGCTGCCGCTCGCGTTCCTGCTGGCGCTCGGCATGCACGCGAGCTGGAAGCACGCGAAGTTCGAGCGCACCAAGACGCTGCTGGGCGTGCTCCTCGTGGCAGCGATCGTTGCCGGTATTGCGATCCCGACGCTCGTGTACGGCTGGCATTCGATCCTGAGCAGCGTGGGGATCATCGTCGCGGTGTGGATCGCCGCTTCCTCGCTGATCGAACCGATCGAGCGCTGGCGCAAGGGTCATTCGCTGTCGGCGGGTGTGCTCGGAATGTGCGTCGCGCACTTCGGCCTGGCGATGTTCATTCTCGGTGCGACCACGGTCGAGTCCTACAAGCACGAGAAGGATCTGAGCTTGCGGCCGGGTCAGACCACCGAGGTGGCCGGCTTCACGTTCACGCTCAACAGCTTCCGCAACGTCGCTGGCCCGAACTACCAGGCCGTGGAAAGCGAGGTGGTGATCTCGCGCAATGGCCGACAGGTGGCAACTCTCTATCCGCAGAAGCGCACGTACCGAGTGCAACGCAATCCGATGACCGAGTCGGGCATCGACGTCACCTGGGGACGGGATCTGTTCGTCGCGATGGGCGAGCCGCTCGGTGACGGTTCATGGAGCCTGCGGCTGCAGTACAAGCCGCTGGTGCGCTTCATCTGGCTGGGTGCGCTCGTCATCGCCATCGGCGGCTTCATTGCGATCTGCGACCGCCGTTACCGTCAGCGTGTTGCAGCGGAAGCCAGCAGCCCCGCGGCAGCCGGCACGAGCACGGCGTAGCACACCATGTGGCGATTCATCATTCCGATAGGCTTGTTCGCCGGGCTGGCTGCGTTCCTTTACCTCGGCCTCGGCCGTGACAAGGAGACACTGCCGTCGCCGCTGATCGGCAAACCTGCGCCGCAGTTCGAGCTGCCGCGCGTCGACGACCCGGCGCAGAAGATTTCCAACCGCGATTTCGCCGGACGACCGTACGTGGTGAACATCTGGGGCAGCTGGTGCGTGGAGTGCCGCCATGAGCACCAGGCGCTGATGCAGATCGCGCGCCGCGGCGAGGTCCCGCTCATCGGTTTGAACTGGAAAGATGAGCTGCCGCTCGCGCAGCAGTGGCTGCAGGAGTTCGGCAATCCCTATGTGGCCTCGGCGTTCGACCCCCAGGGCGACGTCGGCATTGACTGGGGTGCGTACGGCGCGCCGGAAACGTTTCTGGTCGATGCGCGCGGCATCATCATTCACAAGCACGTCTCGCCGATGACGATCGCGGTGTGGGAGCAGGATTTTCTGCCGCTGATCAAGCAAGCGGGAGCGAAGGGCGAATGAGAGCGCTGTTCGCCCTGCTGGTCGTGCTGATGCTCGCGCTGCCGGCATTCGCACTCGACACGGCTCCGGCATTCGATGATCCGGCGCAACAGGAACGCTACCAGCGCATCATCCGCGAGCTGCGCTGCCTGCAGTGTCGCAGCGAGTCGATCGCTGATTCGGGCGTCACGCTCGCCGCAGACCTGCGCCGCCAGGTGCGGGAAATGATGGCTGCCGGCAAGAGCGACCAGGAGATCTTCCAGCACATGGTGGATCGCTACGGCGACTATGTTCTCTACAAGCCGCCAGTGACTCCGCGCACCTGGCTGCTGTGGGCCGCACCGGTTCTGTTGCTCGTCGTCGGCGCGACCGCGGCTGGATTCGTGATCGCGCGCAAGTCCAAGCTGCCGGATACGGATCCCGCCGATCCCGGCCTGGGTGCCTCGTGACCGGTTTCATCATCGCCTGCGCCGCAATGGTCGCGGCGGCTCTGCTGTGGATCGTGCTGCCGCTGCTGCGCACGAAGTCCGCAGAGGAGGGCGCGTCACGCAAAGAGCGGTACATCTCCGCCGTCGTGGTTGCCTTGCTCGTGCCGGCGCTCGCCGCGACGCTGTATCTGACCTTGAGCAAATGGAACTGGAAGGAAGCAGCCGCGGAAGTGGCCCGCGAGCAGCAGATGGACGACTTGCTCGGGCAGCTCAAGGCGAAGCTCGCCGACCATCCCGATGACGTGAACGGTTGGCTCCTGCTCGGCCGGTCGTACGGCACGGTGGGCCGCTACGCGCTCGCCGTCGATGCATTCCAGAACGCGTACGACAAATCGCACGGCGAGAACGTCGAGGCCATGATCGGCCTCGGCGAAGCGCTCGCGATGACCGACGAGGCCTCGCTGGGAGGCCGCGCCGGGCGCTTGTTCGACGCCGCGCTCGAAAGGGCGCCGAATCACCCCAAGGCTCTCTGGTACGGCAGCATCGCGGCACTGCAGGCCGGCGACTTGCGGCTCGGACGCGATCGCTTGCAACTCCTGCTGGCGCAGAATCCGCCGGAGCAGCTGCGCAGCGTGCTGGAGCGGCAGATCCAGGACCTCAATCAGCAACTCAACGAAGCAGGGCAGGGTGCGCCGGCCGCTTCGGCGGGTGCAGAAGGCACAGTCGCCGCTGCTGCGCAGCGCTCGATCAAGGTCGCCGTTTCGCTCGCGCCGCAGGTGCGCGAGCAGTTGAAAGGCGGCCCGTTGCCGCTTTTCATCCTGGCACGCGACCCTTCAGCGGGCGGCCCACCGCTGGCGGTGCAGCGCCACAGCTCCTCGGATCTGCCGATCACGGTCGAGCTCAGCGAGCGCGATGCGATGATTGCAGCCCGTACAATCGCGACCGTTCCGCGCGTGCAGGTGGTCGCCCGCCTGTCGCGCTCGGGCACGCCGCAGGCGCAGAGCGGGGACTACTACGGCGAAGCCGAGTACGATTTCTCGAAGAATGCAGCCGCGACCGCCGCCACTTTGAACATCATCATCGACCGCGCCGTCCCGTGACGACCCTGAGCACCCCGACCCGGATTTCCTTTGGCAGCCTGCCCTCGATGGTGCCGGCCTATGCCCGCGTGCTTCTCAGCAAGAAGCCCTACGTTGCTCCGCCCGGAACGGTGATCCAGCCGGTCGAGCTCGAGGCGCGGCGCGTCGTGCTGTCCGCCGCACACTTGCAGCGCTATCGCGACGTGTGCTCGGTGCCGGCTGCCGTCGAGCTACCGCCCGCGTACCTGCATCTTGTAGCGATGCCGATGCACATGCAGCTGTTCATCTGCCGGAACTTCCCGGTGAAGGTGCTCGGTCTGATTCATCTGCGCAATACGATCCGCGTGCTGCACCCGGTCGAGCTGCGCGCGCCGCTGCGGCTGACGGTGCATTTCGACACGATGCGTCTCACGGATTTCGGCCAGGAGTACGACTTCGTCACACGCTACGAGCAGAACGGCACGGTCGTCTGGGAAGAAGTGAGCACGATGTTCGCCCGCGGCAACACGGCGCCGAAAGAGGGCGCCAGGCGTCCCGGCATCGAGCGGGCGAACATGCCGGAGAGCGGCGTGTCGACCGAGACGCTCGAAGTGAAGGACAACACGGGCTGGCACTACGCTCGCGTCTCCGGAGACTTCAACCCCATTCATCTCACCGCACGCACGGCGCAGATGTTCGGCTTCAAGCAAGTCGTGGCGCACGGCATGTGGTCGCTCGGCCGCTGCCTCGCCGCCGCAACTCCGCACTTGCCCAAGGGCAAGATACAGGTCGACACGCAGTTCAAGCTGCCGGTCTATATTCCTTCGCAGGCGCTGTCGCGCACCTGGAACTCCAGCGACACGGTGCAGATCGCGATGTGCACGATGCGCGGCGACCGCCTCCATCTCGCGATGCAGGTGCGCCCGCTGTGAGCGCCACGATCGTGGATTTGTTGACCGCGATCGAATCGCGCGCAAGCGCCCTGAAGCTGATGGAGCCGGGGCCGACACGCGCTCATCTCGAACAGATCATGCGTGCCGGCGTGCGCGCACCGGATCACGGCCGCCTGCGCCCCTGGCGCTTCGTCGTGCTCGAAGGTGCCGCGCGAGACAAGCTCGGCAATGAGATGGCCCGGTTGTCGCTCGTGAAGTTTCCGCAATCTACGCCGGAGCAGCTGGATGGCGAGCGACGCAAGGCGTTGCGCGCGCCGACCATCATCGTCGTCGCGGCAAGGATCACGCAGGGCAAGATTCCGGAAGTGGAGCAGGTCGGAGCCGTGGCGGCCGGCGTCGAGAACATGGTACTGACGGCACAGGCTCTCGGTTACGGCGTGATGTGGAAGACCGGCGCGGCCGCCTACGATGCGCAAACCAAGACGATGCTCGGTCTCGCCGCGCAGGACCACATCGTCGCATTCCTCTATCTCGGCACCACGGCGCTTCCCGGAACGGCAGCGCAGGCGTCTCTCGACGGCGCAGTCACCTGGATGACGTAAGCGGCACGCCCGTGAAATTCGTGTTGCGAGCGCGCGTGGCCGACGCACCTCGCTTCGCTGCGGCGGACGCGACTATTGCGGGCAGGTCTGCGGGATCGTACGGCTTGGTCAGTACGGCGACAGCCATGTCGGAGTGAGCATGCGCCAAGTCCAGCCGACCGGTCGTGAAGATGATCGCTGTGCCGTATTGACCGTTCAGCTGATGCGCGAGACCGATGCCGACGCCCGGAAGCTCCAGATCGATATCGATCAGCGCCACGTCGGGTCGGTGTTGACGCGCCAACTCGAGCGCGTCGCCGGCGGTGTGTGCGGGCCCGAGCACAGCATGTCCCGCGTCTTCCAGCATCGCGGCGGAACAGTACGCAATAATCACCTCATCCTCGACGACCAGCACGACCATCACACATCACTTCGTGACCACTCTCTACTATCACAAGGGACCGCCGCCGCTGCCGGTTCCGGCCGCGGCGGCGTGTGCACGATTCCCTGATGGTCGTGTCGTTCGATCGCTACTTGGCCAGTTGTGCCTCCGTCGCAAACGCGCGTAGCAGGACACCGTGCCGCGCATCCGCCGGCAGCGGAACGCGGTTCGCGTCGTTCTTCGCCTCGGCCGCGTCTGATTTGCCGTGCCCCTGTTTCTCGACCGGCACCACCCAGACCACAACCTGCTCTTCCGTGCCGGCTTTGAGCGCGTAGCCGGTGATCTGGCCGTTGTTGTTGATGTCGTTCGCCGTGTACAGGTGGTCGGCGTAGTCGTCCGGCAGCAGCTCGTTGAGGTCCATCATCACGCCGTGGTCGTAGAGGAACGCGCGGCAGCTGCCAAAGCCAGCCGTGCAGGAGATGCCGACGATCTGGCCCTTGTCGTTGATGCCAAGCGCCTGGCTGAGGCTGTCGCCCGGGAGCGCGCCGAGATTCTCGATGCCGCGAGCGCGCGTCCAGCGGAACGCCTGCGCATTGAAGGTCGCGCCATCCGCCTTCGACACGTTGGAGAATCCGACGACGTCGCCACGCTCATTGATCGCCATCGGCGTGTTCCACGCGACGCCGCCGAGCGTGCCGAGAGGGATCGTCCTGCCGTTGTCCCACATCACCATGTGCTCGGCGCTGACCCCGCCGACGGCCGTGCCGCACGCGCCGGAGATGCCGACCACCTGACCCTTGTCGTTGATGGCAGTGGCCGCGCTGGTGCGGTCCTTGTCGAGCGGCGGCAACTGGCGCATCTCATCTTTGCCCGGGCCCCAAAGCGCCGCGCGGAACTGGAATATCTGCGGCGCGATGCACGAGGAGTCCTCGACTTTGTTCTCGGCCCAGCCCACCACCTGGCGGTGGTTGTTTGCGCCGGTCGCGAAGCCGTTGTCGCCGCCGAACGTCGGCAGCGCGCGGATCTTGCCTTCCTCCCACACGACTCCGAGACACGTCGCGGCAGCGCGCGTCGGCGCGGCGAAGAAGCTGCGGCAGCTCCACGTCTCGCCGCGCGGTTGGGGCGTCGTCGTTTGCGCGAGGCCCGCGACCAGCCCATTGGTGTTTTTCACCGGCCATGCGATTGCGCTGTTCGGCCCGCCGAGCGTGCCGAGGTCGAAGCGGAAGCCGTAGAACCACAGCATCGCGTGCCGGCTGTTGTTGTCCGGCAGGTTCGCGAAGCCCGCGACCAGATTGAGATCGTTGATGCTGTTGCCGGCGTTCTCGGTGCCGCCCAGCGATGAAAGATTGACGACGCGATAGTCGGGTCGCTTGTGACGGAAGGTGTCGGTGGTGTCAGCGGCGACAGCGCCGACGGTGAGCGTTGCCGCAGCGGCGAGCGCCCATCGCGCGATCGAAGTGTCCATAGCAGTTTCTCCCGGGCAGTTGTTCCCGCTTCGATGTAACTGCCAGGGAGCGCGTGCTACTCGCCACTTTCGGACGCAACTGGCGCGTAGTGAGGACGCCAGCCGCATCGGCCGGAATTGATCGGATCGGACAGCCGCGCTGTACGCGCGCGGAGCAGGAAAGGACTACGCGATGCCGAACAGGCGCGCGAAGTTCTCCGAGTAGAACTGCTTCTGCGCAACGTCGTTGCAGCCGGCGAGCGAAGCGCCGAAGCGTTCGAGCGGATGACGGCCGCCTTCGGCGTGCGGATAGTCGCTCGAGAACAGATACAGCCGGCTGTCGGACTGGCGGATCAGATCGCCGACGTCCTCGTACACATACGGTGTGAACGCCATGTGCTCGATGATCTGCTGCGACGGTCGCCGCGTCAGCGACTTCAGTTGCGGATCCGACTTGCTCCAGATGTCCGCGATCCAGTCGAGCCGCTTGATCATCGAAGGGACCCAGCCGGCACCGAGCTCGATCACGCCGCCGCGCAGCGCACGATGGCGTTCGAACACACCATCCAGCACGAGCGCGCCGACGAAGGTCTCGGCGGGTTGATGCAGCGACGTCATGTCCTTGCCGCGGACGTTCTCACCTGTGCCGAGCCAATCCGTCGGCACAGGTCGCCCCGTGTTCATCCATGCCGCGTCGATCTGCAGCGGCACGCCGGCCACGTGCAGAACGAATGGCACGCCAGCCTCGGCCAGTCGTGCCCAGATCGGGTCGAGATCGTTGTGGCCGGGCGAGCGACCGCCGCACGGACGATGCGGTACCCATGCGGCCTTGAGGTTCAGCCTGAGAATGTGCTCCAGCTCCACGAGCGATGTCTGCGGATCGTCGAGCGGCAGCAATGCCACGCCCATGAGTCGCGGATCCTTGCCGCAGAACTCCGCCATCGCGCGATTGTGAGCACGGGCGGCGGTATAACGGTCTTCGATCGAGCGCTCGAGCGAGAACGCCAACCCTTCCGAAAACGTCGCGAACACGAGCTGTCGTGCGAATCCCAGCAGGTCGAGCGCCTGCGCGCGCTCGTCGCGATTGAAGGCGCCCAGCGCCATGTAGCCTTTCGGTCCGCTGATGAGCGTATCGCCGAGCGCCAGCAACTCGGCGACTTCACGTTCACCGTGCCGCCGGCTGCGTGCCGCTTGTTCGACGAGATTCGCGAGCCGTCCGACGCGCGGCAGCCTGAGCTCAGGCAAACGGTCGCGCATGTCGGGATCGGCATGCTCGGCGAGGAAATCCGGCAGCTCCATGATGTGGCTGTCGGCGTCGTAGCAGGTGCGGCCTTGCGCGTAGGTCATGAGCGGATCCCCCCGAGCGGCGCGACGCGAACCGCTCCGACACTACCGCAGCACGTACGCAAATGCGACAGCGGAGCGTCCTGCACCCGAAGTGCAGAACGCGCGTCGTTACCCTCATCCCGCGGATTCCCTCGGGCCAGCATTCGCTGCCCCTCAGTTCAGAAGCTGTACTGAGTCCGCAACCCGTAGATGTCGAGAGCCTGCCCAATCTCCACACCGAGCGGCGGCGTTGCCGGAGCAGGCCCGAACGGCGTGAGATTGCCGGGGCCGGCGGGATTCAGCCGGTCGACATCGACGTGCAGCCAGTTGAGCATCAGCTTCACGTTCGAGTTGATGTACCAGTTGACGCCGAAGGTCCAGATGTCCTGCGTGCCTCCGCGAATGGCATCCGCTGTCGCTGCGGTGCCGGCGAGGCCGGAGTGAAAGTCGAGGTCGAGCTGTGAATAGCGCAGCGCCAGCTCCCACGCACCCCGTCCGCCCGCCGACGTGAAAGGTATAAACGGGCGCGGCGCCTGGAATGCGCCGGTCGCGACGTCGTAGCGGCGGGTCTCGCCGGTCAGGATCCAACTGCCCTGCACGTAGAAGCCCTCGAAGTCGGGATCCGGCAGCGTGCTGGTCAGAGCAGTGCGTTCGATGCCGTAGCGGAAGCTCTCGGCCTGCAGGTACCAGTTCCTCCAGTTCGCGGCGGCTTCGAGCCCGTAGACGTATGCCGAATCGGCATCGATCGCACCGGTGTCGATCAGCCGGGTGCTGTCGACGCGAATCTCCGGGCGATCGCGCAGGCGCACGACGTGGCGTTGACCGGCTGCGGCGGTCGATCCTTGATCGGGCGGCTGGAACACCCACGTGCCCGATAGTCCGGCGTGAATGTTGTAATCGGCAGAGCTCGCGAGCAGCGAGCCGAAGCGACCCACGGCGGCGAGCTGCGAATCGAACACCTCCGCATCGTTGACGGTTCGCGTCGTGAGCGTCAGCGAGCTCATCCAGCGCGCGCCGCTGCCGCGCAGTCCGAGGCCAATGCGGCCGTCGGCGCCACCCAGCGTGCGCGACAACTCAGCAGGCGCGGCGCGCTCGATGAAGAGCGAGCTCTCCACGTTGATACTGTCGTCCATGTTGGCGGGCGGCGAGAATGCGCCGACCTGGATCGTGAACGGAGCGAAGCCGGTGTAGGCGATCCAGAAGTCGTTGATGCGCGCCGGGCCCTCGGTGCCCGAGCCACCGAGTTCCGCCAGCACGCGGTAGGTGAAATCGCGAGCGACAGTGCCCTCGAAGCCAAAGCGCGCGCGGCGGAAGTAGGCGCCGTCCGAGAAGTCGCGCGCAGCGGCCGTTTCGCGATTCGCCGTCGCGCCGACGGAGCCGCGACGAAAATCGGTTGCGCCGCCATCGGAGCCTTCGCCGTAATGAGCTGCATCGAGTTGGACGACGCTGCGTAGCGAGATCGACGAGCTTCCGTCGGCGCTGCTGATCGTCGGTCGCGCGCTGTTCATCGTGACGCGCGGTGCATCCTGGGCCGCCAGTTTCGCTCGCTGGACGTCGTCAGCGATCCTTTCGACCGTAGCGGTTCCACCCGGCGATGAGGCGGCGAGTTGCTGGCGCAGACGCTCGATCTCCTGCTGCTGCTGCGCGAGTTGTTCCTGTTGCTTGGCGAGCGCCTGCTGCAGGACATTCAATTGCTGCTCTATTGCGGCTGAATCGCTCGCACCGAACACCGGCGACGAAACGAGTGCAGCGACGAGCGCCGCATGGGAGATGCGGAAGGGCGAATGAATCAAGGTCTGCTCCTCAGCGCGACGGGGTCGTCTGGAACCCGAATTTCTTGAACGATTCTTGCGCGGGCGCGCTCTGCAGGAATTCGACGAACTGCCGCGCGGCCGGTCCAGCATGCGCAGTCACCGCTACCGGGTAAAGGATCGGCGGGTGCGAGTCGGCAGGGAAGAAGTCGACGATGCGCACGCGCTTTTCGACGCGTGCGTCAGTTTCATAGACGATGCCGAGCGGCGTTTCGCCGCGCGCGATGAACGCGAGGGCCGAGCGAACGTTGTCCGCGCGGACCAGCCGGTCCGCGACGTCGTTCCACACGCCTAGAGACGTCAACGCCGAGCGGGCGTACTTGCCGACAGGCACCGACTCCGGATCGCCCGTGGCGAGCCGCCCGTTGCCCAGTGCGGCGCCGAGCGCAAAGCCCGGCGCGATCTTCAGCTCGATCTTGCTGTCCGCCGGCGCTACCAGCACGAGACGATTGCCGAGAACGTTGCGTCGCGTGGAGCGATCGATCAAGTTGCGCGCCTGTGCGTAGTCCATCCATTCGAGGTCCGCAGAGAAAAAGACGTCGGCGCGTGCACCCGCTTCGAGTTGCCGCGCGAGCGCGGAACTGGCGGCGTACGAGAACTTCACGCGCTGCTGTGTCTGTTGCCTGTACGCCGTGCCGATCTCATCGAGGACGTTGGTGAGCGAAGCGGCTGCGAAGACCAGCAGCTCCTGATCCGGTGCGTCGGCGGCACGCACCGGTGCGGCGAGCGTGCAAAGAATGAGCAAACCACTGCCGAGCAGCGGGTGAAGTGCGGTGCGGCGCATGCAGAGAGCTCTCCCTCGATCGTTATATCGAAGCGGACATAACGATACGAGGCGCTGACCGTCCGTGCAAGCGTCTACGGTCGTTTGGCAGTACCATTCGGCGCCATGAGCAAGTCTGAAACGCCGACGATCCGGCTGCGGATCGACCTGAGTCCGGACAGCGCGCTCGGCCCTGGCAAGATCGCGCTACTCGAGCACATCGAGGCCACCGGCTCTCTGTCACAGGCGGCGCGCGAACTGGGGATGAGCTACCGTCGCGCCTGGCTGCTGCTGGACGACGTCAACAGGATGTTCACCGACCCTGCGACGACCGCCAGTGTCGGCGGCAGCGGCGGTGGCGGCGCGCAACTGACGGATCTGGGCCGTGCCATCGTCAAGGCGTATCGCGAGATCGAGGATGCGGCCGAAAAGGCGGCCAGCGCGCGCATCGCTTGGCTCGCGAGCTGCCGGCGCAAGTCGCAGCGGCGCAGCGCAACGGGCCGGCGGCCCCTGACACCCTCGTCGCGCAAGTCACATGCAGCGCGCAAATAGCATCGTCGCGCTGTTCGGTGCGATCTGCGTCTCAGCGCCGGTCAGTGCTGAGGTAGCCGGTGCGGACTATGATCCGCCGCGTGCGCCTGATGGCCACCCGAGCTTCGAAGGGAACTGGACCAACGCCACCATCACTTCTTTGCAAAGACCGGCGCGCTACACCTCGCTGGTCATTCCGCCGGGCGAGGTCGCGGCACAGACAGCTTCGCATCCGCAGGTCGTGCGCCAGCGCACCGACGACGAGCTCGACGAAAGCAAGCCGCTGAACGGCTCCGACCTCAAGGGCGGCCGTGGCTACAACGCATTCTGGATCGATCCCGGTACGACGTTCGCGCGCGTGAGAGGCGAATACCGGACCTCCTGGATCGTGGATCCGGCCGACGGGCAGATTCCGTTTCGGGAAGGCGTGCGCGAGCGGCTGGACGAAGCGCGGGCGAATTTCGACGGTCCGGAAGCGCGGCCGCTCGGCGAGCGCTGCATCATCAACAGCAACAGCGCTGGTCCGCCGATGCTGAATTATCTGTACAACAACAATTACGAGTTCGTGCAGACCGCGGACGCGCTGGTCATTCGCGCGGAGATGAACAACTACGCGCGCGTCGTGCGCATCGGCGGTCATCACCCGCCGGCGGCCGTCCGTACGTTGCACGGGGACTCCGTCGGCCGCTGGGACGGCGGGACGTTGATCGTCGAAACGACTCGCTTCCATCCGCTGCATGCGACCGGCGTCGTGCCGCTCACGGAGGGCGGCAAGGTCACCGAGCGTCTCACGCGTGTTTCACCCAGCGAAATTCTCTACGAGTTCACCGTCGAAGATCCCGCCCTGTACGCGCGTCCGTGGCGCGGCGAGATAACCTTCAACGCGACGCGCGAGCGCGTATTCGAGTACGCCTGCCACGAAGGCAACTACGCACTGCCTGGAATCCTGGCCGGTGCGCGCGAGCAGGAGCGGCATCAGGCCGAAGCAGCAGCGCACTGAGCCGCTTCTGTCGCCGTTCGCCGGTGCGGTCCTGCGGCTCGCCGGCCGGAACTTCCGCTCTGCACGCATCCACACGACTATCGCGCGCCGTAGCCTTCACGGTGCGCGCAATGTACGCTGTGCGAACCGCTTGGCAGGCCTGAATCCGATCTGCAGTTTTGGCCAAACTGAAATTGGGGAGACCGTCGTGAAGAGAGTGATTCTTGCGCTGGCGCTGTTGAGCGCCGGCACCGCGGCCAGCGCGGCCACCGACGCGAAGCGCGTCGGAGATTTCTCCCTGCTGGATCAGCGGGGCTACTTCCACCAGATGAGCTACTACGATGACCACAAGGCCATCGCTTTGCTGGTCCAGAGCAGCGGCCGGCCGGTCAGCGACAAGGACCTCGCAGCCTTCAACGAAGCGCGCGCCAAGTACCAGGACACGATCAAGTTCTTCATGATCGATCCGGTTGCGAGCGAAACGCGCGCGTCAGTGCAGCAGGAGCTCGACAAGCACGGGCTCGATATTCCCGTGCTGATGGATGAGACGCAGCTCGTTTCGGAAGGCCTCGGCGTCGGCAGGATCGGCGAAGTGTTCCTGATTCAGTCCGGCACGACCGACGTCTTGTATCGCGGTCCCGCCAACAAGTACTTCGTGCGTGCGATCGACGACGTGCTCGCCGGCCGTGAAGTGAAGAAGGCGAAGGTGAGGGCGCGGGGCACGGCCGTGACGTACGTCGCCGCGGCAGAGCGCGGGCATCACAAGAGCACGATCTCCTATTCGAAGGACATCGCGCCGATCCTCGCGGAGAACTGCGCCCGCTGCCATCGCGAAGGCGGCATCGCGCCATTCGCGATGAACAGCCATGCGATCGTTCAAGGCTTCGCGCCCATGATCCGCGAAGTGGTGCTGACCAAGCGGATGCCGCCGGGCCAGATCGATCCGCACGTCGGCGACTTCAAAGAGACGTTCACACTGACGCCGCAGGAGCAGCAGACGCTGATCCACTGGATCGAAGCGGGCGCGCAGAAGGACGACGGCGTCGATCCGCTCACGCAACTGAAGTGGCCGCCGACCAAGTGGGCATACGGCGAGCCGGACCTGGTCGTCAAGATCCCGGCGCAGGAAGTACCGGCGAGCGGTGTACTCGACTATCGCTATATCAAGGTGCCGATCGAAGGCCTGGATCGCGACCGGTGGGTGCGCGCGAGCCAGTACATCGCGGGCGATCGCACGGTCCTGCACCACACGCTCAATCAGCTGATTCCGCCGGATGCGCCGAAGGATCAGCGCATCGATTTCGGTCGCGCCGATCCGAATGCGGCGCGCATCACCGCTTACATTCCGGGCGCGCAGCCGCAGCTGGAGCCGCCGAACACGGGTGGCTTGCTGAAGAAGGGCTCGACGCTGGCGCTGCAGCTGCACTACACGACCAACGGCAAAGCGACGGTCGACGCCGGCGAGATCGGCCTGTGGTTCTACGAGGACAACGAGGTTCCGACCGAGCGCATGATTCCGGATTGCGCGTGCATCTTCACGCAGGGCTGGGATCCGATCCCGCCGTTCGACCCGGATCACGAGATGCGCCAGACGATCACGATCAAGAAGGACGCGCACCTGTACAGCATGCTGCCGCACATGCATTTCCGCGGTAAGCGCATGCGCTTCTATGCCGAGTATCCGGACGGACGCAAAGAAGAACTGCTCAACATCGCGAAGTACAACTACAACTGGCAGCTGGACTACGAGTTGAAGGAGCCGAAGTTCATGCCGGCGGGCACGAAGGTGACTGCGGTCGCCGCGTTCGACAACTCGACGCAGAACAAGGCGAACCCGGATCCGTCGCGCAAGGTGCCGTGGGGTCAGCAGAGTTGGGACGAGATGTTCTTCGGCGCAGTGACCTACAAGTTCGTCGACCAGGACGGCACGCGCGTCGCTCAGGATCAGAAGAACTGATCGCAGGAACGTTTGCGACACCAAGAGGCCGCCCGCAGTCCGGGCGGCCTTTTTACTTTCAACCTCACGAAGACGCCGTAACGAGTTGTAAGGACAGAAGTTAGAAATCATTTGTCATGACTTCGTATAGCTGTTGCAAATAAGAATAATTCGCATTAGAGTTTCGGCCATTCACTGATGCGCCCAAGAACAGGGAGAACGGCCATGCCGCTGCACGATCCTTTCCGAGCCGGACACTCGCGTGGCCCGCTCGCAGCGGCGATCAGCGTGGTCCTCGGAGCAGCAAGCCCCTCCATCCTTCACGCGCAGGAAGCGGCGACGTCGAGCGATTCTTCAGCAGTGCTCGCTGCGGCCGCGGAGCAATCCTCATCCTCGGAGCGCGCATCATCACGACCGAGCCGACGCCGCGGCCAGACGCTCGAAGAAGTCACGGTCGAAGGCCAGAAGTACCGCAGCGAAGTGTCCTCGCCGAAGTACACGGCCGAGCTCGTGAACATGCCGCAAACGGTCGTGGTGATTCCGAAGACGGTGTTCCGCGAGCAGGCTGCCATCACACTTTCGGACGTGCTGCGTAACACACCAGGCATCACGATGCTGGCAGGCGAGGGCGGCGGCGCTTCCAACACCGCAGGCGACAGCTTCTTCATGCGCGGCTTCGATGCGACCAACAGCATTTTCATCGACGGCGTGCGCGACCAGGCTGCCTACAGCCGCGACGTGTTCAATCTCGATCAGGTCGAGGTGTCGAAAGGACCGTCGGGCTCGTACACGGGCCGCGGCAACGCCGCCGGCTCCGTGAATCTCGTGACCAAGACACCGACCGAGCAGCCGCTGCGTCTCATGGGCGTCACGTATGGTACGAACGATCACGTGCGCGGCACGGTCGATTTCAATCAGCCGCTGTCGGAGTCGTTCCTCGGCGGCACAGCCGTGCGTCTGAATGCGATGTGGCAGGACGGTGGCGTCGCCGGCCGCGACGAAGTCGAACATGATGCGTGGGGCATTGCACCGTCGCTCGCGATCGGGCTCGGCGCCGATACACGGCTCGCACTGGCTGCGCAGATCCTGCGGCAGGAAAGCACGCCGGACTACGGCCTGCCGGCCGCTGCACTTCCCGGCCTGATCTCGACGACACCGCCGGTCGGCCACGTCGATCAGAGCAACTTCTACGGCATTGCCAATCTCGACTTCGACGACGTCGACTCCGACAGCTACATGGCGCGCTTCGAGCACGACTTCGCACTGGGCGTGACGCTGCGCAATGTTTCGCGCTATAGCGACAACCACCGCCTGGCCGTGGTCACGACGATCCAGAACGCCGACGCATTCGATCCGGTCACCGGCCTCGTCACACGTGCGCGTCAGATCAACGAGCGCATCAACCGTAACTTCACGAACCAGACGAACCTGAGCTTCGAGTTCATGACGGGCGGCCTCGAACATTCGATGAGCACGGGTGTCGAGTATGCCAACGAAACCCAGATCAGCCCGGGGCGCACGGGCGCCGGCACGGCGCCGCCGGCCGACATCTATCACCCGAACCCCCACGATCCGGTCACCGACTCTGCGCCGGCGCGCACGGGTGCGTTCACCCGCGGCGAGACGGACACTGTCGCGGCCTACGGTTTCGACACCATCGAGCTGAGCCGTCAATGGCAGCTGTCGGCGGGCGTGCGCGTCGAGCGCTACGACACCGACTTCCTCAGTGTTGCGATCCCGGGATCGGGCACTGCCGACATCAAGCTCGACGTGTCGGACACGCTGACCAGCTGGAACGGCGGCGTGGTTTTCAAGCCCGCCGACAACGGCAGCGTCTACCTCGCGGCAGCGACGACTCAGACGCCGCCGGGCGGACTGAACTTCACGCTGACGCCGACTACGACGAACGCCAACAACCCGGCGCTCGAGCCGCAGAAGTCGACGAACTACGAGCTCGGTACGAAGTGGGACCTGCTCGGGGGGCGGCTGTCGACGGCTGCCGCGCTGTTTCACACGGTCAATACCAATGTCGTCACGAGCGAGACCATCGGCGGCACGGTCGTGGCTGTGAGCTTCGACAGCGAACAGCAGGTGGACGGCATCGAGCTGTCGGTGAGCGGGCTCATCACGCCGCAATGGCAGGTGTTCGCAGGGTATTCGTACCTCGACAGCGAATTCGCCAAGTCCGTCGCGCCGGGTCAACAGGACGCGACACTGCAATGGACGCCGCGAAATTCCGGCAACCTCTGGACCACGTACCAGCTGCCGCTCGGCTTTTCTATCGGCGGCGGAGCGCGCTACATGGATACGGTCGCGCGCAGCTCGTCGACCGCACCGACCGGCACCGGGGCGCCGAGCGCGCCCGCTTACTGGGTCTACAGTGCGACGGCCGCGTGGCAAGCGAACGACCGAGTAACGTTGCGACTGAACGTAAACAACGTCACCGATGAGGTGTACGCCATCGGACTCAACAACAATGGCGGACGCTACAACCCCGGTCCTGAGCGCTCGTATCTGCTAGGCGCGGACTTCGCGTTCTAGCCTGCCGCGAGACGCGCCCTTGTTGCTGCAGATTCCCGGCGTGCTCGCAGCGCAGGAGCTGGCGCACTGCCAGCGCCTGCTCGAGCGCGCCGAGTGGATCGACGGCCGTGTCACCGCCGGTCATCAGTCGGCGCAGGTCAAACACAATCGACAGCTTGCCGAACATTCCGAAGTGGCGCTCGACCTCGGCAAGGTCGTGCTCGGCGCAGTGTCGCGCAGCCCTTTGTTCATCTCGGCGGCGCTGCCGAACCGGATCTTTCCGCCGCTCTTCAACTGCTATGACGTCGGCGACGGCTTCGGCACTCACGTCGACAACGCGATTCGCATCGCCAGTGCGAGCGGCATGCGCGTGCGCACGGACGTGTCCGCGACGCTGTTTCTGTCCGAGCCGACCGACTACGACGGCGGCGAGCTGGTCGTCGAGGACACGTACGGCACGCATAGCGTGAAGCTGCCGGCCGGCGCAATCGTTCTATATCCAGCGAGCAGCTTGCATCACGTCAAGGCGATTACGCGCGGCCGACGCATCGCGTCGTTCTTCTGGATCCAGAGCATGGTGCGGGACGATGGACAACGCGCGTTGCTGTTCGACCTCGACAACGCGATCCGTCGCCTCGGCGCGGACCATCCATCGCATCCGTCCGTCGTGCAGCTGACCGGCGTCTATCACAACCTTCTGCGCAGTTGGGCCGAAGTCTGATGTCGCCACGCAAGGTTCTCTTCCAGCTGCATTGGATCCTCGGCATCACCGCCGGCATCGTGCTGGCGATCGTCGGCGCTACCGGCGCGCTACTGTCCTTCGAGCAACAGATCGTCGCCTCGCTCGCTAGCGAAGGCCGGGAAGTCGAATCTGCAGGCAGGACGCCGTTGACTGCAACGGAGTTGCTGACGCGCATTGCAGGTGAGCAGCAAGACAAGCGCATTGTCGGACTGAACATCGTGCGCGAGCCATCGCAGACCGTGCGCGTGACGTTCGCGCCAAGAGAGCAGCGTTACGTCGATCCTTACACTGGCGCGCTGCTGGCACCGGCCGCGAGCGGCGCCGAGACATTCTTCCGCAACGTGCGTCAGCTGCATCGCTGGCTGATGCTCGGCGAGCTCGGCGACCGGGACATCGGCCGTCAGATCGTCGGCGCCTGCACGATGCTGCTGATATTCATGGTGCTGACGGGTCTCTACCTGCGCTGGCCGCGCGGACCCGCGGCGCGCCGTTTGAGGACCTGGTTCATTCCCGATTTCCGGCTCAAGGGCCGCGCGTTTCTGTGGAATCTGCATTCGGTGATTGGCACCTGGGTATTGCCGGTGTACCTCGTGATCGCACTCACGGGCCTGCAATGGTCGTACGAGTGGTATCGCAACGGTCTCTACAGCATCGCCGGCGTCGAACGCCCAGCAGGACCGGAAGGATCGCGCGAGGGGCGCGGTCCCGGTTCCGCGCCCGAGCGCGGTGGCGGGCCGGACGTCGCAGCCTTCACACGAGCGTGGGAGACGTTCGTGCAGAAGACGGACGGCAGATTCGCTTCGGTCAACGTCAATCTGGCCGCGCGCCCTGGCAAGCCGATGGAGTTTCGCTACCTGGAGGAGCAACCGCGCCACGAGCGCGCCTTCAATACGCTCGCGATCGATAGCGAGGGCAGGGTGGCAAAACAGGAGCGTTACGCCGACAAGCCGCTCGCCGCGCGGCTCGTGTCGAGCATCTTCCCGCTGCATTCCGGCAGCTACTTCGGCGTCGCCGGCGTGATCGTGTTTCTCATCGCGAGCCTGGCGATGCCCGTCTTCGCGGTGACCGGCTGGATCATGTACCTGCAGCGCCGAGCACCCCGAGCGCGGCGTGCAGCGCTCGCTGCCGCGACAGAAGAGGCGGGATAGTCACGCGTCCGCCGTGATCTGATCGCGAATGCGGCGCCAGCCTTCGCTGCGCACCAGGTGATATTGCGACGGGAAATGCGCCTTCGCGCCGAGCAGATCTGCGGCGTGCCATCCCCAGCGCGGATCGTCGAGGAACGCGCGCGCCAGCGCCACCATATCGGCGGAGCCTGCGGCGAGGATCTGTTCCGCTTGTCGCGGGTCCGTGATGAGCCCGACAGTGCGAGTCGGCACGCCAGTCGCCTGCCGAACCTCGTGTGCGAGTGGAACCTGGTAGCCGGGCGCTGCGGGCACTGCAACCTTGGCACGAACGCCGCCGCTCGATACGCAGACGTACGCAATGCCGAGCTGCTTCGCGGCTTGCACGTACGCGATCGACTGCGCGACGTCCCAACCTCCCTCGACCCAATCCGTCCCCGAGATGCGCAAACCGACGGCGACGTTGGCAGGCACCGCTGCGCGCACAGCGCGGATCACTGCAAGCGGCATGCGCAGGCGATTCTCCAGCGATCCTCCGTAATCGTCCGTTCGCGTGTTCACGAGCGGCGACAGGAACTCATGCAGCAGGTAACCGTGCGCGCTGTGGATCTCGATCACTTCGAAGCCGATGCGCACGGCACGTCGCGCTGACTGCGCGAACGCTGCTACTGTGGCATCGATCTCTGCGCTCGTCAGGGCGTGGGGCACGTGCCAACCTTCGCCGAATGGCGTGGCGCTCGAGGATACGGTTTGCCACGGATCCTCGTTGGGGGCGAGCGGCGCACCGCCGTCCCACGGCCGATGTGTAGAAGCTTTACGGCCGGCATGCGCCAGCTGGATTCCGAATCGGGTCGGGCCGCTCAGACGCCGCGCTGCATGGAGCGCTCGTTCGATTGCCGCCTCGTTGTCGTCGCTGTACAGGCCGAGACAGGCGTGCGTGATGCGACCGCGGCGCTCGACGGCAGTGGCTTCGACGACGACGAGTCCGGCGCCGGAGTACGCGAGTTGCGAGAGGTGCTGCAGATGCCAGTCGGTCGCCGAGCCGTCGCTCGCGCTGTACTGGCACATCGGCGCGACCACGAGACGATTCGGCAACTGGACCGCGCCGATCGTGATCGGCTCGAACAGACGGCTCGCCATGCACTCTCCCACTACTGTCGGCCCGCGAAGAGACGAGTATGATCGGTCGGCGCCATCGAGCCAACGAATCCGAGGAACAAGAATTGGCAAGCCGCCCACTGCCAATGCTTCGAGCGCTGTTCGCGATCCTCGCGTTGCATCGCCTTGCGCTCGGCATTGCCGCTGCGCTGATCGTCGTCTACACGCTCGCCGGGTTCCTGTGGGTACCGCACCTGCTGCGCGTCAACGCAGAGAAGTATGTGAGCGAAGAGCTCGGCCGGGGCCTCGCACTCGGCGATGTTGCCTTCAACCCATTCACCTTCCGGCTGAGCATCCGCAACGCGACGTTGTCCGAGAAGTCCGGCGATGCCATCGCGAGCTTCGAGAGCCTGGTCGTGAATGCCGAGATCGCCTCCATCTGGCAACGTGCAGTCGTGCTGAAGGAAGTGCAGCTCGATGCGCCGGACGTGAATCTCATCGTCGAGCGCGACGGTTCCATCAACGTGACGAATCTGGCGCGAGCCGGATCGAAGGTGGCGGCGGCCGCCGCCGAACCCGAGACGCCGCTGCCGCGAATCCGCATCGGCAGACTGGCCGTAAAGGGCGGGCGAGTGGACTTCGAGGACCGCACGCGGCCCGAACCGTTCACCGCGACGCTGACGCCGATCCAATTCGCCCTCACGGATTTCCGGACCGACCTCAATCATGAGAACGCATACGAGTTCACCGCCCAATCCTCCGCCGGCGAGACTCTCAATTGGACGGGGCGGTTCACCGCGCAGCCGCTCGGTTCCGACGGGCGCTTCGCGATCGGGAAATTGCGCGCCCAGACGATCGACGACTACCTGCAGGGCCAGCTGCCCGTGCGGCTCGCTGACGGCACGCTGTCGTTCACTGGGACGTATAAGCTGTCTTTGCATCCGACGCTGTTGCTCGACGTCGGCTTGCCCGAGGTCGAGCTCGACGATTTCGCGCTGGCGGACCGGGTGGCAACGCAGTCGCAACCCGTTGCAGTCGTACCGAAGATTCGAGTCATCGGCACCCAGTTCGCGCTCGCCGGTCGCTCTGTGCGCGTCGACAAGGTCGAGGTCGAGGGTGCGCATCTGCGTGCAAGTCGCGAAGCCGATGGGTCGTTGAGTGTCGAGCGGCTGACGAAAAGCGACACGCCACCGGCGTCGACCGATGCCGCCCCGGCCGCAAATCCGTCGCCACCTGCGTCGACATCGAAGCCTTGGAAATGGGCGGTCGGCGAGATCCGCGTAGCCAATGCGACGGCCGATCTCGAGGATCGCGCCGTGTCGCCGGTGGTTCAGGTCAACGTCGCGCCCATAGCGATCACCGTCGCGGGCCTGAGCAGCGACTCCGGCGCAAAGGTGAACCTGACCGCCGATCTCGGACTGAGCGGCAAACCGCTCTTCAAGACCACCGGTGAGTTGCAGCTCGCGCCGCTGACGGCCGCACTGGCGCTCGATCTGAATGCATTCGACCTGTCGATCCTCCAGCCGTACGTCGCCCAGGCGACGAACCTGTCGTTGCGATCGGGTCGGTTGAGTGTGAAGGGCGATCTGTCGGCGGCGGCAGAGGGCGCGTCACCGAAGCTGCAATTCCGCGGCGACGTACAGGTTGCCGATCTCCACACCACTGCGGGACCGACGAACGAGGACCTCGTCAAATGGCGGAACCTTGCGCTGACGGGCGTTGACGTCTCCCACAATCCGGACCGCCTCACGATCGATCGCGTCGCTGCACGTCAGCCCTACGCACGCGTGATCATCGAGCAGGACCGCACGCTCAACGTCACTGCCGCACTCAAGCACGATGCGAGCGAGAAGGCGGAGCCAGCGGCGCAGGCGCCGGCGGCCGCGCCATCGCCCCCGACTCCGATGCGTATCAAGTCGGTCACGATCAGCGGCGGTTCGGCATTGTTCGCCGACTATTCGATTACGCCGTCGTTCGCCACGGGCATCGTCGATCTGGAAGGAACCATCACCGGGCTCTCCTCGCAGCCCGATTCGCGCGCGAAGGTGAAGCTGGCGGGCAAGGTCGATCGTTACGCTCCGGTCGACATCACCGGCGAGGTCAACCTGCTCGCGGCTGCGAAGTACTCGGACGTTGCGCTGAACTTCCGCAACATGGAGCTGACGACCTTCAATCCGTACTCCGGCAAGTTCGCGGGCTACAACATCAGCAAGGGCAAGCTGTCGACGGAGCTGCGCTACAAGGTTCAGAATCGCCAGCTCGACGCCCAGCATCACATCGTGGTCGACAACCTGGAGTTCGGCGACAAGACCGACTCGAAGGATGCGGCCCCGATTCCGATGAAGCTGGCGGTCGCGCTGCTCAAGGACCGGCAGGGCGTGATCGACCTGCAGCTGCCGGTCGGCGGCAGCCTCGACGATCCGAAGTTCCGCCTCGGGCCGATCATCTGGAAGGCGCTGCTGGGACTGCTGAGCAAGGTCGTGACCGCGCCGTTCGCCGCGCTCGGTGCACTGTTCGGCGGCGGCGAGGAACTGGCGAACGTCGACTTTCAACCGGGCTCGGCCGAGCTGGCGGCGAACCAGATCGAGCAGCTCACCAAGCTTTCACGGGGGCTGGCAGAGAGGCCGCAACTGCGACTCGATGTGCCCGTCACGCTGATTGCCGCAGAAGATAGCAAGGCGATCGCCGCCGCGACTCTGTACGCACGCGTGCCTAAGCTCGCAGATGCGCCCGATGAAGCCGCGCTGCGCAAGCGACTGGCGCAGCTCGAAGCGCTCTACAAGCAATCGGCGAAGGATGCGCCGGCGTATCCGGAAGAAACGAAAACCGAGAACGGCATCGATTGGAACGCGCGTACCGAGTGGCTCGAAGCGCGTCTTCAGGAAGGCATGCAGCCGGACCAACCCGCGCTCGAAGCACTCGCGCGGCAGCGCGCACAGGCGGTCCAATCTGCCGTTCTCGCCAATACGGCCGTTGCTCCGGAGCGCTTGTTCATCACCACCGATCGTAGCGCTTCGCTGACGAACGACGGCAAGGTGCGAATGGAGCTGAAGCTGGAGTAGCGCATATGATCACTGGAGCACACGCGGTCATCTACAGCACGAACCCGGAAGCGGATCGTGCCTTCCTGCGCGACGTGCTCGCATTCTCGAACGTGGACGTCGGTCACGGCTGGCTGATCTTCGCATTGCCGCCGGCCGAAGTGGCCGTGCACCCGGGGAGCAGCAACGACGTGCACGAGCTCTACCTCATGTGCGATGACATCGAGGCCTTCACGAAGCAAATGACCGAGCACAAGGTCACGTGCTCGGCCATTCAGAGCATGGGTTGGGGCTTGCTGACCAAGGTCGAGCTGCCAGGGGGCGGCGAGCTGGGCGTTTACCAGCCGCGCCACGCACGGCCCTGATCGTCGATTCAGCGCACGAGCGGGACCTGCGAAGAAACGCCGACCTGGGTGACCAGCCCCAGGCGCCGTTCAACCTGAATGGCACGCGCCGCAGTCGCCCCTGGAACGACGGTCTGGAACTTCGCCAGCCACTTGACCCGCAGGTCATGGACCTGCTGATCGCGCGTCAGCAGCGCATTGACGTACTCGAGCGCTTCGGCGTCCGTCAGGTGCGCGTACTTGGCGGCATAGTTCTGCGTGGCCTTGATCTGGCCATCGACGATTGCGCTCTGCTCCTTCTGGTACTCCTTGTACAGCGGCCAGAACTTCGTTGCCTGGTCGGCGGTGAGCGTCAGCGCCTTGGCCATCACGTCTGCCGACTTGGCCTCGAGGTCCTTGCGAAAGTCCGAGACGATCTGCTCCGGCGTGGGCTGCGCTGCCGGTGCGGAGACTGGAGTCTGCGCGGACCAGGCAGGCAACGTGCTGGCGAACGCAACGAACGCGAGAAGTCCGGTCTTCATGGAACTGTCTCCGCAGCCAGGGAGATCTCAATCTAGAAGACGGACCTGCGTCCGCCATCAGGGCTGCGGGCAAGTGACCGTTACTGCGACGGCGGCGTCGCGTTACGCGGACCGGGCGGTGCGTGCTGAGGCAAGGCGGGTGGTGCACCGACCATGCCGTCGGGCAGCGCTTTCGCGCGCATGCGCTGATACGCAGGCCGAGCCTCGATCTTCGCCTTCCACGCCGCGACGTTCGGAAACTGCTTCGCGTCGACCACGTTGAGCGAGGTGCCGAAATCCAGCGGGAACTTCATCATGATGTCGGCTGCGGAAAACTCGGACCCACCGAACCACGGATGTTTGC
Source organism: Steroidobacteraceae bacterium (assembly GCA_035275585.1). Lineage (GTDB taxonomy): Bacteria > Pseudomonadota > Gammaproteobacteria > Steroidobacterales > Steroidobacteraceae > Steroidobacter. The sequence goes on along the minus strand of DATEML010000157.1, from coordinate 9,776 downwards.
CGAGATAGTCTTCAGCGAACTGCACTACCTGCTCGGAGTCGACCAATGGCGAGCGCTGCTTCGGCGGCTGCACGCGCCACACGCGATAGTCGGCGATCAGTCGCGAGGCCAGCGAGCCTTCCGCGTAATGCATCCAGATCAGATGATACGCATAGTCCGGGCTGTCGAGCGCGGGCTGCAGCTTGCCGGGCGCGTGGCGGTTGAGAATGGTTTCGATGATCGCGCCCGACTCCACGAACACCTGGTCGCCGTACTTGACTGTCGGCGCCACCGGCATGCCGGGGTTGATCGCCTTGATGGCCGCCATCGAGCCGGCGAGATCGCCGCGCTTGAACTCGAGCTTGTAGGGCAGGCCGAGCTCTTCCATCAGCCAGACGATGCGTTCTGATCTGCGACCCTCGAGGTGATAGATCGTGATGTCGGGCAGCGGCGCGGCTACCGGCGCGTCGGTGCGCGCGGCCTGCTGGGTATTCGCGCAGCTGGCCAGCATCAGCAACGAGATGGATAGGAAGAAAGGGCGCCTCATAGGAATTCCCGCATGCCAGAGTTGTTGTTGGTCGACCGCAAGATTCGCTCAGTACCTTATCACGGCACAAACCTGTGAAGCCCCCGGCCTTGTACGAAAGTGCATACGCGCGGCGTCATCACCGGGCGTATATTCGCGGAGCGGGACACCACTTGGCGATTGACCACTCAACGGCAGCCAGGCACGTCAGGTGCACGGAAGGTTCGCGCCGCTGCGTCGATTCCGAAACCAGCCTTCACAACCGACACTCCACTCAGGAGCTGCAGTCATGCCATTGGACCTCAGAGAGGAGCGCGTCCGCAATGTGCCGCGCGGATCTGTCCTGAAAGTGAAGGTTGTGACCGACTCGGATCAGGTCAACGCCACGGGCCAGCTCGATCTGTCGGAAGGGCCCGATCAGGACTGGACTCACGGCAAGATCGTGAACCGCACGACCAGTGTGGAGCTGCCGGTCACGGGCAGGCAGTTTGCACGCGTGAACGTCGTCATCCCTGCGAGCACTGCGCAGGAGGCCACCGTGGAGTTCTCCATCGAAGCTGACGGCGCGGTGATACGCAGCTGGCAGCCGTCGTTCACAGGGAAGACGGTCGCGAAGGACATCTTCATCGGTCGCGCGAAGTGGATCATTTCGGTGGTCGATCCATGAAAGCGCTGTCGTGGCTGAGCCTGCCGGCGTTCCTGCTCATTCTGGGTTCGCAGGCCTACGCGGAATCCTGTTCGGTGGAGGACAGCGAGGACACCTGCCGAGACCGCGTATTGAGCGAGTTCCAGGGTGTCGAGGAAAAGGCGGGCGCTGCAAAAGAGGCGGCCAAAGAAGAACTGCTGGCCTTCGCCGAAGCGCTCTCGGCAAAGAACACCGGCGGCTCGGCGAGCACTCCGGAGACGGCTACCAGCTTTTCCGATTTCTTTACGCTGCTCAAGGCATCCGCAGACAGCGGTTCGACGGGCGGCACGGATGACGAGGCGCTCAATTTCGAGCTCAGTCGATGTCTTCGCGAGGCTCCGCGATTGGCCGGCAAGGCAGGCGAGGAACCGACACCGCCGGACCTGGACCCCAGTACACGCTTGCAGTGCCAAGTGCGGCTGCGGGTCGGTGACGCGAATCTCTACCAGCCTGTGAAGAACGCGTTGCCCGAGAGCGTGCGCGAAGCCCGTTCGAAGGAGCTCGAGAGCGGGCTGGAGCTCGGCGACACGCTCACCGCCGGAGTCTTCCTGAATCTCGTGGGCGATGACTGGGGAAGAGTGCCGCGGTTCGCAACCGAACCGCTGTTCGCGGACATCTGGAAGGTCGTGTTCACGGAGGAATCGCCGTTTCACGCTGCCAGTCGCAGGGCGGACGAAGAGTACGAGGATCTCCGGGATCAGCTCTCGGACCAGCTGCCCGCGTTCGACGCGCAGACGAAATTCAAGGACGTCGGAGTGAGCCCGGACCTTGCCCGGCGAGCCATCAAGGCACGCGAGGAATCGTGGCGCGCCGAGTTGCGATCGATGGATAACGTTCGCAACATTCTGCTGCGCGCCAAATACCTCGACCTCGTCGATCTCGTCAACAACCAGCCGCAGCTCAACTTCGGCGTCGAGTACACGCAGCGTGACGACCTGGCCGGCCCGGATGAGTGGCGCGCGCGGCTCGTCTATGAACGGGGAATCGTCAACGTGAACACTGCGCGCGCATTCAGCCTGTCACCGCGTTGCAAGAGCTCGGAGCTCGGCGGCCGGGACGCAGCGGGCCGGTTGCTCTGCCTGGCCGAGTACCTGGACGATCCTGGTACGCAGAAACGGCTGAAGGGCGGAGATCGGTTCGCGGCCTCGCTCGAATTCGTGCGACGGGACAAGTACAGATTCTCCCTGCCGAACGATGGCGTCGATCTGAACGAAGACGCGTACAACAGCTACATCGGATCGGTCGCGTATGGCTTCTACATCGCCTTCGACAGACAAGGCGACGCGACCTCGCGCGTGGACGTGAAAGCAAGCTACGAAGACGTGAGCGACGATCCCAATCGCCAGGATCGTGGCCTGGTGGTGGCCACGCTGACTCAGCGCATCCTCGGCAAGCAGCTCGTGGCGCTATCGCTGGTGTATGCCACCAAGCCGGAGTTTCGCGGCGAAGTGGATGAAGAAATCTCCGCGCGACTCGGTTTCAACTACAAGTGGGGGAATGTCGTGGAGCAGTGAACAGCCTTATGAGGCGCGTGTTACGTGTATCTAGATTTGTCATAATATACATTATACGTACCTAGCAACTACACTTATCTAGGTGCCTCGGGCCGTCATTCGCTCAGAACTCCGCCTCACCCCATCGGCGCTCAGTCCATGTCGAAGCCTGCCGAGAGCTCGGCCTTCGTGTAGACGCGAAACGCGATCATCGTCTCCGTGCCGATGATGCCGTGGAGCTTGCGCATGCGATTGCTGATCACGTCTGCAAGCTCGTCGTTCTCGCGTACGCGCACGAGCGCCACCAGATCGTACTGGCCGGCTACGGAAAACACTTCGGCGACGCCCGGCAGCTCCGCCAGCTGCTCGGCCAGCTCGTTGATGAGGCTGGTTTCCGCCTTGATCAGCACTACTGCATTCACACCAGTCATGGGAGCGCTCCGGTCTTCAGGCGTTGTGCCTGCAAAATGCGGTGGACGCCTGCTTGCCTTTCGAAGTTGCAGGAGTATATTCCGGCTCTACGCGCTTGAGCGGACGTAAGAAAAGCTGCCAAGCGAAGTTAAAGTAAATTCTCATCATTTGCGCACCGTTCCCGCCGACTGTGGACACGCTTCCGCGGTGATGAGCGATCACTGACCCAACGCGGGGGTAAGTTGCATGAGCAGCGCCTGGGAGCATTTTTTCGCCGCCACCTCGATGCTGGCGTCGAGCGGACCGATCAAGCATCGCCTGGCCGAGGCGTATCGAGTGCATCTGGAAAAGCTCGACGCCGAAGAAGTGCCCAAAGAAATCCGCGACGAGTTCTGCTCGCTGTCGACTTGCATGTCGAGCGTGTCGCCGCTGCGCGGTGAGAGCGCCGTGCACGCAACGGTCCGCAAGATGTCCGACACCGAAGCGGGCGGCGTCGCAATGCGCATCGTCAACATGCTCGGCATCATCGCCCGCAACCAGAGTGCCCAGCGCCCGAAACTGCGCGCCGTGGGCGAAGACTGATCAATCCAGCTTGAAGTCGATCGTGTCCCAGCGCGTCGTGTCCTCGTGACGCGCCTGGCGACGGATCGCGTCCGCGATCGAGCGCTCGTTCCACTCCACGATCTCGTCGGCCAGCGCTTCCAGCTGCACCGGCAGCTTCTCCTTCACGCCGAACGCCTCCAGCACGATCACGGGCTTGTCGAGTCCCTTCGCGCAGTTGAGCTGGAAGTCGATCCACTCGCGCTGCGCGGCGTATTGGCCGGAGGGCACGATCACGACTTCCGCGAGCGAAATCTGCCGGCGCAGCTCGTCCTTCAGCTTGTCGCGCTCGCCCGTGCCGCGCTGCTCCGGATCGCTGCAATTGCGGTAGTAGAAGTTGTGCGAGCTTTCCAGGTACTCGAACACGCGGTGATAGTCGTCCGACGGCTCGAAAGCGTGGCTGACGAACACGCGCACCGGATTCTGCTGAGAAATGCTCACCTGACTCGCTCCTCCATGGGGTCCAAATTGTACGCGAGAACCCTGCCGCCGCGCGGGAAACCCCTAAAACGTGCGCGCGCACCGAACAGTTCGCGCAGCCCGCACGTTCTGTGATGTGCGGGGTGCGATAGAATGTCGCGCTGCGATTTGCTGCCTGCGACTGCTCCAGTTCCACGATGCGTTTCGTCTTGTACAACATCCGGTACGCCACCGGTACGGGCCCGGCATTTCATCTGCCCGTGCCGGGCGCCGGTTACCTGCGCAGCAACGCCCGCGTTCTCGATCGCATCATCCAATACCTGAAATCGCTGGATCCCGACCTCGTCGGGCTGATCGAGATCGACACCGGCTCGATCCGCTCCGGCCTCGTCAACCAGGCGAAGCAGATCGCCGACTCGCTCGGCCACTACTCCACCTACCAGTGCAAGTACGGCGCGACCTCCATCAACCAGATGATGCCGATCGTGCGCAAGCAGGCCAACGCGTTCCTCGCCGCGCCACGCGTCGAAGGCGAGCGCTTCCATTACTTCGAGACCGGCATCAAGCGCCTGATCATCGAGCTGGAGCTGGAGGAAGTCGCCGTATTCCTGGTGCACCTGTCGCTGAAGTTCCGGCACCGGCACGACCAGCTGCGCCACCTGCACGAGCTGGTCAAGCGCGCCAGCAAGCCAGTGATCGTCGCTGGCGACTTCAACACGTTCTGGGGCGACCACGAGATCTTCCTGTTCATGGAGGCCTCGGGCCTGAAGAGCGCGAACCGCCTCGGCCTGCCCTCCTATCCCAGCCGTAATCCGCGCAAGGAGCTGGATTTCGTGCTGTACTCCAACGGCATCGAGGTCACGCAGTTCGACGTGCCCGATGTGCGCTTCTCGGACCATCGGCCCTTGATCTGCGATTTCCAGGTACGCCGCGCGCCGACGTGATGCGTCACCATCGTAAGTAGAGGAGCCGGGCATGCAGGCACCCGCAGCGAATCGATCGACCCATTGGCGGCTCGTCACCGACTCGGACGGCGTGGCGTGGCTGGCCCTGGACAAAGCAGGCGCTTCGACCAACAGCCTGTCGCGCGAAGTCATGGAAGAGCTCGCAGCGATCCTCGGCGACCTCGCCAAGGCGCTGCCGCGGGCGCTGATCGTCACCTCCGCCAAGAAGCGCGGCTTCATCGCCGGCGCCGACATCAAGGAGTTCGTCGGCATCCGCACGCCCGACCAGGCGTACGAACTGATCCGCCGCGGTCAGGAAGTGCTCGACCAGCTGGCCGCCCTCGGCTGCCCGACGGTCGCCGCCATCAATGGCTTTGCGCTGGGCGGCGGGCTCGAGGTCGCGCTCGCCTGTCGCTACCGCGTGCTGGTGGACGATCCCGCGGCGACGCTCGGCTTTCCCGAAGTGCAGCTGGGCGTGCACCCGGGATTCGGCGGCACCGTGCGCGCCGTGCAGCTGGCTGGGCCGATCGCCGCGATGGACCTGATGCTGACCGGTCGCACGATCCGCCCGCAGCAGTCGCTCGACCTGGGTCTCGTCGACCGCCTTGCGCCCGTCGCGCAGCTCGATGCAACGGCGAAGCAGGTGGCGCTCGCGCCCCCGCCCGTCCGCGAACGCAAACTTACACACCGGCTGCTCAACCTCAGGGTCGTGCGGCCGGTGCTCGCGGGCCAGATGCGCTCGCAGGTCGCCCGGCGTGCGCGCCCCGAGCACTACCCTGCCCCGTACGCCATGATCGAGCTCTGGCAGCGCTTCGGCGGCAAGGGTAAGCAAGCCTACGAATCCGAAGCGCGCTCGATGGCGCAGCTGCTGTGCACGCCAACATCGCGCAACCTGGTGCGCGTGTTCTTCCTCCAGGATCGTCTGAAGTCCGCCGGCAAGGCGGGCGGCGAGCCGGTGAAGCACGTGCACGTCGTCGGCGCCGGCGTCATGGGCGGCGATATCGCGAGCTGGTGCGCGGTCCGCGGGCTCACCGTCACGTTGCAGGATCGCGGCGAGCAATACATCGCTCCCGCCCTGGAGCGCGCCCGCAAGTTCTTCGAGAAGCGCTATCCGGACGCGGCGAAGCGCGAGGAGACGATGGCGCGGCTGTCGGCGGACGTCGAAGGTCGCGGCGTCCCCAAGGCGGACGTCGTCATCGAAGCGATCTTCGAGGACCTGAACGCGAAGCGCGAGCTGTACGCACGCCTCGAGCCGCAGATGAAGCCGCTGGCCGTGCTCGCCACGAACACGTCGAGCATCGTGCTCGAGCAGCTGGCCGCGAAGCTCGCAGCCCCCGAGCGGCTGATCGGTCTGCACTTCTTCAACCCCGTCGCTCGCATGCCGCTGATCGAAGTCATTCATGCCGAGCGCACGCAGCCGCACAAGCTGCAGGCGGGCCTCGCCTTCGCGCGGCAGATCGACAAGCTCGCCATCGCCTGCCGCAGCTCGCCCGGGTTCCTCGTCAACCGCGTGCTGATGCCGTACCTCAGCGAAGCGGTCCGCGCCGCCGAGGAAGGCGTGCCGCTCGCACTCATCGATCGCGCCGCCGAGGACTTCGGCATGCCCATGGGGCCGATCGAGCTCGCCGACGTGGTCGGCCTCGACGTGGTGATGAGTGTCGGCAAGGTGTTCTTCCAGGCCGGCGCCGAGGTGCCGCACGTGCTGTCGATCCGCTACGAGCAGAAGAAGTTCGGCAAGAAGACCGGCGAAGGGTTCTACGTGTGGCAGGACGACAAGCCGCAGAAGCCGCCCGCCGCGGGCCGGCCCGCGCCGTCCGATCTGCAGGACCGCTTGATGCTGCTGCTGGTCAACGAAGCAGTCGCCGTGCTCCGCGAGCGCATCGTCGAGGACGCCGATCTGATCGACGCGGGTGTGATCTTCGGCGCGGGCTTTGCGCCCTTCCGCGGCGGCCCGATTCAGTACGCGCGCACGCGTGGCGTCGACGCAATCCTTGCTCGTCTGGAAGAGCTGCGCACCGTGCACGGCGAGCGCTTCGCACCCGACGCGGGTTGGCAATTACTGCGGTAAATCGCCGGTCCCAGCGCCTGGCGTCTGAAACGCCTGTGCTACCATCCAGCGCATGGAGAGCAAGCCGCTCGATCTTGGACTACTGCGTGCGTTTTCCCCCCTCGATGGATTGAAGTCCGAGAACCTGCACGCGCTCGCGCGCAAAACGCAATTGCGTGAGCTGTCGGCCGGCAGGCTCCTGTTCAAGGAAGGCGATACCGACAAGCGCACGTACTACCTCGTCAGCGGCGTGATCGAGTTGCTGCACGAGGGTCGTTCGGTACTGGTCATCCGCGGCGGCTCCCCCGAGGCGCGCAATCCGATCGCTCCCGGCAACCCGCGCCGTTACGCGGCGCGCGTCGTATCCGATCGCGTCGACTACGTCGCCATCGACAGCGACATGCTCGACATGATGCTGACGTGGGACCAGACCGGATCCTACGAGGTGAACGAGCTGCGCGGCGTCAACGAAGAAGGCCCGAGCTCCGACGACTGGATGACGAACCTGCTGCAGACGAAGGCCTTCCACAAGATTCCGCCGGCGAACATCCAGGCGATCTTCATGCGCATGCAGCGCATCGACTACAAACCGGGCGAGATCGTCATCAAGCAGGGCGACGAAGGCGACTACTTCTACGTCGTCGTCAAGGGCAAGTGCACGGTCACGCGCGAGACGCCGCTGAATCGCGAAGGCATCAAGCTCGCGGAGCTCGGCATCGGCGACACGTTCGGCGAGGAAGCGCTCATCTCGGACGCCAAGCGCAACGCCAGCGTCGCGATGCTGACGGAAGGCGCGCTGATGCGGCTGGCGAAGCAGGATTTCCGCACGCTGCTCAACGAGCCGATGCTCGAATGGGTCGACCTGGACGAAGGGCGCACCATCGTCTCCCAGGGCGGCAAGTGGCTGGACGTGCGCCTGCCGAGCGAGTTCGAGAACTACCGGCTGGAAGGCGCGATAAACCTGCCGCTGTATTTCATCCGCCTCAAGCTCAAGACGCTGGAGCGCGACGTGCACTACGTCGTGTGCTGCGACACCGGCCGGCGCAGCTCCGCCGGCGCTTACATCCTGTCCGAGCGCGGCTTTCGGGCGTCCGTCCTGAAGGGCGGCCTGATGGCGTATCAGGACAAATAACTAGTCCTGCAACCAGCAGGGATCCGCGGGCGTCAAATCGACCACCGCATGCGATTCCTCCCCCTCATCTGGTCCGGGATCTGGCGCAAGCCCGGACGCACGATCCTGATCTTTCTTCAGGTCGGGGTCGCGTTCGCGCTGTTCGGCGTCCTGCAGGGAATGAAAACGGGCGTCGACGAGCTGATCGGCCGGGCGCGCGCCGACCTGCTGCTGGTGCACGGCAGCCTCAGCCTCATCGACCGGCTGCCCCTCGGCCTGCTCGAGCAGATCAAGTCGACGCCGGGCGTCAAAGTCGTCGTGCCGGTGGAATTGTCCGGCGGCATCTATCAGAAGCCGGACCAGCAGGTCGGCATCGTCGCGATCCGGCCGGACCCGGGGTGGCTCTCGGCCTTTACCTTCACGGTCGCCCCGCAACAGGAAGCGGCGTTCCAGAAGACCCGCACCGGCACTCTCGTCCGGCAGTCGCTGGCGCAGAAGTACGGCTGGAAAATCGGTGACCGCGTGCCGCTGGTGACGAACGTTGCGCAGATGGATGGCTCGACCGACTGGTCATTCGAGATCGTCGGCACTTACACGGACAGCGACGTCGCCGGCGGCAGCGACGTGATGCTGGTCCAGTACGACTACTTCGACGAGGCACGGGCGCTCGGCAAGGGATCGGTCAGTCACTTCAACGCTGCCATCTTCAACCCGCGGCAGGCCGTGACGGTCGCCGATGCAATCGACCGGCGCTTCGCGAATTCCACCCACTCGACACGCACGGAATCGCTGCGCGAGCTGGCGCAGATGCAGCTGCAATCGATCGGCGACCTGGATTTCCTGATTCGCGCCATCGTGAGCGCGGTGCTGGTCGCGCTGTTCTTTGCGACGACCACGATGCTCATGCAATCGGTTCGCGAGCGCACGCCGGAGCTCGCGGTCCTCAAGACGCTCGGCTTCGCCGACAGCACCCTGTTTCTCTTCATCGTCGCGGAGGCTGCGGTCGTTTGCGTCGTCGCCGCCGGCTTCGGATTGATGCTCGCGCTGCTCGCGTTCCCGTTTGCTTCGAAGTTCGTGCCGGGGCTGTCGATGCCGGTGCAAGTGGTCGCGATCGGACTGGGATGCGGCGCGCTGGTGTCGTTGGTCAGCGCCTCGGTTCCCGCCCTCCGCGCCGCCCGCCTCAACATCGTTGCCGCACTGGGCAGCCGGTAGCGTCGCATGAAATTCCTGCGTGAGCTCTACGCCCTGCTGCTCGTCAACTTCTCGGGCGTCGCGCAGCGCCTCGGCTCCGCTCTCACGATCCTCGTCGGCGTGACTTGTGCCGTCGGGGTGCTGGTTTCCATGCTCGCGATGGGGACTGGGGCCCGCGAGCAACAAACCGCCAACGTGCGCCCTGACCGTGTCGTCCTGACGACGCGCGGCACGGTGCAGGGCCAGGGCAGCATCACGAAGCAGGAGGCCGCCGTGATTCTCGGCTTGCCCGGCGTGCGCAAAGATGCAAAGGGCGACCCGATCGTCGTCTTCGCGTCGATGGTTCCCATCGAGGGCCGGCGCCGCTCG
>DATEML010000156.1:0-13234 GCA_035275585.1 Steroidobacteraceae bacterium | reverse complement strand
AGGGTTTGTCACGCTGCAGCTCGTGCGCAACCGCTACGCCACGCTGCGCGTCGGCCAGCGCCAGATCCGTCTGTCCCAACTTCAGATACACCTCCGATCGCTCCGCTAGCACGCGGGCCAGCATCGCACCGGTTACGTTGGGCTTCGCAATGAGCTCGGAATACCGGGCGAGCGCTTCGGGCATGCGACTCTCGGCCGCGTCGATGCGCGCACGCAGACGCATGATCCGTTGCATCGAGGTACTGTCCGCGGCAATCGTCTTGTCGATCAGCGGCGCCAGCTCGCGCAACTCGCTTGCAGCCGTTGCGGGCTCGCCCATGGAGACGCGCACGTCGGCGCGAGCCGTGCGCATGAGGACGAGGTACAGCAGGTTGTCGCTGTCCGTCGCGAGCTTGATCGCGTCATCCAAGCTCGCGATCGCTTCAGGATACCGGGCAAGCTGTGCAAGCAGGATGCCGCGGCTGCCGACCAGGTAAACCGGTGGTTTGCCGCTGAGCGAGCCCGCCGCCACGATCTGCAACAGCTGCTCGTAGTCGTGTAGTGCGCGCAGCGTATCGCCCGTGTCGGCGGCAATTCCCGCCCAGCGGCCGCGGATCGAATAGGTCGCGATGCTTTCGCCGCGACCGATCTTCGCAAGTCCCGCCAGCGAAGCGGCATAGTAGCGTTCGGCTTCTGCCGTATTGCCTCTCATCGAGTAAGCGTCCGCGATGCGCGCGAGCAGGACTGCGGCCCAGTCCGGCCTGACCAGACCCGATTGACGCAGTCGTTCCTGTGCGCGCCGAGCGAACTCGAGCGTTCCTTCAGGATCGCTGTCAGCTTGCGCGATCCATGACTGCGCCTCCAGACACGTGACTGCGGCGAGATCGTCTTCACCGGCCAGCGTCGAGCCCTCATTGATCTCGGCGCGCGCCTTGTCTCTGCGACCGACGGACCGGGCGGCACTGCCGCTCTGACACAACAGCTGTGCTCGCAATGCCGTGTCGGTGCTGCGGCTGGTCAACTCCAGTGAATGGTCGAGCATCTTCTCGGCGCGCGAGCCGTTGCCGTTGTTGGCGAAAAACTGCGCGAGCAATGCCAACACCGCTGCTTCGTGCTCCGGAGGATTCGTGCCGGTGGCCAGCTTCGAGTAGCTGCGCTCGAGCAACTCCGCGATGGAGATCGGCCCTTGCGAGGGCGCGGCATTGGCCAGCATGGAATTGACGAAATTGATGACGGCGCCGTTGCGTGCCGAGAGCACGCGCGCGCGGTCACGTTGCAGCGTCGCTTCGTGCTTCTGTCGCACCGAGATCCCGCCCGCTGTCGCAATCGCGGCGATGACGACGACCGCAGCGCTGGCGGCGATTCGATGCCGGGCCAGGAACTTGCTCACCCGATACCGCGCGGATCCAGCCCGTGCGCGGACGGGCTCGCCGGCAAGGTAGCGGCGCAGATCGTCTGCGAACGCTTCGACGGTCTCGTAGCTGGCGTTGAGAATGCTGGCGAGATCAGTGGTCAACGTCCGGCCGCCAAGCAGCTGGCCGAGCAGCGAGCGCAGCGTGCGCACGTCGCCGGCCGTGGTCGCGTCGTCGGTATCGACGAATACAGCGGTGCCGAAGTCGAGCACCTTCACATGCCCATCGGGTGTGACCAGGATGTTCGAGAGTCTGAGGCGGCGATGCAGGATCAGCTTGCTGTGCGCATACGCGACGGCTGCCAGGACTTCGAGAAACAGGCGCACGCGAGCCTGAACGTCGAGCGAGCGCGACTCGCACCAGCGATCCAATGCCTTGCCCTCGACATACTCGAGCACCAGGTAAGGCTGGTCGTTGTCGGTCACGCCGGCATCGATCAGCCGCGGGATGTTCACATGCTCCAGCCGCGCGAGCACGTGGCCCTCGCGGCGCAACCCTGCGATCCCCTTCGGCCCGAGCAACGCGAGATGGAGGAACTTGATCACGGCGCGCCCCTCGAAGCGCCCGTCGCGTCGCCGCGCCAGCCATACGGACCCCGTGCCACCATCACCGAGCGGTCGTTCGAGCGCGTAGTTGCCGACGATGCGCTCCATGATCATGGCTGTGGCAGTCTCGCGGCGATCTCGGTGCAGCGAGGCGGCACCGACACACCATCGCTCGCCAGCGCGAGCGCGTCGCGCATCCGGGTTTGCGCCTGCTGAGACCGGCCGAGGAGCGAGGCCGCGAGCGCGGTTCCGCAAATCAGCTCGGCGCGCAATTCGCGGTCTGGACTATCGCGCGTCAGCTCGAGCGACCGCGTCAGCAGCGGTTGAGCTTTGGCTGCGTCGCCGGCGTTCAGGAAGTAGGTCGCGAGGATGTTCAGGATCGCAGCCTGGATCTCCGGTCGCGTCTCGGCGCCGAACAGCACCGACTGGCTGCGCTCCAACAGATCGGCGACGCGAATGGGCTGATCGGCGGGCACGACCTCGGTGAGCATGCTGCTGACGAACTCCATCACTGCGTTATTGCGCGCCGACAGAGCCCGTGCCTGATCGCGTTGCACGGTCGCTTGGCGCGCTTGCCACGATGCAACGCCGCTCGCCGTAACGATCGCGGCCAGCACGACGCCCGCGGCAGTGGCGCCCGTGCGATTGCGCGCAACGAATCGCCCGAGTCGATACGAGAACGAATCCGGACGAGCGCTGACGGGCTGCCGGTTCGAATACAGCTGCAGATCGTCGGCGAGCGCGGCAACGGTCCGGTAGCGCTCCGCCGGCGACTTCTTCAGCGCCTTCGCGATGATGTAGTCGAGATCGCCCCGTGGCGCGCGGCCTAACAGCGAATGCAGCAGCACGCCGAGCGCGTAGACATCTGTCGCCGTCGTCACCTCCCCTCCTTGCATCTGCTCCGGCGCGGCGTATTCGGGTGTGAACGCACGCGGCGTGTGGGCGTGCTCTTCATCGAGCAGCTTCGCAATGCCGAAGTCGAGCAACTTCACTTGTCCTTCGGAAGTCACCAGGATGTTCGGCGGCTTCAGGTCGCGATGCAGGATCAGCCTGCTGTGCGCGTGCGCGACGGCGTCGAGCACCTGGAGGAACAGACGTACACGCGCCCCGACATCGAGCCCGGCGACGTCGCACCAGCGGTCGATCGGCTGGCCTGCGACGTATTCGATTACGAGATAGGGTTGGCCTTCGCCGGTCACGCCCGCGTCGATGAGCCGGGCGATGTTGGGATGCGCCAGTCTCGCGAGCGCACTGCCCTCGCTCTTGAAGCGATCGATACCGGCGGGCCCCAGCAGCCACAGATTCAGGAACTTGACCGCGGCGCGCCCGGCATAGCGGCCATCGCTGCGACTGGCGAGCCACACGGCTCCCATGCCACCGCGACCGAGCAGCCGCTCGAGCGTGTAGTTGCCGATGCTCCGTCCCGCGAGGGCCGGCTCCGTCGGCAGCGCCGTGGCCGACCCCTCGAGGAAGCGCTCCTTTTCGATCGCGGCCTGGCGGCCCAGCAGCGCGGACAGGTCGTCGGCCAGGTCGCTGTCCGTGTCGCGCAGATGAGCGAGCCGTACCGAGCGCACGTCCTCGTCGGCGTCCAACAGCTCGTCGAGCAGCGGGCTCAGGACGGTCCAGCGGTGTTTGTCTATCGCAGCCATCGCAGGGCCAATCGTAACGCCGCTGCAATTCCGGCCACAGCGCAGCACTCAGGGCCGCAATCCGCAACATTGAGCCCTATTGCGCGTCTCGGGCACACTGCACGCAACCCTGGCCCGAACTGCCTGGATGAACGTCACCGCAGACCCCTCGTTCGCGTCCCTCTATGCCCAATTGCGGCAGATCGCACAGAGCGCCCTGCGCCGCAACGGCCCGCACCTGACACTGAGCCCGACGACGCTGCTGCACGAGGTGTACCTGGACATCTCGCGCCGCGACTCGCTGCAGTTTCCGGATCGCGCGCACTTCATGGCGTATGCGTCCCGCGCGATGCGCGGCTTGATCATCGATTACGCCCGCGAGCGTCGCGCCCAGAAACGCGGCGGCGGGTTCGACATCACCGGCCTGCCGACCGTCGTTCCCGACCTGGCGGCCGACGCGAGCGAGCTGCAACCGCTCAGCGATGCCCTCGACGAGCTGGCGACGGTGGATCACGCGCTGGCCGAGCTGGTGGACCTCAAGTTCTTCTGTGGCTTCTCGTTCGCGGAGATCGCCGCCATGCGCTCGACTTCAGAGCGCACCATCCGCCGCGACTGGAGCAAGGCGCGGCTGTATTTGCACGAATTCCTGAAAGAGTGAGACCGGAGGCTAGCGCTCCTGCGCAACGACCGGCGGCTCGAGCGCGTCCTGTTCCGCCATGAGCTTGTAAGCCAGGTAGTACTTGTAGATGTTCCGCACGTAGGTAACCGTTTCCGCGCCGATCCGCCGCGCAGCGACGATCTCCACGTTGGCGAACCAGACGTTCTGGTCAAGGCCAATCTTTTGCGCCTCGGCGCGCAGCTTCGCGACCCTGGCGGGCCCGGCGTTGTAGGACGCCAGTGCGAACAGGGCCTTGTCGAGCCGTGTCATGGGTTCGTCCTCGTAGTACTGGTCCATGACGAAGCGCAGGTATTTCGTTCCTGCTTCGATGTTGCGGTCGAGCTTCTGGATGTTCGGGATCCCGATCCGCGGATCCCGGGCGGTCGCGGGCATCACCTGCATGATGCCAATCGCTCCGACGTGACTCTTCTTGCTGTGGTCGAGACCCGACTCCTGCAAGGCCTGCGCGGCGATCAGCAGCCAGTCCAGCGAATACCGCGTGCCGGACTGTTCGAAGAACTTTCGGGTCTCCCGCAACGCCTCTGCCTGCTTCGCGTTGCGTGGATTGCGTATGAACGTGCCGTTGACGAAATACTCCTTGAACTTCATGTTGCCCCAGAGACTCCCCTCGCCATGGGTCTTCTGGAACTTGCCGACCAGCTCGCGCAGCTTCGGACTGTCCTTGCGCAGCGCCCACGTGAACGGCGCCTCCGCGCGCAGCACGATTGCGTCGTGAATCTGGATCTCGGGCAGGACTGCCGCCCAGAGCTTCGCGACGTAGCGATCCGCCACCGTCGCCGGCAACACACCGGCGTTGACCATCTCCAGCGCCTCATCGTTTTCGATCGACGGATCGAGCTCACGAACGACGACGCGCTGCAGACCTCGCTCCGTCAACCTGGCGTTCAGCGCGGTTAGACTTTCGAAGTAAGCGCTACCGCGCCGCACCCAGACCTCGCGTCCGCCCAGCTGCTCGACGTTGGTCAATGGGGCGTCCGCCCTTCCCGTGACGAGCACTTCGTTGACCTTGAATCCCGCGTCCGCAAAGTCCACCAGCTTGCGACGCTCCGGCGTATCGGTGACGTAGGTCGCGATGACATCACCGCGACCCTCGAGCAGCGCCTTCGCCAGCTGATCGCGGCGCACCGGTGCGACGACCACCTGGATTCGCAGGTTCTTCGCCGTCTTCAGTTCCTGGTTGATCCAGCGATCGAACTCGGCAATGGCATCCGCGGTAATGCCCTTTTGCTCGCCGCCATCGAAGAAGAAATGCGTACGATCGATCGCGACCAGCATCCGGATCTGGCGGCGCTTCAGAACCTCGTCGAGATCGCCGGTGTGCGGCTCGATGATCGTGTCGAGGATGGAGGGAAGCGCGGGCGGTGCGCTCGTGTCCTTCGCGCTCGTCCCGTTGGCGGATGGCAAATCGCCGTCGGTGGCTGCCGAGGGCGGAGATTCACGCGAACAACCCGGTCCGAGCAAGCAGAGGATCAGAACGAGCACGGACGCGCGAGAACGTGAGTACATGCGACTCTGGGTTACGCCGACACCGTGTTCGGGTCAAGTAGGTATGGCGGGAAGCGCGACTGTGTGCGTCGTCAGTAGCCCACCTTCAGGCGACGCGGCAGCGCGAACCTGTCCGGGCGTGCGGCGCGTCCAGCGGCGCACCTGGCGCACCAGCGTCGAGTCGTCGGCGAATCCGACGTTGACCGCGACTTCGCGCACCGTGAGGCTCGTCGACTCCAGGAGACGAACTGCGACACCGACGCGCTTACGTTGCAGGTACGTGTGCGGAGTCAAACCGTGCACGAGCTTGAACAGCCGCAGGAAGTGATACTTCGACAGGCCCGCCGTCTTCGCGAGCATCTCCAGGTCGACGCCGCTCGCATAGTTGCTGTGCAGGAGATCGGTCGCACGCGCGATGCGACGATAGACGTCGCGGCGCGTCGCGGAGCGGATCAACCCCAGGCGGTCCACTCGATCGAGCAGTCTCTCGTGGTGGGCGCGCATGCACGCCAGCAGATTCGTGAGCTGTTCGTCGTACCACAGCTCGTCTTCGCCGCCGCGCGCCAGCTCCGCCCTGATGGAATGCAGCAGCGGGCTCACCAGGGCGTCATGCGGCCGCAGATGCTCGAGGAATTGGCTGCTGCCACATTCCGAGTGGATCTGCTCGACCAGTGCGGGCTGGAAGCAGATCGCAAGCGTCTCGACCGGTCGCTCGCTGCGGATGCTCGTCGAGTAGATTCTGCCGTGGTTCAGGATCAGGAAGTTGTCGTCATCGACACCGATCGAGCGCCCGTCGGCGTGGCAGTACTCGACACCGCCCCACGCCGCGCGGATGGACAGCGTGTGCGTGCACGGCCCAAAGTCGGCGTGACGCACGCGCCCCCAAAGAATGCAGTTCTCCCTGCCCCATCTGGCGCGGAAGACGCTATCGGGCGCCGCGAGCGCGCCCGGAGCGATCGGCAGTCGCAACAGCACCGGTCAGGTCTTCACCTGCAGCCCGTTGGCCACGAGCTGGTAGCCGGCAGCCTCTTTCGTCAGCTTGCCTTCCACCAGCACGGTCTTGCCGACCAGCGTGGCGGGCACGAAGAACGCTTCGTCCTTGAACGTCACGTGCAACTGGCTCGAGGCACTCTTCAGAGCGAGCCAGCAGCCGCGCTGTTCGCAGACCTTCGCCACCGTCGACTCGACCAGCACGTTCGCCGTGGCCCGGTCGCCCAGCTGCTGGACGGCGGCCTCGAGCGTCAGTGGGTTCTTCATCGTAAGAGGCGCCCCGTAGTGCTCGGCAGCGCTCGCGGTCGCCGCCAGCAGGCCCAGTACCAGCCCGATCAGGATTCTCATGCGGGTTCTCCTTCAGATTTTCAGCCCTGTCACGCGGCTCAATCGCCATCCGGACCGACAACCGGCCACGAGCGCGGATCTTTTCGCCGACCGGGGCATTACTGCTTTCGGCGTATCAGAACCGGTCAAGCCGGCGTCCACGCTAGGTCGAACATCCACGGTCACAATGAGCACGTTGCAGACAGGACATCCCTCCGCCGGCACGGCGCCCGCGGCCGGCGAGGCGCAAGCGGTCGCGCCGCGAGCCAGCATCCTGCTGGTCGACGACCAACCGGCGCGGCTCCTGTCCTACGAGGCCGTCCTGTACGGGCTCGGCGTGCAATGCGTCCGGGCGCTGTCCGGGGCGCAGGCGCTGGAACGGCTGCTCGAACAGGAGTTCGCGGCGATCCTGCTCGACGTGAACATGCCGGAAATGGACGGCTTCGAGGTGGCGCGCCTGGTGCGCGAGCATCCGCGGCTGGAACGCACGCCGATCATCTTCGTCACCGCTGTCCACGTCAGCGAGCTCGATCGCCTGAAGGGGTATGAGCTCGGCGCGATCGACTACATCGCGGTGCCGGTCGTCCCTGAGATCCTGCGCAGCAAGGTCGCCGTCCTCGTCGAGCTCCATCAGCGTCGGGGGCAACTGCAAGCGCTCAACGCGGAGCTGAATGCCGCGCGCGCGCAACTCACGGCCGAACACGAGAAGACGCTCGCCGACCGGGACGCGCAGCTGCAGGCGGTCTTCGAGCACCCGACGGACCTGAACGCGATCCTGAAGGCGCAGCGCGACGAATCGGGTGCGATCGTCGACTGGATCTACACGAACGCGAACCGCAACGTTTCGACCCTGTTCGGCAAGCCGCTCGCGGAGATCATCGGACGGCGGTTGAGCGAGCTCGTGCCGGACCGCGCGGCCAGCGGCGTCGCGATGTGCAGGCACGTGCTGGAATCGCGCGAGATCGTGCGCTACGAGAGCGAGTTCGGCGGCCGCGATCTCGTCGTGACGCTGTTCGCGGCGGGCAGCGACTACGTCGTCAGCTCGGTGCAGGATACGACGGAGCAGCGCAACCTGCAGCGCACGCTGCGCGAGCTCGATCGGCGCAAGGACGAATTCCTTGCCATGCTCGCACACGAGCTGCGCAATCCCGTCGCGCCGATCGCCAACGCCGCCGAGCTGCTGTCCCGGCTCGTGCCGCAGGACAATCAGCAGGCGCTCGTCGGCATCATCCAGCGCCAAGCCGTGCATCTCGGCCGGCTGCTCGACGACCTGCTCGACGTGGCGCGGATCACCCAGGGACGCATCGAGCTGCGACGCGAAGTGATCGACGTGGCCTCGTGCGTCCAGCTCGCGATCGAGACCGCGGAGCCGCTGATCCGCAGCAAGGCGCAGCGCGTGACGCTCACGCAGATGCTCGAACCGATCTGGGTGTCGGCAGACAAGGTTCGGCTCGCGCAATGCTTCGCGAACGTTCTGGTCAACGCCGCGAAGTACACCCAGGACGGCGGCGAAATTCGTATCCAGCCGTCCGTCGATGGTCGCGAAGCCGTCGTCGAGATCGCGGACAACGGCAGCGGCATCGCCGCCGAATTCCTGCCGCGCATCTTCGACCTGTTCGCGCAGTCCGGGCGCGGGCTCGATCGCTCCCAGGGCGGCCTCGGCGTCGGTCTGACGGTGTGCAAGCAGATCGTCGAGATGCACGGCGGCAGCGTCGTCGCGAGCAGCCCGGGCTCGGGCCAGGGGGCGACGTTCACGATCCGCCTGCCGCTCGTCGAACAACCGGCGGCGGCGCCGCCGGCAGCAATCCCGCAGCCGGACTCGCTGCTGCGTGTGCTGATCGTCGACGATAACCGCGACGCGGCCGATTCGCTGGCGATGCTGCTGCAGTTCGAGGGTCGCCAGACGTTGTGCGTCTATTCAGGAGAGGAAGCCATCGAGCAACTCGCGGCGTTCGATCCGCAGTTGGTGCTGCTCGACATCGGCCTGCCCGGCATCGATGGCTACGAAGTCGCGCGTCGACTGAAGGCGGCGGCGCCGGCGCTGCGCGTGATCGCATTGAGCGGCTACGGTCAGCTCGAAGACCGGCAGCGCTCAGCAGCAGCCGGGTTCGATGCGCACCTCATCAAGCCTGTCGACCTCGATGCGCTCAAGCACGTCCTCGCGCTCGCCTCGGGTCAGGGTGCGATGAACGGCTCTACGTAGCGCATCGACACGGGTTTGCCGTCGACGAAGCCCGGCAGGAACTGCATGTGGTCGATCAGCCAGCGCATTTGCTCGGCGATTTCAGGGAGCGGTGCGTCCGAGCCATTCGTCAGCTTGGCCTGCGTCACTTTGCCGTGCTCATCGATCGACAACTCCTGCCAGTACACGGCGCTATCGGACAGCTTGCGCACCGGGGAATGAGGCAGGCGATATCTGGCATTCCACGCGAACAGGTTGAAGCGCTGGGGCGCGATGTAGAACAACCCGAGGCGGGCGTGCTCGACCCCATCGTTCGGCAATACCAGGACTAGCGGCTCATCGTCGGTAATCACGGTCCTGACCATCAGCATCATGTGCACCTGTGCCGGCTTGCCGTCTCGGGTCGCGGGGACGAACTTCGCTCGCAGGGTGGCATTCAGGACTGCGGCCACGAGTTTTCCAGGCACTGCGGAGTCCGGCGCATAGCACCAGATGTTGCGCGGCTTGCCGTTCTCCATGACGCGCAGGTCGCAGCGAACGTCGTAGCGACCGGGCTCGATCCCATCGGGAACGTGCAACTTGCTCTCGATTGAAGCTTCATCTTCGCGTAGCCGCGCCGGCGTATCGGCGGCGTGCGCCACTGCGATGCCTGTTGCCAGCCAGGCGCCGAGCATTGCCCGTGATGGAGTTATTGTCATAGCAATGCGAATCGCCACTCGCACTGCTGTTAGCTTCGAACAGTCCGGCCGAAGAAGCAACGCCGGACGATGCCTCTCCCTCGACGGGAGAGGCATCGAATGCGAACGCTACTTGCCGAGCGTCACGATCGGCGCGAAGCCGCCGTAGATCATGCGTTTGGCGTCGAACGGCATCGGGTTCTTCTCGGGGTTGATGCGCGGATCGCTCTTCATCAGCTCTTGCATTTTCCCCATGGCTGCGTCGCGGGTCGCCTTGTCGGGCCATTCGATCCAGGAAAATACGACGGCCTCGTCGTCGTTCGCCTGTACGGCGCGGCGAAAGTCGGTCACGGTGCCGTCCGGCACTTCATCGCCCCAGCACTCGAGGATACGGGTGGCGCCAAGCTCGGCGAACACGCTGTCGCCCTTGTTCGCGTGCTCGATGAACTTCTGCTTGTTCGCCTTGGGGACTGCGATCACGAAACCGTCGATGTAGGCCATGATGGGCTCCTTGAGGTCGAGGGCGGGCCGATACAACTCGGCGCAACGCTGCTCGGTTGCATGAAAGACGAACGAACACGCCGCCAGCCGACATCCTACAGCGTCATTCCCGGCCGCCAGCCGCTCTTCGCGAAGAACGCCTTCGGGTCGGACAGTTCCAGGATCTCGCGGAACGCCTGCTGCTTGTCCGCGGCGCGCTGATAGTAGGCCTTGACGATGCGATAGCCCACCCAGTAGCCGAGGTCGGCGCCCTTCTCCATCGTGCTGTTGTCGATCCAGCGCGAGAGATCGGTCTGATCGACGTCGGCGGCGAACGCGGTCTCGATCTCCTTCTCGCGTCCTTGCGTCAGCGCGGCGAAGTGCGCGTATCCGGTCTTGCCGGAGGTCAGCTCTGCGGCAAATTCCGCGGCGCCTTCGATCAGCGAGCGTTCGAGTACGGTGGGATGCTCATCGTCGACGAGCGCGGCGACCTGCTGGACGTGAGCGTACTCGTGCGCAATCACGTGTACGAACCGGTCTTCGACGTTCGGGTTCATCCATTCGGCCGAGCACAGCGCTTCCAATCCGATCTGCAGGCCGGTAATGGGGCTGCCCACGCCAACCGGCTTGCCTCGCCCGACCGCGATCGTGACGGGCGGAGTTCGCGCCTGCGGATACAGGCGCACCAATTCGCGCAATGCGACCTCGACCCGCTGACGCACGCGCGGCAGCGCCGCCATGCACTCTCGCGCGTGCGAATACAGCTCAGGGTGCTTGGTCAGTGTGTCGGCGATCCTCGCGCCGGTGACGTTGCGCAGCTTAGCGAGCTGATGCAGTCCTTCGGAACCCGCATCGAGGTAGTCGTGCTGGAGCTGATCGGCGGTCGGATGGCCGCCCGCCGCTTCGTAGATCTCGTAGAAGCGATCGACGTCCTCCGTGTGAATCTCCGGCGCAGCGCCGTGCGCTGTCGCGGAGATTGCTAGCCACGTAACGAGGCTGATGGTGTTGCAGGTGGTAACGCGCCGGAGCATTCTCCGCCGAGGTTCTCACACACGGACCCGTTCCGTCATGAACCTCGATCGTCGCGCGTCCATCCTGGGGCTTGCAGCCGTGGCCGGCCTTGCTCTGTTTGCATGGTGGGCGTTGGATTCGCGAGAAACGCCGGTCGCACCCAGGCAGATCGTCGAGGCACCTCCTCCCCCAATACCGGCAGCACCACCTGCCGTCGAGCCTGCCCCTGATAACGCGCCTGCAACGGCTCCTGCCACTGCCTTCGGAACCTTCCGGGGCCGCGTCATCGACGCCGCCACGCGCGAGCCGGTACGCGAGTTCGAGCTGACGTTTCTCGGCACGCAGCCGACCAAAGTCGGCGACGAAGCGCCCGGCGCGCGCAAGTTCCGCACCGCTGACGGCCGCTTCGAGTGGCAGTACCTGCCGCCCGGAAGATGGCGCGTGATGGCCGAGGCGATCGGCTATCAGCGCTTCGAGCTCGTCGATCTGCGGCTCGTCAAAGGCGCTGCGACGTCAGAAGTGCTTCTGCCGCTGCGTCGTGGTCAAACACTGCGTGGCCGCGTCTACGACCAGGCGACCAATGTCGGTATCGCAGCGGCACGCATCGACTTCCGCGACGCCGGGCAGGGTCCGTATGACGGCGACTGGCGCATGCGCAAATTCGCAACGTCGGACAAGGACGGGTCGTTCGCTCTGAATGGCGTTCCTGCCGGCCGCATGACGCTGACCGTTTCCGCGGGCGAGTATGCAAGTCGCGAGCTCGACGTCGTCGTCGCGGACGACACTGCGCCACTGGAGATCGGCCTCGCGAGCGGCGGTCTGATCGCCGGGCGGCTCACCGCGGCGGATGGTGCTACGCCGATCGCGGGATTCGTGGGTCTGTTCCGTCTCGAGCAAGGATGGTCCGGCGGCACCGCCCGCTCCGGCGTAACAGGCGAATTCTCGTATCCGCACCTGAGCCCGGGGATTTATCGACTGACCGGCCGCGGACCCGGCGGCACCGTCACGCGGGAGATCACGCTGGCCGAGAACGAGCGGGTCGAAGGCATCGTGCTCGCGCTGCTTGCCGGCAGCACGATTCGCGGAGTGGTCAGAGGTTTGCAGCCTGGGGAACTGAAGCGGCTGTCCATCACCGCGCAACGTGAGGGCGACAGCACGAGCGAGGCCAACGGCACCGCATCGATCAACGAGCGCGGCGAGTACGAGTTGCGCGGTGTACCGTCCGGACGCGTCTACATCGGCGCCGCCGTGAACATGAGCAGGCAGATCTCCCGGACGGTCGACGTGCCCGCGAACTCGGACGTCACCGTCGACCTGGATTTTCCGCGCGGTGTGCGCTTGTCGGGGCGCCTCACCCAGCAAGGCAGGCCGCTCGCAAGAGTGTGGTTGTCGCCGCGATCCAGCACCCCCGACGACAACCTGCACAGTTTCGGCGCAACGACCTCCGCGACCGGCGAATACGTCATGGAAGGCCTGCCGACGGGCGAGTACTTCATCCGCATCGATGGCTACCGGACCCGATCGTTCAAGGTCGCAGGCGACACCGTTTTCGATATCGACGTGCCCGCGGCGCAGCTCGCCGGGCGTGTGCTCGAGGAAGACGGCAAGGTCCCGATCGTCGAGGCAACGGTGGACGTCCGCTCGGCGGAATCCACCGCCGAGTGGATCCGTCTGTGGGATCGTGCAGATCACTTCGGGCGGTTCTCGGTGGCCGGCCTCGAATCCGGCGCCTTCATCCTGACCATTCACAAGCCGGGATATGAGATGTACCGCGAGCAGATCCGCTATTCCTCCCCGATCCGCGACCTGACGATCCGTCTGCGTCGCGACCCAGGCGTG
>DATEML010000155.1:0-13886 GCA_035275585.1 Steroidobacteraceae bacterium | reverse complement strand
CGCGACCACCACGCTGATCATCGCGGTGCCGACGGCGATCAAGGTCTACAACTGGATCCTGACGCTGTGGAAGGGCGACATTCACCTGACGGTGCCGATGCTGTTCGCGATCGGCTTCATCTTCACGTTCATCAACGGCGGCCTCACCGGCCTGTTCCTCGGCAACGTCACGGTCGACGTGCCGCTGTCGGGCACGTACTTCGTGGTCGCGCACTTCCACATGGTGATGGGCGTGTCGCCGATCCTGGTGGTGTTCGGCGCGATCTATCACTGGTATCCGAAGATCACCGGGCGGCTGCTCGACGACCGCCTCGGCCGCATCCACTTCTGGTGCACGTTCATCGGCACCTACTCGATCTACCTGCCGATGCACTACCTCGGCATCCTCGGCGTGCCGCGGCGCTACTACGCGTACAGCGATTCGATCGACTTCATCGGCCAGAACGTGCACATCGCGAACGAGTGGATCTCGATCTCGGCAGTGTTCGTCGCTGCCACTCAGCTGGTGTTCCTGTTCAATCTCGTCTGGTCGCTGAAGAACGGCCGCGACGCCGGGCCGAATCCGTGGCGCTCGACCTCGCTCGAATGGCAGACGCCCGACACGCCGCCGAAGCACGGCAACTGGGGCAAGGATCTGCCGGTCGTGTATCGCTGGGCCTACGACTACAACGTGCCCGGCGCGCCGCAGGACTTCGTCCCGCAGAACGTGCCGCCCGGCGATCCGCGCGCGGGTAACTCGCCGGAGGGTCGCGATCACGGAGTGCATCATTGAGTCTGACCGTCGCCTACGCAGCGCTCGCGACCGGCATCATCGTCTGGCTGATCCTGGTCCGAAAGCTGTCGGCGAAATCGTGGGAGGCGCAGCCGGGATCCGCGATCGATGTCGAGGAGCCGCGCTGGCCCGCCGCGCGCGTCGGCCTGTGGGTGTTCCTCGCCGTCATCACGTCGCTGTTCGGCCTGTTCATCTCCGCGTACTACATGCGCCTGAGCGGACACCACGGCTCGGGCCCGGCAACGGACTGGAACTCGCTGAGCGAGCCGCCGGTGCTGTGGCTGAACACAGTGCTGTTGATCGCGGCAAGCGTGGCCATGCAGGCCGCCCGTCGCGCAGTTCGCACCGGCGGCGTGGAGCGGGGCGGCACCGCATTGCTGCTCGGCGGGCTGCTGACGATCGCATTCCTCGGCGGCCAGTTCTACGCGTGGACGCAGGTGCGCGCCTCGGAGTTTTTCTCGCCGCTGAATCCCGCGGTCGCATTCTTTTATCTGCTGACTGCCGTGCACGGGCTGCACCTGCTCGGCGGTCTGTACGTGTGGGGTCGAACCCTCGCCCGCCTGCGCCGGGAAGACGTCGAAGCGATCGACGTGCGCCTGAGCGTCGAGCTGTGCAGCGTGTACTGGCACTTCCTGCTGCTCGTATGGCTGGGCTTGTTCGCCGTGATGTTGTCGACCTGATGTGAGGAGCGATCAGTGAGTCACGAATCGACGTCAGCGCTGCCCGCAGTGCCCGGATATTCAGAGGGGGGCCTGAAGGGCGTGACCGCCGACTGGTCCGCCGACAAGCAGGCCTTCCCCGTGCCGTGGGGCAAGGCGATGATGTGGATATTCCTGCTCAGCGACACGTTCATCTTCTCCTGCTTCCTCGTGTCGTACATGAACGTGCGCATCTCCACGACCGACGTGTGGCCGAACCCGAGCGAGGTGTTCGCGCTGACCGTGTTCGGCAAGACGGTGCCGCTGTTCCTGATCGCGATCATGACGATGATCCTGATCACCTCGAGCGGCACGATGGCGATGGCCGTGAACTTCGGCTACAGGCGCGACCGCGGCAAGACCGCGGCGCTGATGTTCGCTACTGCGGCACTCGGCCTGTCGTTCGTCGGCATGCAGGCGTTCGAGTGGAGCAAGCTGATCCTCGACGAGGGCGTGCGGCCGTGGGGCAACCCGATGGGGGCGCCGCAGTTCGGCTCGGCGTTCTTCATGATCACCGGCTTCCACGGCCTGCACGTGTCGTGCGGCGTGATCTACCTGTGCGTGGTCGCCAAGCGCGTGCTCAGCGGCTTCTACGAGCGCAAAGGCACGTACGAGACGGTCGAGGTCGCGGGCCTGTACTGGCACTTCGTCGACCTCGTCTGGGTGTTCATCTTCGCGTTCTTCTATCTGTGGTAGCCGACAAAAGTCACGCCGTTTGGCGGCGGTTCGTCGAAAGGGCCTCGGCCGCTTTCGACCAGAAAACTTAGGAGTTGAGCATGGCTCACGGTCATTCCGCTGAAGCAGCAGCGCACGCGCCGGCCGGCGGGCACGGCGAGGGCGTGCAGCATCCCATCAGGATCTACCTGTGGATCTGGGGGCTGCTGTTCGTCTTGAGCACGTTCTCGTACCTGGTCGACTACTTTCGGCTGCAGGGCATGCTGCGCTGGTCGCTCATCATCCTCTTCATGCTGCTGAAGGCCGGCTTCATCGTCGCGATCTTCATGCACATGGCGTGGGAGCGCCTCGCGTTGAAGCTGGCGATTCTGGTACCGCCGCTCGCTCTGATGGTGCTGCTCGGACTGATGGCGATCGAAGGCGACTACACGTTCGTCACGCGGCTGCAGTCGTTCGTGCAACAGATGCAGACTCCGGGCGAGCACCGCCACGTGCCCGAGTACTCACCGGGGCACTAGATCAGAGCATCAAACCAAGGCATTAGATGACCGTGCCGACACCTCTACTGTGGCTCTGCGCGTTCGTGGCCGCGGCCGTGTTCGCGGTCATGATCCATTCGATCGCGACGTTCCGCCGTAGCGGCGGCAGACACCCCGGCGCGCGGGCCGAGATACCCCTTGTTGAAATTCTTTGGGCGATCGTGCCGATCTTCATCATGGTGAGCACCGCACTCCCGGCGGTGCGCATGCTAGCCTCGCAGCACACAACCAGTACGGTTCAGGCACACAACGACCCGTGACCTCGCGTTATCGTCTGTTCCGGCGCCTGGCACTGGCCGGCGTCGTACTCGCTTTCGCTGTGGTCGTGCTCGGCGCGTGGGTGCGCCTGAGCGCCGCCGGGCTCGGCTGCCCTGACTGGCCGGGCTGCTACGGACACCTGACCGCCGACGACGCAGCCCGCAACGTCGACGCAATCAACGAAGCCTTCCCGCAGCGGCCGTTCACGTATCACAAAGCCATCAAGGAGATGGTGCACCGATACTTCGCCGGCGGCCTCGTACTGGTAATCGTGGCGCTGGCCGGTCTCGCCATCGCCAACCGCCGCGATCCGCAACAGCCGGTCGGTCTGCCGATCGCGCTCGTCGGGCTCGTGATCCTGCAGGCGCTGCTCGGCATGTGGACCGTGACACTGCTGCTCAAGCCTCTGATCGTGGTGCTGCATCTGCTCGGCGGGCTCACGACGCTGGCATTGCTCGGATGGCTCGCGCTGGCGCCGCAGGCGGACTGGAGCCGGCCAGCCGCGCCGCCGCAGCTCAAGACGCTCGCGGCCGTCGGGCTCATCGTGCTCGGGCTGCAGATTGCACTGGGCGGCTGGACCAGCAGCAACTATGCGGCGCTCGCCTGCCCCGATTTTCCGACTTGTCAGAATTCGTACTGGCCGCAGATGGACGCGAAGGACGCGTTCGTGCTGTGGCGCGGCCTCGGCATCGACTATGAAGGCGGCGTTCTCGATCACCCGGCGCGCGTCGCGATCCATTTCGTGCACCGCCTGGGCGCGGTCGTCACCGCCCTCGTGCTCGGCTTCGTGAGCTTCGCGGCAATCCGCCGCGGTCCGACACGCGCGGCGCGGGGCGCCGGGATAGTGCTGGGCGCGGTCCTTCTGTGTCAGCTGATTCTGGGTCCTGTAATGGTGATCCGCGCCCTGCCGCTGGCGCTCGCCACTGCACACAACGCAGTCGCGGCGCTGCTGCTGCTGGCGATCGTCGCGCTGAACCGGCAACTGAGATAGAAGCCTGTAGAATCCCCGGGCGTTCCCGCCTCAATCGGCCGCCCGTGGAAACACCCGCCATTCAGCATCCTCACGCCACCTGGCGCGACTACTACGAGCTGGGCAAGCCGCGCGTGGTCATGCTGATCATGTTCACGGCGATCGCCGGCATGTTTCTCGCCGCCCCGGGTTTCCCGCCGCCGAACGCTCTGGTGTTCGGCACCTTGGGGATCGCGTTGGCGGCGTCCGCTGCGGCAGCCGTCAATCACGTGCTCGATCGTCGCATCGACGCGCAGATGGCGCGCACACGCAACCGGCCGCTGCCGCAAGGCCATCTGACACAGCGCCAGGCGCTGACGTATGCGGCAATCCTCGCGGTGCTGTCGATACTTCTGCTGTGGGGTTGGGTGAATCCGCTGACGGCGGTGCTCACGATTTCTTCGCTGCTCGGCTATGCGGTCGTGTACACGGTGTGGCTGAAGCACGCGACGCCGCAGAACATCGTGATCGGCGGCGCCGCCGGCGCCGCGCCGCCGGTGCTCGGCTGGACCGCGGTCACCGGCCAGGTCGATGCGTATTCGTTGCTGCTGTTCCTGATCATCTTCACGTGGACGCCGCCGCACTTCTGGGCGCTCGCGATCGCGCGGCGCGAGGACTACGCCAAGACCGGCGTGCCGATGATGCCGGTCGCCTACAGCAGCGAGTTCACCAAGCTGCACATCCTGCTGTACACGATCCTGCTGGTGCTAGTGACGCTGTTGCCGTATCTCACGGGCATGAGCGGCCTGATCTACCTGGCGGCCGCGGCGATCCTCGGCGGTTTCTTTCTGTTCCGCGTGCTGCAGCTGAAGGTCCGCTCGGACGTGCGCCTGCCGATGCGCACGTTCAGTTTCTCGATCACGTACCTCGCGCTGTTGTTCGCGGCGCTGCTCGTAGATCACTACTTCACGATCAAGATCGGGTGATGCACTGTGGCGGGCATGCACAGTCGCTCGGTCATTTTCTGGCTGCTGATCGTCGTCCTCGCGCTGATCGTCTACGGCTCGCTGTACCCGTTCAACTTCAAGGCGGACGCCATCCAGGGCGGAGTGCTCGAAGCGTTCCGGCAGCTGTCGTGGGCGCGCGCCGGCCGCGGCGACCGGATTTCCAACGTACTGCTGTATCTGCCGCTGGGGTTCTGCCTGTTCCTGTGGCTGGAGCTGCGCGGGCGCCGCGTGCCGTCGATGTTGGTCGCCACCGCGCTGGGCACGTTGCTGTCGCTGTCGATCGAGATCGCGCAGGTCTACGTTTCGCCGCGCGTGCCGAGCCTCACTGATCTGACGCTCAATGCCGTCGGCACGCTGCTCGGTGCAACCGCTGGTCTCGCCTGGGGCGGGCTCAGCAGGCTGATGCATCTGCCGGGGCGCGCGGAACGGCCGCTGCGCGATCCAGGCGCGGTGCTGCTGCTGGGACTGTGGCTCGCCTGGCGCTTCGCGCCGTTCGTGCCGCAGTTCGATCTCGTCAAGCTGAAGACGGCGCTGCGGCCGCTGTTCAGTCCGCAGTTCGATCCGGTCATCGTGTTCAGCTTCCTGACGTTCTGGCTGGTGGTGAATCAGGCCGTGGCCGCCGTCGTGAGCAGGCCGCGTCGTCTGGAAGCACTGCTGCTCGTCATCGCGACCGTGCTGGTCGGACGGCTGCTGGTCGCAAATCAGACGTTCGTGGCCGGCGAATTGCTCGCGCTGCTGTTGTTGCTGCCGATGCTGCTGGTCATGCATCGGCTCCGGCCGCGGCCGCGCCGCACCGTGCTGGTGTTCGCGGTGATCGTCGTCCTGCTGATCGACGGGCTCGCGCCGTTCGACTTCGCCCCGCCGATGGGTCATTTCGAGATGTGGCCGTTCCTCGGCTGGTTCGAGATCGGCCTGCCCGCCGCGATCCAGCTGATCGACTGGACCGAGCTGTTCGGCAAGCTGTTCCTGTACGGCGCGCTGCTCTGGGTCATCAAGGAATGGGGCGCGTCGATCGGTTTCGCCGTGATCGCGCTGATCGCGACGGTGCTGGCAATCGAGGTGCTGCAGGCGTGGCTGCCGGACCAGAGCGCATCGATCACCGATCCGCTGCTCGCGCTCGTCGTGGGGCTGGCGTTTCGTTCGCTCTATCAGCGCCTGCGGCCGCGCGCTTTCGTGCGCGAGACTATTTTCCAACGCGCGCGCAACCGCTGAATTCCTTGGTGTCGAGCACGGCACGCGCCGAATAGGCGAAGAACTCGCCCGACATGGCGTCGCGGCACACCTGCGCATCGACGAGCAGTTCGAGATCGTGGCCGTTGCCGCTGGCGTGATAGCGCACCGCACCCTCCGCGTCCTGAGTCTGCGGGGCTCCGAGCGAGATCTCTTTCGGCTCTGCGGGCTGGCGCCACACGATACCCGCGTCGCCGACCTCGACGGCCCAGAATGGCTCCGTGCCGCGCGCCATGACGATGTAGTTTGCGGCCGGCTGGTCGCAGCCGCGGACCTGGCCCTGCTCGCCGGCGTACAGCACTTCTTCGAGCACGAACGTGCCGGCATACGCGCGCGCCTCCGCGATGTCTTCCGACACCGGGGCGCGCTCGCCGTACGCTTCGACGTACAGCATCGCGGGACCCTTCTGCATTTCGTCCGCGAACGTCGCCTGCAGCGTGGCGTCGCTCTGGTCCAGCAGCCACAGCTCAGCCTTCTCGTTGCACGGACGGAACGTGACGCGATCCTGCGCGAGCATGACGATGCCGCGTTTAATCGAAAGACTGGAGTCGGCCGGCGGCTCCGGCGGCGACGGCGCGGCCTCCGGCACTGTCGTCGCAACGCTCGGCGGCGCAGTGGTGTCGGGCAGCGCCGCGGGTTGCTCTGCCTGACGCGAGCAAGCCGCCGTCAGCAGCGTCGAGCACACGAGTAGCGAAATCCGGCGCAGGCCGCGCATCGAATCCTCCTGCGGCAAGTTCGGAGTCGGTAAAAGAATACCGCGGAAAGAGCACCCCGCGAAATCGCGGTAGAATGCCGCCCTTCATGGACATCACTCCCATCGTCGGCAGTCTCAACGACGCGCAGCGCGCAGCCGTGACGGCGCCGCTCGCGCCGACGCTGGTGCTGGCGGGAGCCGGCAGCGGCAAGACGCGTGTGCTGACGCACCGGGTCGCCTGGCTGGTGCAGGTCGAGAACGTGTCGCCGCACGGCATCCTGGCGGTGACGTTCACGAACAAGGCCGCGGGCGAGATGCGCAGCCGCATCGAAACGATGCTGGCAACGCCGAGCGCACCGTTGTGGATCGGTACGTTTCACGGCATCGCGCACCGCCTGCTGCGCATCCACTGGCGCGATGCGAATCTGCAGCAGGCGTTCCAGATCATGGACTCGGAGGATCAGCTGCGCGCGATCCGCAAGCTCCTCAAGGCGCTCGATCTCGACGAGTCGCGCTGGATTCCGAAAGAGATCATGTGGTTCATCAACGCGCGCAAGGACGAAGGCCTGCGCGCGAAGCACCTGAAGGACGACGGCGACCCGACGCGCCGCCAGTTCATCCGCCTGTACGAGCAGTACCAGGAGCAGTGCGAGCGCAACGGCGTGGTGGATTTCGCGGAGCTGCAGCTGCGCGCGTTCGAGCTGTGGCGCGACCGTCCCGACGTTCTCGCGCACTATCGCTCGCGCTTCCGCCACGTGCTGGTCGACGAATTCCAGGATACGAACACGATCCAGTACAACTGGATCAAGCTGCTGGCGGGCGGCGGCAGCCTGCCATTCGCCGTGGGCGATGACGATCAGTCCATCTACAGGTGGCGAGGCGCGCGCGTCGAGAACCTGCAGCAGTTCCGCCGCGACTATCCGAACGTGCAGCTGTTCCGCCTCGAGCAGAACTATCGCTCCACCGGCAACATCCTGGCCGCGGCCAATGCGCTCATCGCCAACAACAACGGCCGGCTCGGCAAGAACCTGTGGACCGCCGGCGAGCAGGGCGAGCCGGTCAAGTTGTACGCCGCGTTCAACGAGCGCGACGAAGCGGATTTCGTCATCAATCGCATCCGCGACTGGAGCTACAAGGGCGGGCAACGCAAGGACTGCGCGATCCTGTACCGCTCGAACGCACAGTCGCGAACTTTCGAAGAAGCATTGATCACGGCGCGCATTCCGTATCGCGTCTACGGCGGACTGCGGTTCTTCGAACGCGAGGAAATCAAGCACGCGCTCGCTTACCTGCGCCTGCTGTTCAGCCGCGCCGACGATGGATCGTTCGAGCGCGTCGTCAACGTGCCAGCGCGCGGCATCGGCGCCAAGACGCTCGATACGATTCGCAACTACGCGCGCGCCAATACCTGCCCGATGTGGGAAGCCGCGGGCGCCTGCATCCAGGAGCTCGGCGCACGCACCGGCCAGCACCTGCATGCCTTCATGCTGCTGATCGAGCAGCTGGACAAGCAGACGCGCGCGCTGCCGCTGCACGAGCAAGTCGATCACGTCATCAACGCGAGCGGGCTGGTCGCACACTATCAGCAGGAAAAAGGCGACCGCGGCGAAGCGCGCATCGAGAACCTGAACGAGCTCGTCAGCGCCGCGCGCGGCTATGAGCCGGACAGCGAGGCACAGTCGACGCCGCTCGCGAGCTTCCTGTCGCACGCGGTGCTGGAGTCCGGCGAAGAGCAAGCCGATGCCTGGGAAGACAGCGTGCAGATGATGACGCTGCATTCGGCCAAGGGCCTGGAATTCCCGGTCGTGTTCCTGTGCGGCATGGAGGACGGGCTGTTCCCGCACACGCGCTCGATCACCGACATCGACGGCCTCGAGGAAGAGCGGCGCCTGTGCTACGTCGGCACGACACGCGCAATGAAACAGCTCTTTCTCACGTACGCGGAGCAGCGCCGCCTGCACGGCATCGACAGTTACGGCACGCCGTCGCGTTTCATCCGCGAAATTCCCGCGGAGCTGCTCGAGGAAGTGCGGCCGCGCATCCAGGTTTCGCGGCCGGTCTATTTGCCGCGCCGGGGAGCGGTGGAGGAAGATCCAGCGCCGGGCGGCATCCGCCTCGGCCAGCGCGTGCGTCATGGCAAGTTCGGCGAGGGCGTGATCCTGAATCTGCAGGGCCAGGGCAGCCATGCGCAGGTGCAGGTGAATTTCGAGCGGCAGGGCACGAAGTGGCTCATGCTGGCGTACGCGAATCTCGAGCCGGTATAAGAATGAAAATCGTCATTCCATGAAAATCATCATCCTCGGCGCCGGCCAGGTCGGCCGCACGGCGGCCTATCACCTGGCCCGGGAGCCGGCGAACGAAGTCACGGTGGTGGACGTCAAGGACGAGCTGCTGCGCGATCTGCAGGACCGCATCGATATCCGCACGGTCGTGGGCAGCGCGACGCAGCCCAGCATCCTCGAAGCCGCGGGCGCGCGCGAGGCGGACATCTTCATCGCCCTCACCAACAGCGACGAAGTGAACATGACCGCGTGCCAGATCGCGTGGAGCCTGTTCAACAAGGACGCGACGCGCATCGCGCGCATCCGCTCGGCGGATTTCACCAAGCACCGCAAACTGTTCTTCGACGAGGATCGCGCCTTCGCCGTTGACGTGCCGATCAGTCCGGAGCAGCTCGTCACCGATCACGTCGTGCGGCTCATTCAGTATCCCGGCGCGCTGCAGGTGCTGGACTTTGCCGACGGCCGCGTGCGCCTGGTCGGCGTCAAGGCCGTGCGGGGCGGCGCGCTGGTCGGTCAGCAGCTCAAGCAGCTCGCGTCGCACATCAAGGGCCACGATGCGCGCGTCGCGGCGATCTATCGCGACGGCCAGAGCATCAAGCCGACCGGCGACACGGTCGTCGAGCACGGCGACGAGGTGTTCTTCATCGCCGCGCGCGAGGACATCCGGCTGGTCATGAACGAGATGCAGAAGGCCGAGGATCCGGTGCGACGCATCGTGATCGCGGGCGGCGGCAACATCGGTTTCAGCCTGGCGCAGCGCCTGGAGGGTGAGCACCAGGTGAAGCTGATCGAGCGTGACCAGCGGCGCGCGCGGCGCATATCGGAGCAGTTGGGCAACACGATCGTCCTGAGCGGCGACGCTGCTGACGAGGAGCTGCTGCTGGAAGAGAACATCGACAGCGCGGATATCTTCATCGCGGTCACGAACGCCGAGGAAGCAAACATTCTGTCGGCGATGCTCGCGAAGCGCCTCGGCTGTCACAAGGTGGTGGCGCTGATCAACCGGCCCGCCTATGCGGAGCTGATGGAGAGCGGCTCGATCGACGTCGCGCTGTCGCCGCAGCAAGTGACGATCGGCTCGCTGCTCGCGCACGTACGCCGCGGCGACGTGGTGCGCGTGCACTCGCTGCGCCGGGGCGCCGCGGAAGCGATCGAAGCGGTCGCTCACGGCATCCAGGGCGAAGGCCGCGTCATCGGCCGCAAGATCGAGGATATTCCGTTGCCGTCCGGCACGACGATCGGCGCGGTCGTGCGCGGCGACGAAGTGATCATCGCGCACCACGACACGGTCATTCACCGCGACGACCACGTGATCCTGTTCCTGACGGACCGCCGCTACGTCGAAGTCGTGGAGAAGCTGTTCGACGTGCCGCGACGCAAAGGCGCATGAACCTGCTCGCCGTGCAGCGGATCCTCGGCCTGCTCGTGATGCTGGTCAGCATCACCATGCTGCCTCCGCTCGGTGTGTCGCTGTACTACGGCGACGGTAACTGGCAGCCGTTCTCGCACGCCTTCTTCGCGCTGCTCGCGGTCGGCGCGCTCATCTGGTGGCCCGCGCGCGGCCGCGTGCGCGAGCTCCGCGTGCGCGACGGCTTCCTGGTCGTCGCGCTGTTCTGGTTCGTGATCAGCGCCGCGGGCGCCGTGCCGCTGCTGCTGGCCGAAGAGGTGCAGCTGTCGCTCACGAACGCCGTGTTCGAATCCGTCTCGGGCTTCACGACGACCGGCGCGACCGTGCTCAGCGGCCTGGACTCGATGCCGAAGTCGCTGCTGTATTACCGCGTGCAGATGGAATGGCTCGGCGGCATCGGCATGGTCGTGCTGGCCGTAGCGCTGCTGCCGATGCTGGGCGTCGGCGGCATGCAGCTGATGCGCGCCGAAACGCCCGGGCCGATCAAGGACTCGAAGCTCACGCCGCGCATCACCGGAACGGCGAAGGAGCTGTGCCGCATCTACATCGCGATCACGATCGCCTGCGCCGCCGCCTACAAGCTCGCCGGCATGTCGACCTTCGACGCGATCGCTCACAGCTTCTCGACCGTCTCGACCGGCGGCAACTCGACGCACGATGCGAACTTCGGCTACTTCGACAACGAGGTGATCGAGGGCATCGCCGTCTTCTTCATGTTCCTCGGCGGCGTGAACTTCTCGCTGCATTTCCTGGCGTGGCGCCACAAGCGCGTCACCAGCTACTTCCGCGATCCCGAGTTCCGCGCGTATCTGTGGGTGCTGCTGCTCGCCGTGGCGGTCTACTTCGCAGTGCTGTGGCTGAGCTCTCCGGCAGCCGACCCCGCCGATGCCTTCCGCCGCTCGCTGTTCCATGCCGTCTCGATGCAGACGAGCTCCGGCTTCTTCACCGACGACTTCACGCACTGGCCGGGCGCACTGCCGGTGATCCTCATGCTGTCTACGTTCATCGGCGGCTGCGCCGGCTCGACGTCCGGCGGCATGAAAGTCGTGCGCTGGCTGCTGCTGTGGAAGCAAGGGCAGCGCGAGGTCGTGCAGCTGGTGCATCCGAGCGCCGAGGTGCCGGTCAAGCTCGGCGCGAAAGCGATCGATCCGCGCATCGTCGACGCCGTGTGGGGGTTCTTCGGCGTGTACATCGTCGCGTTCGGCGCGCTCATGGTGCTGCTGATCGCGATCGGCGAGGACCAGGTGACCGCGTTCTCGGCAATCGCGGCGTGCATGAACAACACCGGGACCGGCCTCGGCGAGGTCGCGGCAAACTTCGCGGGCCTGAGCGATCCCGGCAAGTGGATCTGCCTGGTGGCGATGCTGCTCGGGCGTCTGGAAGTGTTCCCGTTGCTCGTGCTGGTATCGCCCACGTTCTGGCGGCGATGACAGCTGCCACAATTCGCCACCGGATTGCCTCCTTTACGCAATACGCTGGATCCTTACGCTGATCCGCGCGTCTAACACAGCACGATGCTCCTGAGCCGCAAACTGAAGCGCCAGATCCTTGCCGGCAGCCTGCTGGTCGCAGGTGCGCTCGTGATCGCGCTGCTGGT
Source organism: Steroidobacteraceae bacterium (assembly GCA_035275585.1). Lineage (GTDB taxonomy): Bacteria > Pseudomonadota > Gammaproteobacteria > Steroidobacterales > Steroidobacteraceae > Steroidobacter. The sequence goes on along the minus strand of DATEML010000155.1, from coordinate 1,777 downwards.
CTGGATCATCTATCTCGACCGCATCATCACCGCGCAGTTCGAAGGACGCCGCTGGACGCTGCCGGCGCAGGTGTACGCCGAGCCGCTGGAGCTGTATGCGGGCGAGGCGTTGGGCGCTGACACGCTGGAGCAGGAGCTCAAACGCCTCGGTTACCGGCGCGTCGATGCGGCCGAGCAACCCGGCAGCTACAGCCGGCGCGGTTCGCGCATCGACCTCGTCAATCGCCGTTTCCAGTTCTGGGACGCGCTGCAGGAGCCGCAGCTGCTGACGGTGATCGCGCGCGGCAACTCGATCGAGAGCATGCGCAACGGGCGCAGCGAGGACGTGCCGATCTTCCGGCTCGACCCGCTGCTGATCGGCAGCATCTTTCCGATCCACGGCGAGGATCGCGTCGTCGTGACGCCGGACCAGGTCTCGCCGCTCCTGCCGGCAGCGCTCAAGGTGGTCGAGGACCGCAAGTTCGACTCGCACAACGGCGTGGACTTCGGCGCGATCGCGCGCGCCGCGTGGGTCAACCTGCGCGCCGGGCAGATCGAGCAGGGCGGCTCGACGCTGACTCAGCAGCTCGTCAAGAGCTACTTCCTCGACAATCGCCGCACGCTCGGACGCAAGCTCGAGGAAGCGATGATGGCCTGGCTGCTCGAAGTGCACTTCGAGAAGCAGGACCTGATGAACGCGTACATCAACGAGATCTATCTCGGCCAGGACGGCAATCGCGCGGTGCACGGCTTCGGCCTGGCGAGCCAGTTCTACTTCGGCAAGCCGCTCGCCGAGTTGCAGCTGCACGAAGTAGCTCTACTCGTAGCGATCGTTCGTGGTCCGTCGTACTACGATCCGCGGCGCCATACCGAGCGTGCGCGCGCACGGCGCGATCTCGTCCTGAAGCTGATGGCGCAGTACAAGGTGGTCGACGAGCGCGCGGCGCTGGAAGCGGCGAAGCGGCCGCTCGGCATCGTCAGCTCCTCGACCCAGGCGGGCGGCTATTATCCGGCGTTTCTCGACCTGGTCCGCCGCACGCTGCGCCGCGACTACCGTGAGGAGGATCTGACCGAAGCGGGGCTGAAGATCTTCTCGACCTTGAGTCCGCTGACCCAGAGCCACGCCGAGAAAGCGCTGAGCACGGAGCTCGATCGTCTAGACAAGACGCGCAAGCAGAAGACCGATCGCAAGCTCGAGGGCGTCGTGGTCGTCACGGCGCCGCAGAACGGCGAAGTGATCGCGATGGTCGGCGGCCGGCAGGCGAACTTCGACGGTTTCAATCGCGCGCTCGACGCGCACCGCTCGATCGGCTCGCTGGTGAAGCCGGTGATCTATCTCGCGGCCATCGAGAGCGGGCGCTTCAACGCGGCCTCCATCGTCGAGGACGCTCCCGTCGAAGTGAAGCTGCCGAACGGCCAGGTGTGGGCGCCGCAGAATATTTCCGAGCAGTTCTACGGCCCAGTGCCGCTGGTGCGCGCCCTGGCGCAGTCGCTGAATCTCGCGACCGTGCATCTGGGTCTCGACGTCGGCCTGCCGAAGGTCACGAACGAATTCGTCGCGCTGGGACTGGAGCGCGCGCCGCCGCAGCTGCCTTCCGTCCTGCTCGGCGCGCTCGACGTTTCGCCGCTCGAAGTTGCGCAGTTGTACAACGCGTTTGCGAATGGCGGCTTCAGCACGCCGTTGCGCGCGGTGCGTGCAGTGGTCGACGCCGAAGGCAAGCCGCTCAAGTCGTTTGCGCTCGAAGTCACGCCGGTGGCCGACAGCCAAGCGGTGTACCAGGTCAACCGCATGCTCGTG
>DATEML010000154.1:0-26391 GCA_035275585.1 Steroidobacteraceae bacterium | reverse complement strand
CTCAGCGTCCTCGTCCGGAATCTCGGTCTCGAATTCTTCCTCCAGCGCCATCACCAGCTCGACCGTGTCGAGCGAGTCGGCGCCGAGGTCGTCGACGAAGGAAGCGTCGTTCGTGACTTCTTCCTCTTTCACCCCCAGTTGTTCGGCGACGATGGCTTTAACCTGCTGTTCGATACTGCTCATTGGTGTACGAGTCCTCTATGAGGCTTTTGAACCCTTCGCGCCGACCCTTGTAGTTCGTTGGGGCGGGTCGCAGGGGGCGTATTCTAAGTTAAGACCCCGACAGGTCCAACATTTGCAAAAACCGAGTCGAGAAAAGCACTTGACAGCGATTCAGACCATGTACATGCCGCCGTTGACGTGCAGGGTCTCGCCGGTGATGTAGCCCGCTTGTGGCGACGCAAGAAACGCCACGGCGCAGGCGATGTCCTCCGGGGAGCCGAGCCGTCCGAGGGCGATCTGCGAGGTCAGCTGCGCCTGCTGTTCGGCAGGCAGCTTCGCGGTCATGTCAGTGGCGATGAAACCCGGCGCGACGACGTTCACGGTGATGCCGCGCGAGCCTACTTCGCGAGCGAGCGACTTCGAGAAGCCGATGATGCCGGCTTTCGCCGCCGCATAGTTGGTCTGGCCGGCGTTGCCCATCACGCCGACGACCGACGCGATGTTGATGATCCGTCCACGGCGCGCTTTCATCATGCCGCGCACGACGCCTTTCGAGAGGCGGAACACCGAGCCCAGGTTCGTGGTGAGGATGTCGTTCCACTCCTCGTCCTTCATCCGCAGCAACAGATTGTCGCGTGTAATTCCTGCATTGTTCACCAGGACCGTCGGCGTCCCTTCGTGCTCTTCGATGTTCTTCAGCGCCGCGTCGATCGACTGAGGATCAGCGACGTTCAGCACGATGCCGCGGACCTTGCCCGCTGCGGCGAGCGATTGCGTGATGCCCTGCGCGCCCGCTTCGCTGGTCGCGGTGCCGACGACCGTCGCGCCACGACGCGCGAGCTCGGTCGCGATGGCGCGGCCAATGCCGCGCGATGCGCCCGTCACGAGTGCGATTTCCTGTGCGAGCGTCTGCTCGGTCATGCGTTGCTCCTGCAGGCCTGCAGCGCCTGCTGCAGCGATTCGGCGTCTTCGATCGCAAGCATCGCGATGTCCTTGTTGCGCTCGATGCGGCGATTGAGACCCGTGAGCACCCGGCCCGGCCCGCACTCGACGATCACGCGTGCGCCGTCCGCGAGGATCGCCCGGATCGTTTCGGTCCAGCGCACCGGCTTCACCAGCTGCTCGACGAGCGCCTTGCGAATGCTCACCTCGTCGCCGTGTTTGCGCACGTCGACAGTGTAGATGTCGCGCACTTCGGGAATCCCGAACTTCACCTGCTGCAGCTTCACGCCGAAGCGATCCGCTGCCGGCTTCATGAGCGCGCTGTGCGAAGGCACACTGACGGGCAGTTTGATCGCGCGCTTCGCGCCCTTCGCCTTCGCGGCTTCGATCGCACGATCGACGGCCGCGGTCGCTCCGGCAATGACGACCTGACCGGGTGAGTTGAAGTTCGCGGCCTGTACGATTTCGCCCTGCGCAGCTTCGCGACATGCCGCTTCGACGTCGACGTCGTCGAGACCGAGAATCGCCGCCATCGCGCCCTGCCCGGCCGGCACTGCGGCCTGCATCGCTTGTCCACGAAACTGCACGAGCCCGACGGCCGTCCGGAAATCGAGTGCACCGGAGCACACCAGCGCGGAATATTCGCCGAGGCTGTGCCCGGACATCGCGGCAGGCAGCGCGCCGCCGTGCTTGCGCCACACACGCCAGGTCGCTACGCCCGCCGCGAGCATCGCCGGCTGCGTGCGCTCGGTCTTGCCGAGCTCCTCCTCGGGGCCGCCCTGGCACAGCTTCCAGAGGTCATAGCCCAGGACCTCAGAAGCCTCCGCAAACGTCTGCTGAACCAGCGGCTCGGCGCCGGCGAGCTGCGCCAGCATGCCGACGGATTGCGAGCCCTGGCCTGGAAAAACAAATGCGAAAGACATGCAGCGCTTGGCGGTTACGGTTGTCGGTTGGTGCAGACGGCGCGCGATTATAGCGATGGCCGTGCGCAGGGCTAGCGGCGCGAGCGCCGCCAGAGCAAGGCGCCGGCCAGTGCGCCGCCGATCGCACCATATAGATGCGCGTCTACAACGACCGGCATGTCGCCGGAAAGCGGCAGCGCGCCGTGCCACTGCTCCCAGGCGAGCTTCCCGATCAGGACGCCGGAAAGAGCCAGCGCCAGGCCTCTGGATTCGTGGCGCCACCAGCCGAGCGCGCCGGCGGCGAGTGCGCCATGCAGGACGCCCGACAGGCCGACATACCACTGCAGCTGTGGCTCCAACAACACAAACCCGAGATCGATCGTGACAACGCTGCTCGCCAGGATCAGCAACCAGCCGCGCAGCGAGTATTCGCGCGGAAACAGCGCAGCGATCAGCCCGAGACCGACTGCATTCAGCAACACGTGCTGGCCGGATCCGTGCACCAGATGGCCTGTCAGCAGCCGCCAATACTGGCCCTGCAGGACCGCCGCCCGTTCGTAGCGGAGCAGCTCGCGGCCCGATTCCCCCGTAAACCACAGCAGAACCAGCACGGCAGCCAGCAGTCCAACGAGCCAGGCTCCCTGGATCGAGGACATGACGGTCCGGGCAGGCCTGTGAGAGGACTCGGGGACGACTTCACTCATGCTTTCAGCCTGCTTTGTTATGATCCGGCGCCTTCTGATGAAGGCACGAGCGCCGTAGACCCGACCGCCCCCTCCATCGTTAAACGCATCGTTGCAGTCTCTTTATCGCAGCCCCGAACGGAATGACTATGACAGATATGAACAGCCTGTTGAGCCGGCGCGGTCACCGCGGATTCACTCTCATCGAGATCATGGTCGTGGTGGTGATCCTCGGCATCCTCGCCGCACTGGTCGCACCGAACGTCATCCGCCGCATCGACGACGCCCAGATCACGAAGGTGAAGCAGGACCTGCGCGCCTTCGACACCGCACTCAGTCTCTACAAGATGGACAACTACAAGTACCCGACCACCGACCAGGGGCTGAAGGCGCTGGTGACGCAGCCGAGCGATCCGACGATCCGCAACTGGAAGCCCGGCGGCTATCTCGGCAGCGGCGGCCAGATCAAGGATCCGTGGCAGAACGACTACATCTATGTCTATCCCGGTCAGCACGGCGAATACGACATCTACACGCTCGGCGCCGATGGCCAGGAGGGCGGCGAAGGCGTGAACGCGGACCGGGGCAACTGGCAGACGGAGTGACCTTGCGCGCTCGCGCCCGCGACAGCCACAGCGGATTCACGCTGCTCGAGATCCTGGTCGTCATCGTGATCATCGGCGTGATGGTTTCGGTCGTGACGCTGTCGGTCGGTCTGCTCGGCCCGGATCGCGAAGTCGAGGAAGAGACGCGCCGCTTCTGGGCGGTGCTGCGCCAGGCGCGCGAGGAAGCGGAGCTGCAGGCGATCGACCTGGCGGTCTACGTCAGCGCGACCGAATACGAGTTCCTGCGCTTCGACACGCGGCGCAACGAATGGCAGCCCGTCGTCGACGACCGGCTATATGCACAGCGCGCGCTGCCCGAAGGACTGCGATTCAGGGTCTGGCTGGAAGGCCGCGAGCTCGTGCTCAAACCCGGTCTGCCCGATCGCAGCAAGAAAGACGAAGACCAGAAGTGGCCGCCGCAGCTGACGGTGCTGTCGAGCGGTGAGGTCGTGCCGTTCGAGCTGCAGATCGAGCGCGATGCTGCGCCGGCAATGTGGCGCATGACTTCGCTGGCCGACGGCGACCTGCGCATCGAACAGCGCAAGGACGCGCGCGACTGGGTCATGATCGAGCAGACCAAGCCACCGCCCGAAGACGACAAGAGCAAGGAGCGTATGTCCTATGCGCGCCCGTAAGCGAGGCTTCACGCTCATCGAGGTGATGGTGGCGCTGCTCATCGTCGGGCTCGGCATGCTCGGCGTCATCAAGATCGTCAGCCAGACAGCCAGCACCAGCGGCTATCTGCGTGAGAAGACCCTGGCGCACTGGGTCGCCATGAACCGGCTCACCGAAGTGCGCTTGCAGAAGAACGCGCCGGCGGTCGACAAGACCTCCGACGAAGTCGAGATGGGCGGTCGCAAGTGGAAGTGGACGATGAACGTCACGCAGACGCCGGTCGAGACGATCCGTCGCATCGACGTCAGCGTCCGGCCGGAGGGAGCCCCGGAAAACACCGAGATGGCTTCGGTCACGGGCTTTTTCGGTACGGCGGTCGCGCCGCCGGGCACGGCGCTGATCGCCTGGCAAGGCGTCGCCGACGGGGCACCGCAAAAGCCCGGCGACAAGGACAAAGACGACGAAGAACAGGATCAGCCGAACGAGCCGCCGCCGGAAGAATTGCCGCCGGAGCCCGAAGAGCCGCCCGATGGCATCGACCCGAGCGATCCGACGCAGCACTGACATGCGCGCGCGCGGCTTCACATTGCTCGAAGTGCTGGTGGCGGTGTTCATCTTCAGCATCGTCGCGCTGCTCGCCTATGGCGGCTACAACCAGCTCGCAAGGCAGAGCGACATCGTCGAGAGCAATGCCAGCCGCACGCGCATGATCCAGGCGGCCGTACAACGCATCGCCGAGGACTTCGAGATGATCGAGCCGCGCCCGGTGCGCGAGCCGCTCGGCGAATCGGTCGAGCCGGCATTGCGCTCCGACACGCGCAGCGCGGAAACGCTCATCGACTTGACGCGCTCGGGCTGGTCGAACCCCGCGGGCGTCCCGCGCTCGACGCTTCAGCGCGTCACGTACCGGCTGCAGGAGAACAAGCTGCAGCGCGCGTACTGGAACGCGCTCGATCGCACGATGAGCGCCGAGCCAACCGTCGCGACGCTGGTCGACCACGTGCGCACCGTGGGCTTCCGCTTCATGGATCAGAACCAGACCTGGCACGACCAGTGGCCGCCGCTCGGGTACTCGGGTCCTGACGCTGCGCGGGTGCGGCCGATCGCGGTCGAGATCACGCTCGATCTGGAAGACTGGGGCAAGCTCGTACGCCTCGTGGAGGTGGCGGGATGAATCGGCACCGGCAGCGAGGCGTCGCGCTGATCCTGGCCGTGCTGATCATGGCGCTCGCGGTCATGCTCGCGGCGAGCGTGTCGTTCAAGGGTTACCTCGACCAGCGCCGCACCGTCAACCAGTTCGGCATGGACCAGGGATTCGAAGTGGCGCTCGGCGGCGAAGCGTGGGCCGCGGACTCGCTGCGCCGTGACAAGCAGCAGAGCTCGAAGACCGACGACTTCACCGAGGAATGGGCCACGCCGATTCCACCGATCCCGATCGAGAAGGACAAGCAGGTCATCGGCGATTTCGAAGGCCAGCTCGAGGACATGCAGGGCCGCTTCAACCTAAACAGCCTGGTGATGCTCGAAGGCGGCCAGCTCAAGTTCGATCAGAAGGCCATCGACCGGTTCGAGCGGCTGCTCGATCTGCTCGAGCTCGAGCCGAAGTGGGCGAAGATCATCGCCGACTGGATCGACAGCGACATCCAGCCGAATTTTCCCGAGGGCGCCGAAGATCCGACTTACACCGGCCTGACGCCGCCCTATCGCACGGCCAACATGCCGGTGACGCGCGCCAGCGAGCTGCTCGCGATCGACGGCTTCGGCCTCGAGCGCTATCGCAAGCTCGAGCCGTTCGTCACGGCGCTGCCGATCGGCACCACAGTCAATCTCTGCACGGCGTCACCGGAGCTGCTCGATGCACTCGTCGCCGGTCGACGTGAGTTCACTCAGGCGCGCAAGAACGTTGCCGAAACGCGCAAGGAACGCTGCTTCCCGACGATCGATGACTACAAGAGCCGGCTGACGAACGAAGAGAGCCAGGAGCTGGTGCAGGGCAAGGTCATCGACCAGACCAGCGCGTACTTCCGCGCGACGATCTGGGTCACTATTGGCACTACCCAGTACACCCTGTACAGTCTCTTGTATCGCAGCGGCAACAACGGTCTCGTGCGTCCTATCCTAAGAAGCCACGGAACGCCCTGACATGGCGGAATTCCTAGTCGTACGCCTGCCCTCCGCCGCCGCCGAAACGATCGGCGCGGCCGCCGAGTGGATCGTCATGGACGGCAGCGGCGCACGGCGCGGCAACGTGCAGTCCGGTCCGCTCGACCTCGCTCCGGCCGCTGCGGCCGGCCGCAAGGTCATCGTGCTCGTGCCGGGCACCGACGCGCTGCTCGCCGAACCTGTGCTTCCCGTGAAGAGCGGCGCGAAGCTCGCGCAGGTGGTGCCGTTCGCGCTCGAAGAACACCTCGCCACCGACGTCGAAGATCTGCATTTCGCAGTCGGCAAGCGCGATGCGCGTCCGGGCACGCCGGTCGCTGTCGTCTCGCGTGCCCGGATGGAAACCTGGCAGGCGCTGCTCGCGAACGCCGGGCTGCAGACCGATGCGTTGTACCCGGAGACGGCGGCGCTGCCCGAGACGCCGAATGCGATCACGCTGCTGATCGACGGCGCTCGCGTCTACGTACGACGCGCGGATACGCCCGGCGCCGTCCTCGACGTGCAACCGCTGATCGAAGCGCTGCAGCTCGCGCTCGCCTCGGGCGAGGAAGCCCGCGAGCACGTGACGATTTATGTTTCCGAAGACGACTACGAGCGTGAGCGCGAGCTTCTGGAAGGCTTGCGCGAGTTCACCGCGAGTCTGCAGTTGAAGCTGCTGCCCGATGGCCCCCTGCCCCTGTTGGCAGCGAACATCGTGCAACACCCTGGCGTGAACCTGCTGCAGGGCGGCTACCAGGCGAAGAGAAAGCTGCAGGTTTCGTTCGCACCGTGGCGTTACGCGGCCGTGCTCGCAGTCGTATTCCTCGCCGCGCACCTCGGCCTCAAGTCGTGGCAGTACTTCCACTATCGCAGCGAGGAAGCGCGTCTCGACGCGGAAATCGGTGAGGTCTATCAGCAGCTGATGCCGGGCGCTCCGCTGCCCAACGCCTCGATCGCCAGGCGTCAGGTCGAAGCACGCTTGAATCAGCTGCGCGGCAGCGGTCCGGTGGGCGGCGTGATGGCGACGCTCGCGGCGCTCGGCGAGGCGCTGGGCCAGACGCCGAACGTGTCGATCGAGAACATCGCCTACGTCAACAAGACGACCAATCTGCGTGTGCTGGCGCCGTCGACCGACGCGCTCGATCGCATCCGCCAGCTCACGAGCCAGCGCGGCATCCAATCCGAGCTCAAATCGGACAACGCGCGCGACTCGAAGCACGAAGGCCAGCTGCAGCTGAAGGACCCGGGTGCCTGACATGCAGAAGCTGAAGGACTGGTTCTTCTCCCTGAAGCCGCGCGAGCGGGCAATCGTCGCGGGCGGCGGCGTCCTCGTGCTCCTCATTGCGATCTACATGCTTGGGCTCGCGCCGTTCTACTCAGCCGTCAACTCGCGCGCGGAGCGCGTTGCCCGCAAGGAAGCCGACCTCGCGTGGATGCGCAGCGTCGGCGGCGAAGTGATGGCCCTGAACGCGAGCGGTCAGGCGGTCGCGCCGAGTGACGAGTCGCTGGTGGTACTGATCGACCGCGCGGCGCGCGAATGCGGCCTCGGCTCCGCGCTCACCGGCCAGACACCCAGCGGCGACAACGGCATTCGCGTGCGCCTGGAACAGGCGGAGTTCGACAAGCTGGTCGTCTGCCTCGGCAGCCTGCAGCAGGCGCACTCGGTGACGATCGAATCCGCGAACATCGATCGCACGGGCAAGCCCGGCTTCGTCAATGCCAGCCTGGTCCTGACCCGCCTCGGCGGATGATTCTCATGAAGACTGGCGCATGAAGAAAGTCTGGCCGCTGGTCGCGCTCGGCATCGGCGCCTTTCTGCTGCTCGCCCTGGTCACACTTCCCGCCAGCATCGTGTTGTCGTATTTCCACCCTCCGGGCGTCACGCTTTCCGGCGTCTCGGGAACGATCTGGAAGGGGCGCGCCGAGGCGGTGCGCAGCGGCAACACGCATGTCGGCAGCGTCGAGTGGAATCTCAGCATCCTTTCGCTGTTCACCGGCAACCTGGGCGCTGACGTGAAGGTCACGCGCAGCGATGGCTTCGCGCAGGCATCGATCGCCGTGTCCGGCGCACGCATCACGCTGCACGAGTTCAACGCGTCCTTGCCGCTCAGTGCGCTGCCGCCGAACGTGGTGCGCGGTGGCTGGACCGGTACGGCAAGGCTCAGGCTCGCGGAGCTCGCGATCGAGAACGCCTGGCCAGTCGCGGCGACGGGCACGATCGAAGTCGCGGACCTGGTCGGTCCCGCCAACCGTCCGGCGCCGCTCGGCGGATACAAAGTCGTCTTTCCGGAAGGCGCCGCCAATGCCGACGGGTTGAAAGGCGCGCTGAGCGATACGGGTGGACCGCTCGCCGTGAACGGCAGCGTGGACATCAAGAAAGACCGCAGCTACCTCGTGACCGGCCTGATCGCGACACGGCCGGGCGCGCCCGGCGACATGTCGCGCACGCTGGAAATCCTTGGCGAGCCGGACGCGCAAGGGCGGCGGCAGTTCAGCATCGAAGGAACGATGTGAGTGACGAAGTGACGAAGTGACGGGGGTCGCGTCACTCCGTCACTTTCGTCACCCCGTCACTCCGTCACTTTCGTCACTCCGTCACTGCTTCTTCATCAAAACTCCGCCGAGAACACTGCGCCGATCGTTCGGGGCCTCAAGATCGTCGCGTTGCCCTGCGTCCCGACTGTCGTCGCGCGCTGAAAGCCGTACTCATCGAACAGGTTGGTCGCGTACAGCGAGAGCCGGTAGCGGCCGAACTTCACGCCCGTGCGCAAATCGACCGTGACGTAGTCGTCGACGTCGAAGTTCGCATTCTCCGGCGCGATCACGACGCCGTCCGAGCCGACGCCGCCCTTGAACGAAGTCTTGCGCTGGTCCTGGTAGGCGACGCCGCCGCCGACGAACGCGTCGAGCGAGCCGAGCATGAAGTCGTAGTCGCCGGACAGCGAGAACGTCCACTCGGGAATGCCCGGCAGCTGCTCGCCCGAGAGACCGCCGAGCGGCGGATCGTCGTCGTCGAGCTCACTGCGCGCATACGCGGCCGTAGCGACCAGGTTGAGCCCGCTCGTCGGCTGCAACGTCAACGTCGCTTCGACGCCGTTCGCCGTCACATCGCTGTCGGCATTGGCGCCGACGTTGACCCCGCCGAGGCTCTGGAAGACCTGCATGTCTTCCCACTTGATGCGATAGATCGCAACGTCGTAGCCGACCGCACCGTCGGCCAGCTTGCCTTTCGCGCCGACCTCGTAGCTCCACAGCGAGTCCGCCCTCACGAACGGCAGCGAAATCACGCCGCCGGTGTCTGGATCGAGCAGCGGCAGGTTCGCAGAGGCCGGGCGATAGCCGTCGGCGACGCGTACGTACAGCGACAGGTCATCGGTCGGCCGATAGCGTGCGTTGAAGAGATACGTCTGCACGTCGTCGGAGACCGTCTGCCGCGGCAGCGCCGGACCCGCGAGGAAGCCGGTGCCCGTGAACAGCACGGACATGTCGTTACTGCTGAAGCGCGCGCCGATCGTCGCGTCGAGTTTCGGCGTGAAGTAGTACGTCACGTTGCCGAACACCGCCTTCTCCTTGTAGTCAGACGGGAATTGCTGCGTGACCAGATTGAAGCCGCTCGGCTGCCCGATGGCCTTCTGGAAGTTCGAGCTCTCCTCCTTCGTGTAGTACAGGCCCACGAGCCATTCGAAGTGCTCGTTGTTCGCCGAGGTGAGACGGAACTCGTGCGCCCAGCGATCGGTGCTGATGATCTGCTCGAGCGGCACCGTGTTCGTGCCTGGCGGGTCGCCGTGCTGCTGATCCACGAGCGTGCCGAAGAATCGCGTCAGGTCGAGAACCGCGTTCTGTGCGAACTCCTGGTAGCTGCTCGCGAGTGTCGCGGTGGCCCAGTCGGTCTGATACTCGAACGTCGCGGAGCTCAGCTCGTATTCGATGTCGGTCGGCTGCCCGCCGGGCGCCGTGTCCTGCTCGTAGCGTCCGAACAGCGGCTGGCCGTTCGTGATGTCGAACGGCACGCTGTTCTGCTCCGAGAAGTCGAACTTCTGGTCCATGTAGTTGAGCTTGATCTTGAACGCATCGGTCGGCTTGAACAGCAGCGTCGCCTGGCCGCCCTTCAGCTCGGCGTCGTTGATGTCGTGCTCCGGACGGTTCGCCTGGTCGATGAAGCCGTCGTTGTCCTGATAGAAGCCGCTGACCCCGAGCGACAGCTTGTCGCTCACGAGCGGCACGTCGACGCCGGCCTTGTACAGCTGGTTGAAGCCGCCCTGCTCGGTACTGGACAAGTCGGTCGCGAAGCGTCCCTTGAAGTCCGTGAGCGAGGGCTCCTTCGTGATGTAGCGCAGCGAGCCGCCCATCGCGGCGGCGCCGAACAGCGTGCCCTGCGGTCCCTTCGTCACCTCGATGCGCTCGACGTTGCCGAGCAGCGAGTCGAGCGCGAAGTTCGCGCCTTCCGCGAACGCGGTGACCGAGCCGTACGGAATGTCGTCGAGATAGATGCCGACCGAGGGCGTCGAGAAGATGTTGGCGACGCCGCGCATCGTGATCGAGCCCTGCCCGGGCGCGCCGTCGTCGTTGAAGTTGACGCCCGGAATGTACTTCAGCACGCCGCTGAGCGAGGTGACGCCACCGGCCGCGAATGCCTGCGGATCGACGACTGCGACCGAGGCGGGAACATCCTGCACCTCCTGGGCGCGACGCGACGCCGTCACGATGATCTCTTCCACCTCGACCTGGTCGGCGGCGCCGGCCGCCGACGCGCCGGTCAGGGCGATCAGCCCCCATGTTGCCGAAGCAACGGATCTGTTCATCAACCGATTCGAGCGACGCATGAGTCTCCCCCCACAGGTTCCGCAAACGCTGTACGGGACGAGAATGGGATCAAAGCGTCCCACCGATCTATAAGAATTTAACCGATTTCTGGAATCCCTCCGCGGGTCAGCGGCGCCGATAAATGCGGCCCGCTGCAGTCTCGTAGCCCGTGATGCGTCCATCCGCACCGCGCCTGAACGTGAGCAGGAAACGCTCGTCCGGCGCGCGCGCGTCGCTCGCTTCGAACGAGTCGTAGCTCCAGTGTGCAAGATTGAAGGTCGCCCCCGGTTGCATTGCGAGAGTCAGGGTTCCATTGCGTCCGAGCACGATTTGCGTCTCGCCGACCAGCGGATCCGCGTATGTGCCCGCGTAGTCGGCCAGCGGTAGCGACGGACGCGTCTTCGCGGGGCGCGCGCGCAACGCCGCGGCGCGCTGCGAGTTCTCTTCGTCCTGCAGTCCGCCATACAGCTTCAGGAGATCCGCATTCCAGTCCTTGCCGCGGCTGCTCAGGAAGCGATCCACGACGTCGTACATGAAGGCGTGTCGGAACTCCACCGGGCCGGCATTGATGAGAATCACCAGTCCGAGCCGCTCCTCCGGCACGATCGCCGCGAGTGCATTGGCGCCATACAGGCTACCGGTGTGCATCGCGAGCAACCGCCCCTTGTAGTCCTGCAGGAACCAGCCGAGCCCGTACGCATAGAAATGCGGATTCGCCTGCCGCGCCGCCGGGTAGCCGATGCTGGCGAGCAACATCTGCGGCTGCAACGCTTCAGCGACAGTTTCTGGCTTGACGACCGCTTTGCCTGCGAACGTGCCCTTGCCGAGCAGCAGGCGCAGCCACTTGGCCATGTCCGCCGCGCTCGACTGAATGCCCGCGGCGCCGAGCGGCTCCGGCGACACGTACAGATCCGTCACGCGTGCGACGCCCTGTTCGATGAGATGCGCGCCGGTCACGTTGGCGCGCGTGGCGAGGTCCGGCCCGGTGAACAGGCTGTCGCTCATTCCGAGCGGCTCGAAGATGCGGCGGCGGACGAACTCCTGGAAGCTCATTCCCGCAACGCGCGCCACGACTTCTGCCGCGACCACGTACATCATGTTGTTGTACGCCCAGCTCGAGCGCAGGCTCGAGGCCTGCTTGGCGTACTGCAGATGTTCGAGACTCGTGCGCGTGTCGAAGCCGCGCACCCACAGCATGTCCGTTTCCTCGATGCCGGTGCGATGTACGAGCAGGTCGCGAATCGTCACCTCACGCGTGACGTACGGATCGGCAACGCGGAACTCCGGCAGGTGCTGCACGACCGGATCGTCCCAGCGCAGCTTGCCGTCGTCGACCAGCAGGCCCAGCGCCATCGCGGTGAACGCTTTCGTGGTCGATGCCAGCGTGAACGCGGTGTGCGCATCGACCGGGTCGTTGCGACCGAGATGCTTCGTGCCGAAGCCGCGCAGGTACACGACCTGATCGTCCTTGACGATTGCGACCGCGAGGCCGGGTGCGTGCCATTGCTCGCGCGCGCTTTCGATCGCGGCATCCAGACCGGCCAATGGATCGTCGCTGGCCGGTGCACGCAGCGGCACGGCGCAAACGAGCGCAACCACGAACACGCAGAACGATCGAATCATGCGCGACTCCTCGCAACTGGGCGCGCCATCATCGCCGCTCGCCGCGGCGGCGTCATCGGCTTGGCGTTTTTGTTCCAGAGGCGGCGAGAAAAGATATAGATCGGGGGGTGACGCAATTCCATATTCCGGCCATAGTCGCACCCCCGCTGCTCCGGGAAACCATAACGATGCCACGCCTCGTCCCGATCGCTTTCCTGTTCGCGCTGTGGAGCGCTGCCGCGCTCGCTGTCGATGCTCACGACACGCTGATGCTGGCGGAGCCGGACATCAGCGAGCGGCACATCACGTTCATCTATGACGGCGACGTGTGGGTTGCGAATCGCGACGGCAGCAGTGCGTATCGGCTGACGACTGCCGAGGGCCAGGAGTCGCGGCCGCACTTCTCGCCGGACGGTGCATCCATTGCTTTCAGCGGCAACTACGACGGCAACATCGATGTCTACGTGGTGCCGATCGCCGGCGGCAGCCCGAAGCGGCTGACCTGGCACAGCGCCGACGACTTCGTCGAAGGCTTCGATCCAAAGGGCCGCATCGTCTTCAGCTCGCAGAGCGACGTACAGTCCTCGCGCGAAGCGCACCTGTTCACGATAGATCCGAAGCAAGCGTTCCCGGAGCGCCTGCCGATCCCGCGAGGTGTCGATGCCGACGTCTCGCCTGACGGCCGTGCGATCGCCTATGCGCAGACGGCGCCGCAAGCGCAATGGAAGGCCTATCGCGGCGGCACCGCGTCGCGCATTGCAATCATGAGCTTCGCGGACCAGGCGTTACAGAAAATTCCCCAGCCGCCGGAGCGCTGCAACGACGTCAACCCGATGTGGATAGGCGGCAAGCTCTATTTCGATTCCGACCGCAACGGCGAATTCAACCTGCACTCGTTCGATCCCGCGAGCGGCGAGGTGCGGCAGCTGACTTCGTACCGCGACTTTCCGGTCGTGAACGCCAGCGCCGGCGACGGTAAGATCATTTTCGAGCAGGCCGGACACCTGCTCGTGTTCGATCCCGCGACCGCGACTACTACGACGCTGCACGTCGCCGTCGCGTCCGACTTGCGCGAGACGCGTCCGCGCCGCGTGAGCAATGTCGATTACGTACGCAACGTCTCGCCCTCCCCCGGCATGGACCAGGTTGCGCTGGAATATCGCGGCGAGATCGTCACGGTGGGCGCGCAGAAAGGCGCGCCGATCCGCGATCTCACGCAGTCACCCGGCGCGAACGACCGCTCGCCCGCGTGGTCACCGGGCGGCGGCAAGATCGCGTGGTTCTCCGACGAGTCCGACGACTATGCGTTGTATGTCGCAGACCGCAACGGCACCGGCAAGCCGCGGCGCATCGCCATCGACGGCGGGTCCGGCTTCTATAGCGACTTGAAATGGTCGCCCGACGAGAAGCGTTTGTCGTTCCTCGACAGCGCCTACAGCTTGTTCGTGCTCGAGCTCGAAAGCGGCCGCGCGCAGCGTATCTCCGACAACGAGTACTTCGGCCACACGCCGTTCATTTCGCACAACTGGTCGCCCGACTCGCAGTGGCTCGCCTACACCGAGAACAGCAACGGGTTGATCCAGACCGTCTACGTGTACTCGATCGCGCAGCGCAAATCGACGCGCATCACCGACGGGCTCACCGAGGTCAGCGAGCCCGTGTTCGACCGCAATGGCCGTTATCTGTACGTGATCGCTTCCGATCAGGCCGGGCCGGTGAAGGATTGGTTCTCGCTGGCGTCGCTCGACCTGACGTTCACGCATTCGCTGTACGCGATCGTGCTGCGCAAAGGCGACCCTTCGCCGCTGCCGCTGGAAGGCGAGATCGCTGCGTCCGCTCCCGCAGGCGCCCCCGAGCAACCCGCCCCCGCGAGCGCGAAAGGCACGACCATAGATTTCGACGGCATCGGCGATCGCATCGTGCCACTGCCGACCGGCGGTGCGACGTTGCGCGGCTTGCAGGTCGGCAAGAGTGGCGAGCTGTACTACCTGTGGACGCCAGCAACGCCGGCCATCAACGCGTTGAACACGCCCGGCGAGCTGAAACGCTTCGTGATGAAGGACCGCACGGCGAAGACGCTGCTCGCGGGTGTCGACGCCTACTTCGTCTCGGCAGACGGCGAGAAAGTGCTGGTGCGACAGGGCAAGAGCCTCAAGATCGCGCCCGCCGGCGGCGAGATCAAGCCGGAGAGTGCGACGGCGGTGCCGATCGAAGACGTGTCCGTGCTGATCGACCCGCGCGCCGAATGGCGGCAGATCCTGCGCGAGGCATGGCGGCTCAACCGCGATTTCTTCTATGCCCCGAACTATCACGGCGTCGACTGGAACGCCGTCTGGAAGAAATACGAGCCGTTCCTCGATCACGCCGCGACGCGCAGCGACGTGGGCCGCATCATGGCGGCGATGGTGAGCGAGCTGCGCGTCGGTCACAGCTTCAGCACGAAGGGTGAATCGATCGAAACGCCGCCGAATGTCGGCATCGGGCTGCTGGGCGCGGATTTCGAAGTCGCAGACGGTCGCTATCGCTTCAGGAAGGTCTACGGCGGCCTGGATTGGCGTCCCGGTCTGCGTGCGCCGCTGCGCGCGCCCGGCATCTCAGTCGCCAACGGCGAATACCTGCTCGCCGTGGACGGCAAGCCGCTGACGAGCGAGCGCAACGTCTACAGCGCGTTCGAGAACATGGTCGAGAAGCCCGTCGAGATCAGCGTCGGTCCGCGCGCCGACGGCCAGGGTGCGCGCACGCTGAAGGTCGTACCGATCGCGAGCGAGCGCGAGCTACGCTACGTCGACTGGGTGGAGGGCAATATCCGTAAGGTCGACGCTGCAACCGGCGGCCGCGTTGCGTACGTGCACGTGCCCGATACGTCGGTCGCCGGTCATGCGTCGTTCAAGCGTTACTTCTTCCCGCAGAGCCAGAAGGAAGCATTGATCCTCGACGACCGCAACAACGGCGGCGGTTTCGTCGCGGACTACTACATCGACATCCTGCGCAAGCAGCCGGTGATCCGCTGGGCAACGCGCTATGGCAAGGATCTACGGACGCCGCGCGCTGCGATCTATGGTCCGAAGGTGATGATCATCAACGAGGGCGCGGGCTCCGGCGGCGACCTGCTGCCGTGGATGTTCCACAAGCTTCAGCTCGGGCCGATCGTCGGCACGCGCACCTGGGGCGGCCTCGTGGGTAACCTCGGGATCCACACGCTGATGGACGGCGGCACGATCACTGCGCCGAACATTGCCGGCTGGACGCCCGAGGACGGCTGGGTGATCGAAAACGTAGGCGTGCCGCCCGACGTGGAAGTCGAGGACTCCCCGCAGTCCATGCTCGCCGGGCGCGATCCGCAGCTGGAGAAAGCGATCGAAGTGGCGCTGCAGGCGCTGAAGGAGCATCCGTCGACCGAGCCGAAACGCCCGGCGTATCCGAACCGCGTGACGCCTTAGCCGGACCGTCAGCCAGTGCGGCGCGTCAACCGCTCGAGCACGCGGTTCAGTCCGATGAGTCCTGCGAAGGTGGCAGCGACCTGACGGCGTGCCGCCGACTCTGTAACGCCCTGCGCAATGAGCCAGCGGCAGATGGCGTCCAGGTAGGCAAAATGTGCTGCGATCGTTGCCGTGGAGGCTGAGTCATTCCCGCTGCCTCCGACGCAACCCGTTACTTGAGCGGATATCCGCTGAACGTCTTCGCGTCTTTCAACACGACGTGCGTGAAGACCTTTTCGACGCCGCCTTCGTCCTGCAGGCGCGCGGCGAGCTCGCGCCAGGCGCGGATGTCGGGCACGACGACTTTCAGCAGATAGTCGAACTGCCCGCTCACCTGCGCCGCCTCCACGACCTCCGGGAGCGTTTTCACCATCGATTCGAAGCGCGTGAACTCCGCGGGGCTGTGCCGCTTCAGCGAGATCTCCGCGTAGATGACCAGCGTCGAGCGCACCAGCTCGAGCGCGATGTGGGCGTGGTAGCCCGAGATTACGCCGGACGCTTCCAGGTGCCGGATGCGCGCGAGACAGGCGCTCGGCGACAGCGCGACGCGCGCAGCCAGCGTCTGGTTCGTGAGCCGCCCTTCGCTCTGCAGCGCCTGCAGGATCTTCAGGTCGGTGCGATCCAGATTCTTCATGTGCAGAACTCTCTTTTGTAACGCGAGCCGACCGCAGGCTCTGCGGCGAATCTGCCGCGGTGGCGAATTTAGTTCGGCGCCGCCGGCATAAATCCCGCGCTTTCAACCGTGTAGCCGGGCGTGGACAGGGTGGTGATTTTGCGCACACTCACCCGATGCGCGTCTACCATTCGAGCGCTTCCCCCGACCACGATCCGACGAGCTTCTTCCGGCGCGGCAAGACGATCGCGCATCCTGAAAGCGCCGAGCGCTACCGCGTGCTGCATCGGAGCGCCGTTGACGCGGGCTTCGACGTCCGCGACGCCGAGGATTACGGCATCGAGCCGCTGCGCGCCGTGCACACGGCCGAGTACGTCGATTTCGTGTCGAACGGCTGGAACCGGCGCGCCGAAATCGATCCGAACGCGGTCGAGTTGCTGACGACGCAATTCGCGCGCCAGCAGATGCACCGCCGTCCCGACGGTCTGCTCGGCTTGCTTGGTTACTACACGGCAGATACTTCGACGCCGCTGCGCGCCGGCACGTGGAGCGCGGTCTACGGCGCCGCGCAGGCCGCAATTACTGCAGCGGATGCCGCGCTCGCCGAAGGCGCCGCCTATGCGCTGTGCCGCCCGCCCGGCCATCACGCTTTCGCCGATTGCGCCGGCGGCTTCTGCTACATCAACAACACCGCGATTGCGGCCCAGCACCTGCATTCCAAAACCGGGCAGCGCGTCGCGATCCTCGACGTCGACGTGCATCACGGCAACGGCACGCAGGGCATCTTCTACGAGCGGCCCGAGGTTCTCACGATTTCCATTCACGCCGACCCGTCGAATTACTTCCCGTTCTACGCCGGGTACGCCGAGGAGAGCGGCCGCGGCGCAGGGCTCGGCTTCAATCTGAATCTGCCGTTGCCGCACGGCTCGGGGGATGCACCGTTTCTGCAGGCGCTCGGCACCGCGCTGGCGCGTATCCGCGCATTCTCCCCCGCCGCGCTCGTGGTCGCTCTCGGGCTCGATGCGTCGGAGCACGACCCGCTGGGCGTGCTCAAGGTCACTCAAGAAGGGTTCGCGCAAGCGGCGCACGCCATCGCACGGCTCGCGCTGCCGACCGTCATCGTTCAGGAAGGAGGCTATTTGTGTCCGGCACTGCCGCTCAATCTGATCGCGTTCCTGCGCCCGCTGGCCCGGTAGAGCACCCCACGAAATCGTGTGAGCCCCTCAGTGTGGGCGATGTTCGTGGAACGATTTCGCGGGGAACCCCGCCAGTCGATCCGCCGCGCCCGCAGCGTGCCCCGGTTCATTACCTCAGGGGAGGCACTGCCGCCGAACGCGGCGAGGCACGACCGCTGGCGAACGCCGTGCAGGCGAAGCTCGCGGCTGCAGCGGAGCCGAAGCTGTCGGTCGCGTTCATCCTGTTGCATGAGTTCACGCTGTTCGCATTCTCGGGCTTCGTCGACGCGCTACGCATCGCCGGCGACGACTTCGACAACAGCCGTCAGCGCGAATGCCGCTGGACGGTGATCGCGCCGACGCTGCAGCCGGTGCGCGCCAACTGCGGCGTGGAGATCACGCCGTGGGAGACGTTTCCAGACCCTTCGCAGTTCGACTACGTGGTCGTGATCGGTGGCCGCATGGAGCCCCAACGCAACACCGACCCGCGCATCCTCGAGTATCTGCGCCGCGTCGCCGACCAGGGCGTCGCGATCATCGGTGTCTGTACCGCGACCTTCGTGCTGGCGCGCGCCGGCGTGATGAAAGGCCGCCGCTGCTGCGTGCACTGGAACGCGCGCCTGGATTTCGAGGAGGAATTCCCCGAGCTGAGTGTCGAGTCCGACACGATCTTCTTCGAGGACAGCGATCGCATCACCTGCCCGGGCGGACAATCGTCCGCCGACGTCGCGCTGCATCTGATCGGCAAGCATTGCGGGGCTGCGAGCGCCCGCAAGGCTGCCGCCGGCATGGTGCTCGAGGCGATGCGCGGCAATCGCTCGCCGCAGCCGCATGCGGAAGCCGTCTGGTTCGGCGAGATCCGCAAGCCGCTGGTACGCCGCGCGATCACGATCATGGACCGCTTCATCAGCAAGGAGCTGTCGGTGACCGACATCGCGCGTCGCCTGCAGGTCAGCAACAACACGCTGTATCGCGCGTTCGAGCAGACGGTCGGCGAGTCGCCGGCCCGCTTCTTCCGCATCATGCGCCTGGCGCATGGCCACTGGAGCCTGCATCACACGAGCATGTCGATCGCGCAGGTGGCGCACGTTTACAAGTTCTCGGACGCCTCGCACTTCACCCGCATGCATCGGCTGCTCTATGGACTGACCCCCGCCCAGGCACGGGAGCTCGGCGAGGACGGCAGCCGTCATGCGATGCAGACACGGCTGCCGGAAGGCGTGGTGGGCCACGTGCTCGCCGGAGGGCTCTTCATATTCCACTAGTCATATTTCACTAAAGAGCGGGTGATTTGTTATAGATGAGGTCCCCTGTTCATTTCATGCTGCCGGGATCATGAACGACGCCACCTCATCCGCAGGGTTCACGCTGCGCAAGCCCTATCTGCTCTTCATCGGCAACGCCGAGGACGACGCGGACGCCAAGACCGCGTGCGGCCTGCGCGACTGGGCGCGCCCTGCCTGTCTCGGGCAGCTGCGTCTGCCGCAGACCCAGGTCGATCTCGGCCTGCCCGACATGACTCCCGAGGCTGCTGCCCGCGCGGGCGCCGGCTCGATGGTCATCGGCGTCGCGCCGGTCGGCGGCGGGATTCCCGCCGAATGGGAAACCAGCCTGCATGCGGCCGTCGCTGCCGGGCTCGACGTCGTCAGCGGTATGCACCGGCCGCTCGAAGGCGTGCCCGGCCTCGCCGAGGCCGCGCACAAACGCGGCGTCGCGCTCGTCAATGTGCGCCTGCCGCAGCACACCTTCCCGGCCGCGACGGGCAGACGTCGCAGCGGCAAGCGGCTGCTCACAGTCGGAACGGATTGCGCGCTCGGCAAGAAGTACACCGCACTCGCGCTGACGGAAGCGATGCAGGCCCGCGGCATTGCGACCGACTTTCGCGCCACTGGGCAGACGGGCATTCTCATCTCCGGCGGCGGCATCGCGCTCGACGCGGTCGTCGCCGACTTCGCGGCCGGCGCCGCGGAAACCCTGTCACCCGACGCGGCGCCCGATCACTGGGACGTGATCGAAGGCCAGGGCGCGTTGTTTCATCCGGCCTATGCCGGCGTGACGCTCGCGCTCGTGCACGGCTCGCAGCCCGATGTCCTGATCCTGTGCCACGATCCGACGCGGGCGCACATCCACGGCTTCCCGGACTTTCCGATCCCGGATCTGCAAACGGCCGCGACACGCTATATCGAAGCCGCGCGCCTGACGAACGCCGGCGCACGACTCGGCGGCATCAGTCTGAATACCTCGATGCTCGATGACGCGAAACGCGCGCGCGTCCTGGCCGAGACGGCGGACCAGCTGGGCGTTCCCTGCTTCGACCCGCTGCAGACGCCGCTGAAGCCCGTGCTCGACTTCTTCCTGCGTCGATGAAGCACGAGTTGTCGATCCAGACGCGCGTCTGGCCGCTGCGAGAGCCGTTCGTGATCTCGCGCGGCTCGCAGACCACGTGCGAGGTCATCGTCGTGCAGCTTGCTGCGGGCGGATCCGTCGGCCGCGGCGAAGCAGTCGGTGTCGACTATCACGGCGAAACGATCGACTCCATGCGCGCGCAGATCGAAGGTGTGCGCCAGGTGATCGAGCGAGGCATCGACCGCCGCGAGCTGCTCGAAATCCTGCCCGCCGGCGGCGCGCGCAATGCGCTCGATGCTGCGCTATGGGATCTCGAAGCGAAACGCACCGGGACATCGGTATGGGAGCTGGCGGGCATCGCGCGGCCACGGACCCTCTCGACCTGCGAAACGATCGGCATTCGCTCGATCGCGGAATACGAAGCGCGGGCACGCAGCCTCGCTCGCTACGAATGGATCAAGATCAAAGTGTCCGACGACAAGCCTCTTGAGGCAGTGGCGGCCGTCCGTCGTGGCGCGCCTGCGTCGCACCTGGTCGTCGACGCCAATCAGGCCTGGAGCGTCGAGACGCTGCAGAAGCTCGCTCCCGCGCTGGCGCAGCTGCGCGTGGATCTGCTGGAGCAACCGGTTCGCGTGACCGACGACGCGCCGCTCGCGCGACTGGACCTGCCAGTGCCGGTGTGCGCGGACGAGCCGGCCAATACGGTCGAGGATCTGCCGCGGCTGGTCGATCGCTACGACTTCGTGAACATCAAGCTCGACAAGAGCGGCGGGCTGACCGCGGCTCTCGACTTCGCGCACGCTGCGCGCGCGGCTGGCATGCGATTGATGGTCGGCTGCATGGTGGGTGGATCGCTGGCAATGGCGCCGGCAATGGTTGTCGCGCAGCTCTGCGAGATCGCAGACCTCGACGGACCGCTGCTGCAGGCCGAGGACTGGCCGGACGCAATCGACTACCGCGACGGCGTGATGAGCCTGCCGTCGCGGAAGCTGTGGGGCTGAATCAGGCCCATTTACCCGCCGGCTGCCTGTTGCGGCCGGCGAAGTAGCGCTCGGTCGCGTCGATCAGCTTCGCCTGCTCGGCGTTGATGCTGCCGTCGAGCGCCGCCACCTTGCGCATCATGGCGAGAAGCGATGCCACCGCGTCCGGCTCGAAGCGCTCGACGCTGCGCGCCAGGATCTTGTCGAGATGATCGACGATGTAGATCTCGTCGCGGATCAGGTGCGAGCTCGCGAGCAGCAGGTCGCTCGCTTCGTCGCGGGAGATCGAGAACTCGCTCTGGAACATCGCCAGCAGCTCGCGCTTCTGGTCGGAGGTGATCGCGCCGTCGGCCTTGGCGACGCCTAGCAGCAGCACGGCGGCGACGTCGATGGGCCGTTCCAGCTTGTAGATCGGACGTCCGCCGTAGGTGCGGCTCCACTGCCAGCGGCGGTAGGCGAGAAACGGGTTGAGCGAGCTGAAGTGGAAACCCGAGCGTTGCAGCGAGTTCAACGCCCACAGCAGCCCGGCCACGGCCGTGATCACGGCGATCACGATATGCATGCGAGTCCTCCCTTTTTGCGCGCAGGGTAGCACCGCCCAAGGCAACGGCGCGGTCATGGGTCGCAATTTCTAGCCGACGACCGTCACTTCCCGCCAGTGGCGCAGCGCCGGGAAATACAGCGCCGCCCGGACCGTCTCGCCCGGCCGGAACGCGCGCATCAGCCTGGCGTAGCGCTCCAGCTGCGGCCGGTAGCGCATCACTTCTTCGTCCAGGAATGCCTCCAGCCCGCCGCCTTCGTGCGTGCTGGTCTTGAAGTCGACGATCCAGCGCTGGCCGCCCTCGTCCACGAAAGTGCGGTCGATCACGCCCTCGAGAATCTGCCCCTCGACCACCCCGCTCAATGCCAGCTCCGACGCCGCCTCCCGAATGCCGCCATCGAGGCCGAGCAGCCAGCGGCCGCGCTCATCGTTGAGCGTGTGCTCCATGGCCGCGATCACGCGATCGCAGGCCGCGGCCAGGCGTTGCGGCGGCACACCCAGCTCTGCCAGCTCGGCGGTGAGTCGCGCTCGCGCGGACTGCAACGCTTCGGCGGCAGGCCGTGCCCCCGGTCGGCACAACCGATCGAGCTCACGATGCACCAGCGTGCCGACGTGACGGCTCACCTGCGACACCCAATCGAACACCGGACGCGCATCCTCGATCTCGACGACATTCGCGCCCTGCGCGGACGTCACCAGCTGCGTGCGAGGCGCTCGCCATTCGATCGGCAGTCGGCGCAACCTCTGCGGCGGCGGCGGCTTGTAGCCCGCGGGCACCGGCGCGGACGGCTCAGTCTCCTCGAACTCCGCGCCGACTGCATGCCACAGCATCCACAACATCGAATTGCGATACGGATCGTCGGTGACCATGCGTCCGTCGCGGTCCTTTGCAGTGACGTTGCCGAGTATGTGCAAGTGTCGTTTCGCACGCGTGACGGCCACGTACAGCAGCCGCGCGCGCTCGCGCTGTACGCGACGCCGCTCGAGCAGCTCGATCCAGCGATAGATCGGATCCGGATCGCTGCCCTCCGCTTTCACCGGCGCCAGGATCATGCCTCCTTGCGGTCCCGCGACTCGTGCCCAGCGCAGCAGCTCACGGCGCAGCGGCGGGAACAGGCGCTGCAGGCCGGGCACGATCACTGTGTCGAACTCCAGGCCCTTGGCCGCATGAATCGTCATCACTTCGACCCGCGCGTCGCCGGTATAGCGCGAGTTTGCGAACAGTCGTTCGAGCTGACCTTCGAGCCGGGCCACGTCGTCGAGATCGGACGTCGTTTCGATCTGTTCGAGGCGCGCGAAGTACGCCTCGGCGTCTTCGAGATCGCCGGTGCGCAGCAGTGTCGCCGGACCGCCGAGCGCGTTCCAGGTGCGCTCGACCCAGATGCGCAGCGGCCAGCGTCCGCGCTCTTCGAGGGCCGCAGCGAGGATGTGCGCCGTACGCTGTAGCCGCTCGCGCCCGTCATCCGACAGGCGACCCTCCGCGAACAGATCGTCCGGCGCCGAGACCAACGCCGCTGCAATCATCTCCTCCAGCGTCGTTCCGGGATGCGTCGTCAACGCATGCAAATCGGCGAGCGCGAGTCCGCACCACGGCGCGCGCAGGACTGCGAACCACGCGGTGCGGTCCGCGAGGTGCACGAGTGCGCGCGTCAAGGCGATCAGGTCCTGTACGACCGGGCGGTCGCGCAGGTGCTCGATCTCGACGGCCTGGAAATCGATCCCCGCGCTCGCCAGCTCACGCGCGATCGCATCCACGTGCGCACGCGCCGCGACGAGCACGGCAATCGTGCCCTTGGGATCGCCGTCGAGCGTTTCGCGGACGATCGTCGCGACGCGGCCCGCCTCGATCTCCTTGTCGGCGTTGACGAATGAATGAACGTGCACGCCGCCTGGCTGCGCCGCGATGGTGGCGGTGCTCGGGCTGTACTGGACAGCGCCCTGCTCCGCGTCGTTACGCGCCGCCAGCACTGCGGGAAACGCAGCGTTCACCCAGTCGACCAGCGCCGGGATCGCGCGGAAATTCGCTTCCAGGCGCAGCGGCTCCAGCCGCAGGTTGCGCAGCCCGTGCTGCTGCAGGTCGATGAACAGACCGACCTCGGCCTGGCGGAAGCGATAGATGGACTGCATGGGATCGCCGACGCAGAACAGCGTGCGGCCGTCGCCATCGGTCCAGCCCGCCGTCAGGCGCTCCAGCAGATCGAGCTGGCTGAACGATGTGTCCTGGAACTCGTCGACGAGCACATGCTGCAGCCGATAGTCGAAAGCGAGCGCGAGATCGGTCGGCTCTTCCGTCGGGCCGAGCGCACGCAGGGCACGTAGCGAAACCTCGACATAGTCCGC
Source organism: Steroidobacteraceae bacterium (assembly GCA_035275585.1). Classification (GTDB taxonomy): domain Bacteria; phylum Pseudomonadota; class Gammaproteobacteria; order Steroidobacterales; family Steroidobacteraceae; genus Steroidobacter. The sequence continues at coordinate 2,464 of DATEML010000154.1, read as the reverse complement.
CTGGCCTTGCGATTGAAACACCAGCTGCAGCTCGGCAACTGCAGCCGGCAGCAGCTCGAGCAGCGCTTCCAGCACGCGCCACTGGTCGTCGCTGTAGCTGGGATCCGGCATGCTGCGCAGGGTCGCGAGGTCTTCGCACAACCGTTCGTCCGCGCTCAACGCGCGCAACAGATCGAGCATGTGCTCCTTGATCTGGCGGTTCGTCTTGGGAAATCCCTGCCGCGCATCGACGCTCTCGTACAACTCGTCCTTGTTGCGATCCTTCTTGAACAGCATGCTCGCGATCTCGCGCCACACCGGCAGGCTCGCACTGTCCGTGCGCAGCGGCGCCGTGTACGCGGCGCAGATTTCGAGGGCGGCGCGACCCGCGGCGGGCAGCTTGTTCTCCGCGAGCAGATTCCTGGCCGAGTAGCGCCGCAGTCCGAGCAGTTCCTCGCAACGCTGCCGGCCGAGGGCTCCGCACAGCGACTCCAGGTGTCGCTCGACCAGATGATGCAGCGTCGATTCGAGCGTCGCGCGCAGATTGGTGCGGGCGCGCGCATCGATGACGACGTGCAGCCATTGATCGCGCTTGGCGAGCAGATCGTTGAGCAGCGTCACCAGGCGGTCGACGCGGTTCGCGAAGTGCAGCACGAGGGCGTCGAGATGCTCCGCGACTTTGGAGCCGTCGCCGAGGCGCTCGAGCAGCTGCCGGCTCGCCATGTCGTAGAGCGGCAGCGTATCGGTCGTCGGTTCGAGCGCGGAGCCCGTGCCCGCCAGCACCGGCAGACGCCGCGCCAGCGCTGCATTCAGTGCGTCGATTGTCTGAATGCGCAAGCGGGCCGGCTGCTGCATCAGTTTCCAGCCGAGCTCGCTGTCTCTGCGGCGCACGGCTTGAGCCAGCTCCCAGGTCGAGCGCTTGTGCGCCGACTCCGGCGCCGCCTCGGCCGCGGCCTGCAGCGCCTGCAGAATGCGCGCGCGCATCTCTGCGGCCGCTTTGCGGGTGAAGGTGATCGCGAGGATTTCCTCGGGCGATTTGACCGTTGCGAGCAGTCGCAGATAGCGCTGCGTCAGCAGCTCGGTCTTGCCGGAGCCCGCGGGCGCCTGGACGATGAACGAGCGCGTAGGATCGAGCGCCGCGCTGCGCGCTGCCGCGTCGCTAATCATCGCCGAAGATCTCGGTCTCACGCTCGCTCAGGATCAGCTCGTTGATCCGGCACAGCGTGCTCAGGTGACAGTTCGCGCATTCGAACGGCAGCGGATCGACGTTCGCCTCGCCCGCGACATAACGCTCGGCCAGCTTCGTCAGCGTGAAGCTCCAGTGGTGCATCAGCGCCGGCCAGTCGGGAGCATCACCCAGGTCGATCCGCACTCCGCGCGGATAGGGCCAGACGTCCACACCGACGTCCGTGCCGTCGGTCCAGCCGCGGTACTCGACGGCGCCCGGCGCGAGCACGACGTATGCGAGCGCCTTCAGGCGGTCCGCATGCGCCAGACCATAGAGCGGCAGCTGCGGGCTGCGCGGACGGCCGGGCCAGACGTCGAGCCAGTCCCGCGGCATGTTCGAATTGCCCAGCTTGTAGTCGATCAGCATCTCGCCGCCCGAGGCGAGCTCATCGATGCGATCCGGGCGTAGCGTGATCGACAACCCGCCGATCGCATACGGCTCCGCCGCCTCCGCGAACCGCACCGAGAACGGCGGACGCAATTTTTCCTGTGCGAGCAGCTTCATCACCTGGCGCACGGCGGTCTCGATCTCGAGCGACGCGAGGCGGTGGCGATAGCGAATGTCGGTCGGCAACGCCTGCGCTGCATGTCGTCGTGCGCTATCGCGGACCAGGCGTTCGAGCGCATCGTCCGCAAGCGCGAGCAGCTGCTGTTGCGAACGGAATTCGCCCCAGACTTCAGCGAGCACCCGGTGCAGCAACGCGCCGCGATCGACGGGCTCGACACCGAGACTCACGCGCGGTAATCGCTCGGCACGCAGGCGAATCTCCGCCTGGGCGCGAAACGCACAGCGCGATTGCAGTTCGATCGTGCGCGCACCGCCGCGAGCCTCGCGAGGCGGTAAGCGTGGGGCGCGGTCGTCGCGTATCGTTTGCAGCGTCGGGCGCTGCTCGAACAGGACGCGTCGCAAGGAGGCGGCGGGCATCGACTGCGCGGCTCGATGGATTGCGCCCGCGATCTCGCCGAGCAGCGGACTGCGGACCAGCTCGATGTCGCCATTACGCTGTGGCCAGCTGAGAACGACTGTCGCCGCGCTGCTCGTCCAGCGTTGCAGCTGCGCCGTCGCCTGTTGCAGCACTCCGCTCGCAGTCGCTTCGGGGATTCCGGCAACGCGCTGCACCTCGAGCGGGATCAACGGATCAGGGGTCACGGGCGCAGGCAGGCGATCCGCGTCCAGACCCGCAACCCACAGCGCATCGAACAGCATGCCGGCGCTCGTGGCGCTGTCGATCACCGTAACGGCTGCGCTGGCCGTTTC
>DATEML010000153.1:0-25435 GCA_035275585.1 Steroidobacteraceae bacterium | reverse complement strand
TTGCCCGCGGGCGAGGCGAGGAACACGGCGGCGCCGGCGATCTCGTCCGGCTCGCCGATGCGCTTGAGCGGATAGATCCGCACGGTCTGCTCGTAGATCTGTGGGTTCTCCCACAGCGCCTTCGCGAAGTCGGTGCGCACCAGCCCGGGCGCGATGCAGTTCGCGCGGATGTTCTTCGCGCCCCATTCCACGCAGATGTTGCGCGCCAGCGCCATGTCGGCTGCCTTCGAGACGCCGTAGGCGCCGATCACGGCCGTGCCGAGCAGGCCCGCGACGGACGAAATGATGACGATCGAGCCGCCGCCGCGCTCCGCCATCTGCGGCAGCGTCATGTTGCACAACCAGAAGTTGCTGCGCACGTTGCTGGCCATGATCTTGTCCCACGCATCGTCGCCCATGTTCATCATCGGGCCGAAGTAGGGATTGATGGCCGCATTGCAGATCAGCGTGTCGATGCCGCCCCACTTCTGGATGGCGGCGTTGACCAGCGCCTGCAGGTCCTCCTTGCGACCGATGTTGCAGGCGTGCGCGATCGCTTCGCCGCCCTTCGCGCGAATCGCGGCGACGACTGCCTCGCAGGCTTCGAGCTTGCGGCTCGAGACCACGACTTTCGCGCCGTGCTCCGCGAGGCGCTCGGCGATCGCGCGGCCGATGCCGCGGCTGGAGCCGGTGACGAGCGCGACCTTGCCGGTCAGGTCGAACAACGACGAGCCTTTCATCGGTATTTCTCCAGTTCCATGCGTCCGATCTGGTTGCGATGGACTTCGTCGGGACCGTCGACGATGCGCATGGTGCGCGCACTCGCCGCGATGTGGCCGAGACCGAAGTCGGTGGTGACGCCCGCCGCGCCGTGCGCCTGGATCGCCCAGTCGACGACGTAGTTGAGCATCGCCGGCGCTGCGACCTTGATCATCGCGATCTCGCGCCGCGCGGCCTTGTTGCCGAGGCGGTCCATCTTGTCCGCCGCGTTCAGCACCAGCAGCCGCGCCTGGTCGATCATGATGCGGCAGTTCGCGATGCGCTCCAGCCAGATCGACTGCTCCGCGATCGGCTTGCCGAACGCGACGCGCGAGGACAGGCGCTTGCAGATGCGCTCCAGCAAGCGCTCGGCCACGCCGATGTTGCGCATGCAGTGATGGATGCGGCCCGGGCCGAGGCGCGCCTGCGCGATCTCGAAGCCGCGGCCTTCGCCGAGCAGGATGTTGTCGGCCGGCACGCGCACGTTCTCGAACACGATCTCGGCATGGCCATGCGGCGCGTCGTCGAAGCCGAACACCGGCAGCATGCGCAGCACGTTCACGCCCGGCGTCTCCATCGGCACGATGATCTGCGACTGCTGCGCGTGTTTCGCCGCGGTCGGATCGGTCTTGCCCATGACGATGAGGACCTTGCAGCGCGTGTCGCCCGCGCCGGACGACCACCACTTGCGGCCGTTGATCACGTAGTCGCCGCCCTCGCGGCGAATGCTGGTCTCGATGTTGGTGGCGTCCGAGGAGGCGACGGCGGGCTCGGTCATGCAGAACGCGGAGCGGATCGCGCCGTTCAGCAGCGGTTTCAGCCAGCGCTCCTTGTTCGCGGGCGAAGCGAAGCGGTCGAGGATCTCCATGTTGCCGGTATCCGGCGCGGAGCAGTTGAACACTTCGCCGGACCACGCGACGCGCCCCATCACTTCGCACAGCGGCGCGTATTCGAGATTCGTCAGGCCGGCGCCGCTCGCCGAGTGCGGCAGGAACATGTTCCACAAGCCCGCGGCGCGCGCTTTCGGCTTGAGCTGTTCGATCTGCGGAATCGGCTCCCAGCGCGCCTTGCCGTCGCGCTGCGTGACCAGCTCGCCGACTGCCTGCTCGTTCGGATAGATGTGCTCGTCGAAGAAGGCCTCGAGGCGCGCGATCAGCGCCTTGACCTGGTCGGTGTGCTCGAACTGCATGGATTCCCCCGCGCTGTGCGATTCTCGGCGTGCGCAAGGATCATAGCCATTTGTAGGTCGGGGCGCTCCAGCGCATCCTGCGCCCGCGCCATTCGCGCATCCCTGCGCAGCAGCTTCAGCCCGACTCCATCAATCCCCGCAGCGAGTCTGCGATGCGGTCGAGCACGCTGCCGGTGCTCCAGTACTGCATATGGCTGTAGGGACTGAGCGAGCGGATCTTTCCGAGCAACGTGTTGCCGCTGGCGTTGACGGCGTGATCTTCCACCAGCGCCGCGTATGACGCACTCAATTGCGCGAGCGGCCAGCCGAGCACGTCGTCCGGATCGAACTGATTGATCCAGCGAAACCCCGCGCCGAGCTTGCTGCGATCGATCGGCTCGATCGCTGCATGGCCGGCGACGAATACCGGGATGTTGCAGCCTGTCGTCAGCAGGAGCTGCAGCGAGCGCATCCGACGGAAGCGGTCGCGCGGAGTGTCGGCGGGTATGCCGTCATCGAGCGGCGTGCTCCAGATTCCGGCGTACGCGCGCGGCTGTTGCGCGTCCCAGATGTAGTTGGACATGACCTGGCCGCCGAGCGAGTGCGCCACGATCGCGACCGGCGCAGCAACGCCGCCGATCTCGTCGAACAGCTCGTCGAGCTGCTGCAGGATCAGGCGCTGCGTCTGCCAGTACGGACTCAAGGCCAATTCTTTCTTGTGCTCGAGGCTGGCAGCATCCGAGAAGCCGAACAGCATCAGCTCGCGCAGCTTCTCCCAGCGGATCAGCGGCCGCATCTGCTCGAAGATCGCCCGCTCGTTCCGTTGCAGGATCGGCTGGTAATACACCGGCCGCCAGGCGACGCGATCCCATGCGTGCTGCAGTCGCGCACGCAGCGGCACGACCAGCTCGTCGTGGAAATCGGGCGCAGTCTCGCCCATGCCGTGGACGATCAGCAGCGCGACGTTTCTGGCCATATGTAAACCATATGTAAAAACCGGGAACCTGTTCGCGGCGGCAGCGGTCCATTGCCGTAACAACTGCGCGCGCGTGGCGTGTGATGAAGGGCGCAGTTTGCAGCGAAAACAGCTGCTTCTCTGCATCCGTCGCTAAATGGCGGCAGTAGAGAGTCGATATTACAGGGCGTAGGACCAGGAACTGCGATTTGCCGTAGAGCGTTTGGTGGACGACGTGGGAATCGGAGTAAGCATGAAGAGCAAAGACGGTTGGCGAGGGCATCTGCGCGAGCTGGTGACTGCGAGTCTCGACCCGGTCGTGTACGCCGTGCAGTGGGCGCACGATCCGCGCTGCCTGCAGCGAGGCCTCGGACATCGGCGCGTCGGCGCGTTCGTCACGAGCCCGGCTTCGGTCTGCCGACTGTGGTCGGTCACTTCGCGCCGCGACTGGCGCTGATCTGCGAATCGCGCGATTTCCCGGCATTCGACCGAGATAATCCCCGCCTGCTTCCCGCCCGCGCAGCGCTAGCCTGCGCTCATGTTCACCGCCTTCTTCACCGGACCGCGCCGGCCGCGGCCGGAGCCGTATTGCGCGACTGAAGACCGGCTACGCCGCTTGCTGCAGTCACGCTCCCTGCATGCGCATCGCTTCAGCGCGCGCTGTGAAATAGGTCCATTCGTAGTCGCATACGTCTGCCGGGAGCGCTCACTCGTCGTGGAGCTGCTGGCGCAGGCGGAGCAGCGGGAAAAGCAGCAGCAGCGCGCCGGCTTCCTGGCGGGGCTCGGCTACACGGTGCTGCACATCTGCCCGCGCGAGCTGCGCCGGCATCCGCGGCGGGTGCTGCGGCGAGTGCGGGCCGCGCTACGGCCGGCCGGCCGGTGAGGTGAACCGTGCAACAGGGTATGGCATTGAGTCCATTAATGGAGTATCTTCTGGATAACTCCATTACAGGACCTGATCCGATGTTGCAACCCCGCCCCGCCGGTCCGCCCGACCTCGATTCCGAAGAGCTCGGCTCCACCGCGCTCACGGCGTTCTTCAGCATCACGCAACGCTGGGGCCTGAGCGCCGAAGAGGAGCGCACGCTGCTCGGAGCGCCGCCGCGCTCGACCTTTTTCAAGTGGAAGAGCGAGCGCGCCGCCAGGCTTTCCGCCGATACCGTCGAGCGCATCAGCTACGTCATGGGCATCTACAAGGCGCTGCGTATCCTGCTGCCCACCGCGGATGCGGCGCACGCGTGGGTCAAGAAGCCCAATAGCGCCTACGCTTTCGCCGGCAAGTCCGCCCTGGAGCGCATGCTCGGCGGGCGGGTCGTCGATCTGGCCGACGTGCGCCGTTATCTGGACGCCGAGCGCGGCTGACGCAAGCCATGTCGGAGCCGAGAGCCGTCAGCCTGCGCTGGCACAGGATCTATCGCGTCGTGGCCGCGCGCCATCCGCCGATCAACGTGTTCGAAGACATCGTGAGCGCGCGCCAGCTGGACATGGCCTGGCACATCGAAGGCCTGACCAACGATCGGCTGCGCGACGAGGGCGGCCAGTCGCCGCTGGTCGCCGACGAGGATCGCGTGCGCGGTCCCGGCGCGAGCATCGTGATGGCGCCCTTCACGCACCTCGGCCGGCCGAGCCGGTTCAGCGACGGCAGCTACGGCGTGTACTACGCGGCGCGCTCACTCGAGACCGCGGTGCGCGAAACCGCGTTCCATCGCGGCCGCTTCCTCGCAGCGACCAAAGAGCCGCCGTGCGAGGTCGACATGCGCGCGTACGTCGGTCGGCCGGTCAAGCCGTTCCTCGACATCCGCGCCGCGCGCTACTCCGCGCTGCACGGTCCCGATGATTGGGGAACGCCGCAGAAATTCGCGCGGCCACTGCGCGACAAGGGTCACTGGGGGCTGGTCTATCGCAGCGTGCGGCACGCCGGCGGCGAATGCATCGCGGCCTTCAAGCCGCAGGCGGTGAGCATTCCGACGGCGGGCGCTGCGCTCGCGTACGTCTGGGACGGCGAGCGCGTGAACAAGGTGTACGAGAAATCGGAAGTGCTGTTCGAGCTGTGAGCCGGCCGCGCCGTCAGTAATTCCAGAGCATCGGTTGGACGTAGAGCATCGGCGCCGCCTTGCCGTCGTGATGTCCCGGAATGAAGGTCATCTTCTTCGCAGCTGCGCGGACGGCCTTTACCCACCAGTCGGGTGCGCCCGACTCGTTGGTCAGCGTACAGTCGGTCATCACGCCCTGCGCATCGATCTGGAGTTTCATCCATACGACTGCAGTACGCGGCGTCGCGCGCGCCGGCAGACTCGCGAGGTTGATGTGGCTGCTGCCGTAGCGTTGGGGAGCCGTGTAGAGCAAGCCATATCTTGCTGCATCCGCCCCGTTGTTCAGCACGGCCAGGATCAGCGGCTCGCCCAGAGTCGTGTCGACTGTCACCGCCAGCATTACGAAGACGTCGACCGGCTTGCCGTCGCGCGTCGCGGGCACAAACAGGGACGTCCTGGTCGCATGCATCACGGCGGTCTGCAGTTCGTCCGGCGCAGAGTCCGTCATGGAATAACACCTGACGAACAGCGTCCAGCCACTCGTCCCGACTTTCACGCCGCAGTGCACGGAATAGCGGCCCGGTTTCAGGGTGTCCGGAATGCGCAGCAGTTCTTCAATGGAGCGTTCGCCGACGACCATTTGCGCAGGCGAGTCGGCCGCGTCTGCGGCCTGCAATCCGGCGCCGAGGAATGCGATGACCAGGACCAGATGGCGCATGCGAACCCCCGCTCGCATTGCTCCCGTGCGGAGCGACTCCCTCTTTCTATCTATAGCGTGACAGGATCTTCTCGAGCCCCTGCGCGCCCGGGCTCAGTTTCTCGTACGGCAGCTGATTGATCGGCGTCGCCGTCGTCCTGTTGATGTCGTGGAAGTCGGCGCCCGCTTCGTCGATGTAGATCAGCCCGGTGACGTATTCGTTCTGTGCGAGCTTGTCGCGCAGGTACGTGTACGCCGCGGCGCGGTTCGTCGGATCGTACCCCGGGTCGAGCTTGCGCAGCAGGATGCGGCTGCCATCGTGCATCGTCACCGGCATCGTTTCGCCCGCCGCGTACTGCGTCGTGATTTCCTGCGCGGGCGCCACGAAGTCCGCGTGCACTACTTCGTCGTAGTGGTCGCGCACGAACTCATAGCTCTTGGTCGAGCCCTCGTGGTCGTTGAACGTGACGCACGGCGAGAGCACGTCGATGAGCGCGAAGCCCTTGTGCTTCAGTCCCGCGACGATCAGCGGCACCAGCTGCTCCTTGTCGCCCGAGAAGCTGCGCGCGATGAACGTGCCGCCGAGCGTCAGCGCCGCGAGCACCGGATCGACCGGCGGCTGCAGGTTCTCCTCGCCTTTCTTCGCCTTCGAGCCGATGTCGGCGGACGCCGAGAACTGGCCCTTGGTGAGGCCGTACACGCCGTTGTTCTCGATCATGTACAGCATGTCGAGATTGCGGCGGATCGCGTGAGCGAACTGACCGAAGCCGATCGACAGCGTGTCGCCGTCGCCGGAGACGCCGATGTAGTACAGATCGCGGTTGGCGGCGATCGCGCCGGTGGCGATCGAGGGCATGCGACCGTGAACTGCGTTGAATCCGTGGCCGCCGCTCACGAAGTAGGCGGTCGTCTTCGACGAGCAGCCGATGCCGGACAACTTGACGAGCTGCTCGGGGCGCATCGACATCTGCCAGACGGCCTCGATGATGGCTGCCGTCACGGAGTCGTGGCCGCAGCCGGCGCACAGCGTCGACATGCCGCCTTCGTAGTCGCGGCGGGTGAGCCCCAGCTCGTTGCGAGGCAGGGAGGGATGGGCGACCTTCGGTTTGGCGATGAAGCTCATAGGAGGAGAAGCGGTTAGCGGATGGCGGTTAGCGGTTGGTTCAGGGGCTGCTTCAGGTCGGCAGCGATGCGCTCGACGATCTCGCTCGACGCCATCGGCAACCCGTTGTAATGCAGTATCGAGCGCAGCTTCGCCTTCTCCACTGCGGTTTCCAGCGTGAGCAGGCTCTTCAGCTGCGCGTCGCGGTTCTGCTCGATGACGAACAGTGTCGAGTGCGAAGCGAGGAACTCCTCGACTTCCTGTCCGAACGGGAAAGCGCGAACGCGCATGTAGTCCAGTTGCACGCCGCGGCGCTTGAGGATGTCCATCGCTTCGCGCACGGCACCGTCGCAGCTGCCCAGCGAAACAATGCCGACGTCGTGCGCGCTCTTGCCCGCGAACACTGCTTTCGGCACCAGCGTTTTTGCCGTATCGAATTTCCGCCGCAGCCTGTCGAGCACGATCTGGTACTCGGTTGCGTCCTCGGTGTAAGCGCCGTACTGCGTGTGGCCGGAGCCGCGCGTGAAGTACGCGCCCTTCGGATGCACGCCCGGCAGCGTGCGATACGTGATGGCGTCGCCATCCTTGTCGACGAACCGGTAGAACTTGTCGAGCTGCTCGATCTGCTCCTTGCTGAGCACCTTGCCTCGGTCCGGACGATAGCTGTCGTCCCACTGCAGCGCCGGGCACATCCAGTCGTTCATGCCGATGTCGAGGTCCGACATGACGAAGACCGGAGTCTGCAGCCGCTCGGCGAGGTCGAATGCTTCCACGGACATGTAGAAGCACTCTTCGGGGTTGCTCGGGAACAGCAGCACGTGGCGCGTATCGCCGTGCGAGGCGTACGCCGCGAGCATCAGGTCGCATTGCTGCGTGCGGGTCGGCATCCCGGTCGACGGCCCGACGCGCTGGATGTCGAAGATGACGGCGGGCACTTCGGCGTAGTACGCGAGGCCGATGAACTCGTTCATCAGCGAGATGCCGGGACCGCTGGTCGGAGTGAAGGCGCGCGCGCCGTTCCACATGGCGCCGATGACGGCGCCGATCGCGGACAGCTCGTCCTCGCACTGCACGACCACGAAGTTGCGCTCACGGGTCGCCGGGTCGACGCGCCACTTCTCGCAGAAGCCGCGGAATGCGTCCATCAGCGACGTCGACGGCGTGATCGGATACCACGCGCCGACGGTGGCGCCGGCGTACATGCAGCCGAGCCCGGCCGCGGTGTTGCCGTCGATCATGATGTGATTCGCCGTCTTGTCCATGCGCGCCACCCGCAGCGGCAGCGGGCACTGGAAGTGCTCCTTGGCGTAGTTGTAGCCGATCTCCAGCGCCTTGACGTTCGAGTCGAGCAGCGACTTCTTGCTCGCGTAGCTCTCGCTGAGCATCGCCCGCATGATGTCCAGGTCGACGTCGAGCAGCGCGGCGAGCGAGCCGGCATACATGATGTTCTTGAGCAAAATGCGCGCACGCACGCCCTGGAACGTCTCGTTGCACATGCGCGCGAACGGCGCGCCGAGGATCGTGATGTCGTCGCGCTTGAGCAGCGCGGGGCGCGGCCACGTCGAGTCGTAGAGGAGGTAGCCGCCCGGGCTCACTTCCTTGACGTCCTTGGCGTACGTCTCCGCGTTCATCGCCACCATCACGTCGACGCGGCCGGAGCGCGCGACGTAGCCGTCGCGCGTCACGCGGATCTCGTACCAGGTCGGCAGGCCCTGAATGTTCGACGGGAAATAGTTCTTGCCCATCACCGGAATGCCCATCCGGAAGATGGCCTTCATCAGCAGCGAGTTCGCGCTGGCCGAGCCGGTGCCGTTTACATTCGCGAGCTTGATGACGAAGTCGTTCAGGCGGTCTTGCGAGTCTGCTGCGTGGAGCATGGAGGGGTCTCATCGCCCGCATAGGGGATTCGGATCGTGGACTTCTGCATGTCCCACGCCGCCGTCGGGCAGCGTTCGGCGCACAGGCCGCAGTGGACGCAGACGTCTTCATCTTTGACCATGACGCGGCCGGTCTGTTTCAGCGGGACGGAAACGTACAGCGGCTGCGTCACGTTGCGCGCCGGCGCCTTCAGCCGCGGGCGCAGCTCTTCTTCGGAGCCGTTGGCAGTGATCGTCAGGCAATCAACCGGGCAGATGTCGATGCAGGCATCGCATTCGATGCAGTCTTTCGCGGTGAACACGGTCTGCACGTCGCAGTTCAGGCAGCGCTGCACTTCGGCGGCAGCCTGCTCCGCGGTGAAGCCGAGCTCCACTTCGATGTTCACCTTCTTGAAGCGTTCCTTCAGATCGACGTGCGGCATCAGCCGGCGCTCGACCGGGTTGTAGTCGTTCTTGTACGACCACTCGTGGATGCCCATCTTGCGGCTGGACAGGTTGAGCAGCGGCGGCAGCCGCTCGGTCACGCTCTGCCCCTGGCAGAACTTGTGGATCGAGATCGCGGCCTGGTGCCCGTGCTCGACGGCCCAGATGATGTTCTTCGGCCCGAACGCGGCGTCGCCGCCGAAGAATACTTCCGGCCGCGTCGACTGGTACGAGACCTTGTCGACCTTCGGCACGTGCCACTTGTCGAACTCGATACCGAGATCGTTCTCGATCCACGGGAACGCATTCTCCTGACCGATCGCCAGGATCACGTCGTCGCACGGCAAGAGCTGCTCGCCGACGATGCGCTCGGCGACGATGCGACCCTTGGCGTCGAGGTCGTACTCCATCTTGTCGAACAGCATGCCGGTGAGACGTCCGCCTTCGATCACGAAGCTCTTCGGCGCGTGGTTGACGACGATCTCGACGTTCTCTTCCTCGGCATCGTCCAGCTCCCACTCGGACGCCTTGAAGAAGCCGCGCGGCTTGCGCGCCATCACCTTGACGTCGTTCGCGCCGAGCCGCAGCGAGGTGCGGCAGCAGTCCATCGCGGTGTTGCCGACGCCGATGATCAGCACTTTGCGGCCGATCGACTTGATGTGATCGAACGCCACCGACTCGAGCCAGTCGATGCCGATGTGGATGTGCTGCTCGACGGCGGGAGAGGCGCGGCGGCCGGGCAAGTCGAGGTCCTTGCCTTTCGGCGCGCCGCTACCGACGAAGACTGCGTCGTATTCGCCGGATGCGAGCAGTCTCTTCATGCTCGTCACCGGCGAGGACAGACGCAGGTCCACCCCCAAATCGACGATGTAGCCGATCTCCTCCGCGAGCACGCGCTCGGGCAGGCGAAAGGCCGGAATGTTCGTGCGCATGAGGCCGCCGGGCGTACCCCACTTCTCGAGGATCGTGACTTCGTAGCCGAGCGGCATGAGGTCGTTGGCGACTGTCAGCGACGCGGGGCCGGCGCCGATGCACACGACGCGCTTGCCGTTCTTCTGCTTGGGCGCGCGCGGCAGCCTGTCGCGTACGTCGTCGCGATGATCCGCGGCGATGCGCTTCAAGCGGCAGATCGCGACCGGCTCGGCTTCGACGCGCCCGCGGCGGCACGCCGGCTCGCACGGGCGATCGCAGACGCGGCCGAGAATGCCGGGAAAGACGTTGGACTCACGGTTGACCAGGTAGGCCTCCGTGAACTGACCCTGCGCGATGAGCCGAATGTATTCGGGAACGTCGGTATGGGCCGGGCAGGCCCATTGGCAGTCGACTACGCGATGATAGTAATCAGGATTTCCAGTATCGGTCGGTTCCACCGCTACGCAGTCCTCGCCTCGCTATTGGCGTACGCTGAAAGACGGCAAGCCTATACCCAATGCGTAGGGCGGGGAAGCGGATCTCAATTCAGCCGCACCCTGAATCTGACCTCGAAATACGGATTGCCGGCGCCGCTCGCCGCCGCCATCGTGCCTTTCGGGCGCACTCTTATATGCGTGACCGCCGGATCGCAGCCGCTGGCGTTCGCCACCGGCGTGTAGGTCCAGGTCGTCCCGCCGTTGTTGGAGAACTCCACGTCGTCGGCTGCGTTGCCGAGCCCCGAGAACGTGTATGTCAGCGCGCTCGTCGGCGTGCCGTTCGTGAAGGCGATCGGTCCGGAGCCGGCGCCGCCGAGATCCTGAACGAACAGCGCGGTGTTGGCGGGAACCGCGTCGACGATCGCGACGGTGTTGCTGTCGACGCTGCCGGCGCCCTGGTTCGTGATCCGCAGGGTGTAGACCTCCAGCGCGCCCGGGATGCTCTTCGGGTTCGCGGTGTTGTTGAGCGGATCGCTCAGCACGGCGACGGATTTCAGGTGCGTCAGCGTCGGGCCCGATGTGACGGTCACGTTGCCGCCGAATTCCGAGGTCTGGCCGCTGAGCGTCGCCGTGCTCGTCAGCACCGAGCCGATGCTCACGCCCGCCGGAATCGCCATCCGGAACGCGAAGCGATTCGTGGTATCGGTGCCTTGCAGCAGCCCGTTGATCGCTGCCGCACCGTAGGTGCCGGTCGTCGCGACCAGGTCGCTGGCGCCGCCTTCGGTGAGCGTCGTCAGATAAGTGAGGCCCTCGCCGAAGCCGCTCGGGTCCACGGGCGATTGCGCCGCGTACAACTCGATCGCGCTGCCCGGCCGCGCGAAGCCCGTGACCGACAGTTCGCCGTTGGCGATGATCGCCGAGGTGATCACCGGATAGTTCAGCAGGCCGTTCGGCCCCGTGTCTGCGTCGTTCGCGTCGTTGATCGTCACGCCGTTCGGCGTGCCGAGCGAGTTCGGATCGCGCGTGGTCGGATCGAGGTCGATCGCCAACCCGCTGACCGCCGTCGTGCCGCCGTTCGAGCTGAAGCTGTTCTGGCTGATGATCGTGCCGCTCGCGTTCAGCAGCACCAGGCCCGGCCCGCCGTTGTTGCGCACGCGGTTGCGCGCGAACACGACGTTGCTGCCGGTGTAGTTGTAGCCGACCATGCCGAGCCGCTCGGTCGAGGGCGTCGAACCCGAATCGAAGCCGTTGTTCTGCACGGTGTTGTTCGTAACCTGCACGTTCGCGTAGCTGTCGGTCGCGGCGCCGAAGCCGAGCTCGATGCCGCCGCCGCGCTGGTCGCGCACGAGGTTCGCGACGATCTGCACACTGCTCGCGCCGTTGATCAACAGGATGCCGTCGAACGTGTTCGTGTGTCCGCCGCTCGGGCGCGCGACTTCGTTCAGCGTGACCGTCGAGCCGGCGGCGCCGCCGTCGCTGCGGATCGCCGAGTTGTTGACCGTCACGTAGTTGTTGCGGATCGTCGCACCGCTCGCCGAGAACGCGATGCCGTAGGCCGCGGACGAATCGTCGGCGCTCGAGCCGGTCGCTGTCATGCCGACGAGATTGTTGCGCGCGGTGCCCGACACGCCGGACAGCAAGATGTAGCCCTGGCGCAGTGCGAAGCCGTTGATCGACTGGGCGCTGCCGCTCAGCGTTAGCGCTGTCGCGCTCGCTGCGCAATTCAGCTGCACTTCCGGTGCCTGGAACTGCGGCAGGAAAACGTTGTCGACGCCGACCGTGCCTCCGGTGCCGAGCGTGCCGCTGTTGGTGTTGCCGATGTTGACCGTCTGCGTCGTCGCATCGAGTCGCGTGCTCGCTCCGGTCACCGTGGGCAGCGCCGTCGTCAGCGTGATTGCGGCGACGCCGATCGTCAGCGCGGAGCTCGGGATCATGAAGATGCTGGACTCGGAGCCCGACGGCAGCGTCGACGTCGAACCGTCGAGCTGGCCGCTGCCCGCCTGCGTCAGCGCGCCTTCGCCACTCAAAGCATTGGCATTGACGATGAACTGGCGCAGGTTGCCCTGGCACGGATAGAACGTGTTGTTCGACCCGGACGGCGTGCAGCTGGACGCGTCGCGCGTATTCACTACGGTGTCGAAGTTGAAGCCGAAGTCGACGTCGTCGATGGTCGCAGTGCTCGTGCCGGGGTCGACCAGCGTGATCGACTGCGCTGCCTGCGTCGCTGTGTTGAGCGCGCTGTAGCTGCCGGTGTTCTGCGGGGCGTCGCTCAGCGCCGGGTTCTCGCCGCCGACTCTGTTGGTGACGGGCGCTGCGGAGCCGCTGGAAGCGTCGGTGCGAAAAGTCTGAACCGGCACGCACGTCGTGCAGGTGCTGCCGCCCGTGCGCGCAGAGCGCACCGAGCCGTTGACGACACGCACGATGTGCACCGTCGCGCCGTTCGCATTGGTGCCGCTCGAGAGGCTGTATTGCCCGGCGGCGTCCGTCGTATCCGAGTCGATGAGCGTGCCATTGCTCTGCCGATACAGCTCGACTCGCACATTCGCCAGCGGTTGGCCGCCCGACACGAGCAGGGAACGACCCGCGCCGCCGCCGTAGTTGCGGTCCTCGAAGACAGTCCCGGTAATCGTCGCCGCGCCGACCTGGCTGGCAAACGCCAGCGCGACCCCGGCCAGGGCCGCTCGCTGCAAGATTCGTTGCGCGCGTCGCGAGAACATCCGCGCAGACTAGTTAACGCTGCCGCACGGGCACGTCGAAGCGTTCACAGTTTGACGCGCTTATGGCAATTCGGGATTAGAAGAGAGAAGCCGTTGGGGAAATGGGGACATTCCTCATTTCGCCGCCCGGTTGCCTTGTCATCGCCGGCGCCTCAGGAAATCAGGAATGTCCCCATTTCCCCCGTGCACAGTTCTCGCGCGATGGCGTGCGCATCGCACACATTCCCGCGAACGCGTGTCGCACTGCAGTTACGACGACGCGCGCGCGATTTTACAGAACAGCGTCAAAAGCGCGATCGCTTCGGCATTTCCTCAGGAAACTTGAGCGGCAGCCCGGCGAACTGCGACCGATCCCACAATTCCGTATTGGGATTTGACAAACATCGGCCCACGAAAGGAAACGCCCACTAGCTTGTGGAGGGGTCACATCAAGAACGATTGAGCAGCTGACGGCGCAAAGCGAGCAGCCCCCTCCGCGCGTGTGCGGGCGTGACGTTCAGTCACGGGAGGTTTGCAATGGTCAGGGCTCGTTGGTTGTCGGTTGCGGTCGTCGCAGCGCTGGGCGCGCCCTTGGCGTCGCATGCGGCCGGCACCGCTGCCGGCACGAACATTCAGAACACGGCGCAGGTGAGTTACACGGTCGGCAGCTCGACCGTCACCACCTCGTCCAATACCAGCTCGGTCACGGTCGCGGAAATTCTCGATGCGGTGCTGACGATCGCCGCTCCGACCGTCACCGTGTCGCCCGGCGCGAGCGCCGAAGAGCTGGTCTTCACGCTCACCAACACCGGCAACGGCACCGAGACCTTCAATCTCACCGCGTTGAGCGCCGGCGTGGTCGGCGACGATTTCGATCCGACGCTGGCGTCGCCCGCGATCTACTTCGACACGGACAACAGCGGCGACTTCTCGGGCAGCGACGTTGCCTACAACCCCGGCGCGAACAATCCGGTACTGGCTGCGGACGCGAGCGTCCGCCTCATCGTCGTCAACAACATTCCGGGCACGGCTGCGAACGGCAACCGCGGCCGCAGCCAGCTGACTGCTGCGGCGGCGACTGGCACGGGCGCTCCGGGCACGGCGTTCATCGGCGGCGGCGACGGCGGCGTCGATGCAGTCGCGGGCACGACCGGCGGCGATTCCGTGCTGTTCGGCGAGTACCTCGTCGCGGATGTGCAGCTCACGGCGGTGAAGTCGCAGACGATCGTCGATCAATTCGGCGGCGCGCGTCCGCTGCCGGGCGCACGGATCAATTACCAGGTGGTCGTCACCCCGAGCGGCAGCGGCAATGCCACGGCCGCCGCTTTCAGCGATCGGGTTCCCACGAACACAACCTACGTCGGCGGCTCGCTGCGGCTGAACGGCGCGTCGCTCTCGGACGGCGCCGACGCTGACGCCGGCACATTCGTTTCCGCGCCCGCACCCGAAGTGCGGGTCACCCTCGGCAACCTCGCGGGCGGCTCCGGGCCGCAGACGATCGAGTTCGCCGTGACCATCAATTGAGGAAGGGAGAGAAGGCTATGACTACGAGTAACTGGGCAGTTGGAATGGCGGCGGCACTGCTGCTGACGGCGATGACCGCGAGCGCAGCCGACAAGGCGTGCGTGGAGCTGAAGACGAGCGCCGAGACCGAGCACGAGGTGATCGAGCAGGGCCGGAAGGTCAAGCGCCTCGCGCCCGCCGGCAAGGTCGTGCCGGGCGACGAAGTCGTGTGGACGATCACTGCGACCAACGTCTGCAAGACGCCGACCGACAACGTCGTGATCGCCAATCCCGTGCCGGAGCAGATGACGTACGTCACCGGCTCGGCGATCGGCACCGGTGCCGACATCGCCTACTCGCTCGACGGCAAGGAATTCAAGGGCGCCTCGGACCTGACGGTCCGCGCCGCCGACGGCACGGCGCGCGCCGCGCACGCCGACGAGTATCGCGCGATCCGCTGGACCTACAAGAACGCGTTCGCGCCGGGCGCGACTGCGTTCGTCCGCTATCGCGCGCTCGTGAAGTAACGGTTGAGACGAAGAGATGAGCAATGACCCCTGTGTATCACTACGGAGATCTGCAATGACAATCGCAAGGCACGTCAAGCACGCAAGCCTCGCGCTGATAGCACTGTCCTCGGTCGGCGCGCTGCAGAGCGCGTTCGCGGTCGGCACGCCTTCGGGCACGACGATCAGCAACCAGGCGACGGTGGACTACAGCGTGGGCGGCGTGAATCAAACTCAGATCACGAGCGCGGCAGCGTCGTTCGTGGTCGACAGCCGCATCGACCTCACGGTGAGCGAGGTTTCGGGCAACGCGACCCAGACCACGCCCGGCCAGAACAACGTAGTCGCGACCTTCCGCGTCACGAACACCGGTAACTCGACCCAGGGCTACCAGCTGTCGGCCGTGAACGAGGCCACGGGCGCTACGCTGTTCTCGCAGAGCGACAACACGGACGTCAACAACCTGCGCTGGTTCGTCGATAGCAACGGCAACGGCACCTATGAGGCCGGTACCGACGCCGCGACGAACATCAACACGCTGGTGACCGATGCCGACGGCGAGAGCGTCGTGGTGTTCGTGCTGGCCGACATCCCGGTCGCTGCGACCAACGGCCAGTACGCCAACGTGCGCCTGCAGGCCATCGCGGCCGTGCCGGGCACGAACGGCGCGACGCTGGCGACGCCGACTGCGGGCGCGGACAACCCGGCTGCGGTCGACGTCGTGTTCGCCGATGCGGGCCGCGACGCCACCGAGTCGGCTGCCGACCAGTACGAAATCCGCTCGGCGGCGCTGACCGTGACGAAGAACGCAGCTGTGATCAGCGATCCGTTCAACGGCACGGGCGCCGACCGCAAGGCGATCCCGGGCGCGGTGATCCAGTACACGGTCGTCGTGACCAACAACAGCACGACGACCGCGGCGAACGCGGTGACCGTGAGCGACAACATCCCGGCCAACACGACGTTCGTCCCGGGCAGCATCACGCTGAATGCCGGCTCTCTGCCTGACACCAACTTCATCGCCGGTCCGCCGGCGCGAGTGGTGGTCACTGCAGGTGCAGTGGCTGCCAGCGGCGGCGCGGCGACGGTCACGTTCCGGGTAACGATCAACAACTGATCGATGCTCAGTTCGTCATCGCAGACTGTGATACACAACGCGGGCGGGACGGTGAATAACCGTCCCGCCCTCGGTGTATCTATGGGCGTGTGTTTTGCGCGCCTGGCGCTCGCTGCGCTCGCCAGTCTGCTCGTCTGCTTGCGACCGGCTCTCGCGCAAACTGTGACGCTGGCCGGTACGGCGATCGACAACGTTGCAACTGTTTCTTTCGTCGGCGCGAGCGGCACGCCGACCACCGTTACCAGCAATCAAGTCTCCGCCATCGTGGCGCCGCCGCCTTCCACGTCGGCGATTGCGATTCTGCGCGCCGCGGCCCACAGCGGCGGCACGCCGAGCATGGCGGGCCCGACCCAGTGCACCGGCCCGAGCGGCGTGGTGACCTTGCCGCCGCCAGTGTTGGCAGACGGCACTGCACTCGATCCTTCGCAGCCGATTACGCTGGCGTCGACAGCGACGCTGCATGGCGGCGAGGCGACCTTCGTACGCGTCACGGATCTTGATCAGAATCTCAGCCCGACCGCCGTCGACCATCTCGACGTGCGATTGCGGACGCCGGGTGGGGATGCCGAGACGCTGCGCATCTCCGAGACCGGTCCGAACACGGGTGTCTTCGTCGGCTACATCCAGACCCGCGCGGCCGCGGTCACGGCCGGCAATTGCGTCCTCGAAGTCGAGCGCAACGCGGAGATCGATTCGCTGTACGTCGATGCGAGCGACGCAGCCGACACCAGCCGGGCCAGCGCACTCGTCGATCCTTACGGCCTGATCTTCGATTCGCGCAACGGCACGCCGATCAATGGCGCGCGCGTGCGCTTGATCGACGCGACGAGCGGCCTGCCTGCAACCGTCGTCGGTGACGACGGCGTCAGTAACTATCCTTCCGAGATGCTCACGGGCTCGCCGGTTACGGACGCGGGCGGTACCGTCTACACGTTGCCGGCGGGCGTGTTCCGCTTCCCGCTGGTCGCGCCCGGCAACTATCGACTCGCGGTCGATCCGCCGGCCGGCCATGCGTTCCCGTCGACGCTGAGCACCGCGGAGCTCGGCCAGACACCGGGCGGTCCGTATCGCCTGAGCGCTGGCTCCTTCGGTGCGCCGTTTGCGGCCGACACGCCGCCCGCAGTCGCGGTCGATGTGCCGCTGGATGCTGCGGCGACGCAACTGTTCGTGCAGAAGACGACGACGACGACGGTCGCCGCGATCGGCGACTTCGTTCAGTACCAGCTGACGGTCGAGAACACCGCGACGAATGCTGCGATCGCAAGCGTGCGGACTGTCGACCAGCTGCCGCTCGGCGCCCGCTATCGCGCGGGCTCTGCGCGCATCGGCACGGCCGTTGCGCCGGATCCGGAAATCTCCGCCGACGGCCGCACCCTGACTTTTGCGACCGGCGCGCTCGGCCCGGGACAGCGTCTCGAGATCCGCTACGTCGTGGAGATCACTGCCGGCGCGCGCGGCAAGCAGCTCGTGAATGCGGCACGCGCGCTCGGCCCCGACGGCCTCGCGTCGAACTCGGCGCAGGCGACGATCCAGCTGCGCGAAGAGTTGTTCCGCGATCGCGCGATCGTCATGGGCCGCGTCGTCGAGGGCGCCTGCGCCAGCCCGACGCAGCAGCTGAAAGGCGTTGCGGGCGTGCGCGTCTATCTCGAAGACGGCCGCTACTCGGTGACCGACGATGAAGGCAAGTACCACTTCGAAGACGTCGCGCCCGGCTCGCACGTCGTGCAGATGGATACGGTCACGATCCCCGACACTCATCAGCTGGCGGGCTGCGACAGCGTCCGCAACGCGGGCCGCGCCTACTCGCAGTTCGTCGATGTTCGGGGCGGCGCGCTGTGGCGCAGCGACTTCGTGCTCGCACGGCGCCTCGTGCCGAAGGGCCACGTGGCGCTGCAGCTCGAAACTGCTGTCGCGGGCCCGACGCAGCTGATGCACACGGCAAAGGTGAACGTCACGCAGGTGCCGGTCCGCGCCGCGCGGGTCATGGTGATGTTGCCCGAAGGTCTCGAGTACCAGGCGGGCAGCGCGCAGCTCGACGGCCAGGCCGTTGCCGATCCTTCGATCAGCAGCAACGTGCTCACCTTCGCGCTCGGCGACGTGAGCAACGACCGCGAGGCCAGTCTCACGCTGCGCACGCAGTCGACTGCTGGTGCGAGCGGTGCGATCTCGATCAAAGCCGTGACGATGTTCGACACGCAGTCCGCTTCCGCCCAGCGCACTGCGCCGGTGGAGAACGTCATCCTGCGCGGCGAGATGCTGTTCGAGAGCGCGTCCTATCGCTTCACGCCGCGCTTCGACGTGCTCGACGTGGCGATCCAGGCGGCCGACCGCGCGCAGCTCGACAAGATCGCGAACGACTGGCGCGGCGTCAGCCATCTGCGGCTGACCGCGATCGGCCACTCGGATCAATTGCTGATCGCGGCCCGCAGCCGCACCGCATACGCCGACAACTATGCGTTGTCGCGCGCTCGTGCCGAAGTCGTTGCCAAGTATCTGGTCGAGCGTCTGAACGTCGATCCGTCGCGCGTGACCATCGAAGGCCACGGCGCCGATGAGCCGCTGTCGTCGGGCCACGACCCGAAGAGTCTCGCGCTCAATCGCCGCGTCGACATCGCGATCGAAGGTCTGCGCATCGTCGCCGCAGGCAGCCTGAGCATGAAGACCGCCGCCGGCGAGGCGCAGGTGGAAACGACCGGCACGCTGGGCTCGACGACGCCCGCGACCGCGCCGGCCGCGACACCGGTTCCGCGCGCCGCAGCGAAGCGCGACATCGACATCGAGCAGTTGCAGCCCGGCACGATGTGGCTCTTGCCCGCCGATGATGACATTCCGTCGATTCCGAGCATCCGCATCGTCGTGCAACACCTGCCGACGCAGACGGTCGAGTTGCAGAACAACGGTGCGGTGGTGAGCCCGCTCAACTTCGACGGCGTGGAGACGAACGAAGCGAAGACCGTGAGCGTCAGCCGCTGGCGCGGTGTCGACCTGCGCGACGGCACGAACGAGCTCGTCGCCGTCGTGCGCGACAGTGAAGGCAACGAGCTGCAGCGCATGACTCGCAAGGTTCACTACTCGGGCGGCGCGGTGCGTGCCGAGATCGTGCGCGACGCCTCGACGCTCGTGGCCGATGGCCGCACGCACCCGGTGATCGCGGTGCGCATGATCGATTCGTCGGGCAAGCCGGCTCGCCCGGGGACGCAAGGGGCGTTCCTCGTGCAGGCGCCGTACCGCTCGTGGTGGGAAGTCGAATCGCAGAACGACAACAAGCTGGTCGCGGTGGGCACGCGTGAGCCGACGTTCAGCGTCGACGCGGACGGCCTGGCGCGGCTGGAGCTGGAACCGACGACGCAGGCCGGCACCGCCATCCTGCGACTGCGCTTCAGCGAACGCCGCCAGCAGGAGATCCGGGTGTGGCTCGAGCCTGCGGCGCGCGACTGGGTGCTGGTCGGGCTCACCGAGAACACTGCGGCCTACCGCACGATCAGCGACAACATGCAGTCAGCCGCCGATGCCGGCCTCGAAGAGGGTTACGCCAGCGACGGCCGCGTCGCGTTCTTCGCCAAGGGCGCGATCAGGGGCGACTACCTGCTGACCGCGGCTTACGACTCCGCGCGCGATCACGCAGTAGCCAAGGACCGCCTTTTCAGCACCGTCGAGCCCGATCGCTTCTACACGCTCTATGGCGATGCGACCGAACAGCGTTTCGAAGCCGCGACCTCGCGCAAGCTGTTCGTGAAACTGGAGCGCCGCCAGTTCGCGGCGCTGTTCGGTGACTTCGAGACCGGCCTGACGCTGACCGAGCTGACGCGCTACAGCCGTACGTTCACCGGCCTCAAGTCCGACTACGCGGGCGAGCGCTTCGGCTACAGTGCATTTGCCGCAGAGTCGGAGCAGGGTTACGTGAAGGACGAGCTGCAGGGCGACGGCACCTCGGGCCTGTATCGCCTGTCGCGCCGCCCGATCATCCTCAACAGCGACAAGATCCGGCTGGAAGTGCGCGATCGATTCCGCAGCGAAGTCGTCGTCGAGTCGCGGCCGCTGTCGCCGTTCGTCGATTACAGCCTCGACTATCTGAACGGCACGCTGTTCTTCAAGCAGCCCGTGCCGAGCCGCGACGCGAACTTCAACCCGGTGTACATCATCGCCGAGTACGAAGTGCTCAACGGCGGCGCAGCGCAGCTGACTGCCGGCGGCCGCGCCTCGGTCAAGCTCGCGAACGACAGCGTCGAGATCGGCGCCAGCTACCTGCAGGAAGGCGCCGCGGCCGGCGACACGAAGATCGCCGGCACGGATCTACGCTGGCAAGTCGGCGCCGCGACCGAGCTGCGCGCGGAAGTGGCGCGCAGCAAATCGGACGATCCGCTACGGCCCGCGAGCGCGGACGCCTATCTCACCGAACTCACTCACGTGAGCGAGCGGCTCGACACGCGCGCTTATGTGCGCGAGCAGGAGGAGGGCTTCGGCGTCGGCCAGCAGGCAGGCAGCGAAGCCGGCACGCGCAAGGTCGGCGTGGATGGCCGCTACCGTCTGACGGAGCGGTTCACGATCGAAGGGGAAACGTATCGGCAGGAAGTGCTCGATAGCGGCGCCCAGCGCGAACTGGTCAGCGCGCAGCTGCGCCGCGACGCCGACGACTACTCGATTGGCGCCGGTGCGCGCCACGTCGCGGACAGCGGCCTGCCGAGCGGCGATACCGAATCGGAGCAGGCGTTCGTCAACGGCAGCCTCGACCTGTTCAAGGACCTGATCACGCTGCGCGCCTCGCAGGACTTCGCGCTCGGCGGCAAGAACTCGAGCGTCGACTTCCCGGCGCGCTCGGTCGTCGGCGTCGACTATCACTGGCGGCCGAGCACGACGTTCTTCGGTGAGTGGGAGCATGCCAACGGCGACCTGTTCGATGCATATACGACGCGCGTCGGCGTGCGTACGACGCCGTGGGAGCGCGCGCAGCTGCAATCGAGCATCAACCAGCGCGCGACGGAATACGGTCCGCGCTTGTTCGCGAACACGGGCCTGACGCAGGGTTGGCAGCTGAACGAGCGTTGGGTGTTCGACTTCGGCGTCGACCAGAGCAAGACGATTGCCGAGCCGGGCGCGCCGGCCGTCGAGCCGTTCAATCCGGCCGTGCCGCTCGCGTCGGGCACGCTCGACGGCGATTTCCTCGCGACGTTCGTCGGCGCGCTGTATCGCACCGAGCTGTGGACGTTCACCTCGCGCCTGGAGAACCGCCATTCCGACGCGGAAGACCGGCGCATCGTGTCGGGCGGGTTCTATCGCGAGCCGGTCGCAGGCCACGCGTTCTCGATGACCGCGCACTGGTTCGATTCGACGTTCGCGACGGGCGCCGATGCGAGCGCCGGCGAGGTGCAGCTCGGCTGGAGCTACCGTCCGGCCACGAGCGCGTGGATCATCCTCGATCGCCTGGATCTCAAGCAGGATGCGCACAGCGACGCGTCGAGCGACATCGAGTCGGCGCGTGTGATCAACAACCTCAATGCGAACTGGCAGCTCGACACGCGCACGCAGCTCGGCCTGCAATTCGGCAGCCGCTACGTGCGCAGCACTTTCGACGGTGAGCGCTACAGCGGGCTCTCGACGCTCTACGGCGTGGATGTGCGTCGCGAGCTGACGCTGCGCTTCGATGTCGGCCTGCACGGCACGATGCTGAGCTCGCTCGAATCGGGCGTGAGCGACCAGTCGGTCGGCGTCGATCTCGGCGTGACCGTGGCGCGCAACGTGTGGATCTCGATCGGCTACAACTTTGCGGGCTTCCGCGACGACGACTTCGAAGCGAGCCGCTACACGGCGCAGGGGCCGTTCATCAAGTTCAGGATGAAGGCGGACCAGGACACGTTCAGGGACCTCGTGAGCGTTTACTCAGGGGCGCGCTAGTCGACCTACGCGGAGCACAGCGACACGACGCCAGACGACTCGTGCGCGCCGAAGCTCCACAGCGTTGCCACTTCCAGCGCCAACTGGCCGCTCGTCGTATCGAGCGTGTGACGCCACGTGATGACATCGACGCGATCGCAGCTGGCGGAAATTCCGGCGCGGGCGAGGCTGGCGATGTGCAGCGTGTGTGTCAGCGCAGTGCTGGACGACGAGCCGCTGCTCTCGAGCACCGCATAGCCGACGTTGTTGTATTGCGTGAACTGCCAGAGGTACTCGCTCAGGTCGCGCAGCTCCGCTCCCGTCAGCGGGCGACGATTCAACAGACCCGCCGGACCGGTGGCATCACGCAGGTTCGCTTCCGAGCGATCGAGGTACGCGCATTTGAAAACGCGCGCGCGCACGTAGAACGTCGGATCGCCCTCGCGGACGCGGCCGAACTCGAAATAGCGCGGATCGTCGTTGGTCTCGACCAGGTCGGAATACTGCGGCTCGTGCTGTGCGCTGAGCTCGGACCACGCGAGCGCCTGGTTCCAGTCGTCGGTGCACAGCTCGTAGAGCGGCTCCGGAGCGACGACGGTTGCGTCGACGTTGGCGTTCTTCACGTGCATCGTCGAAACGTAGCCGTAGCCGCTCGGCGGCGACTCCGAGTAGAAGCCCAGCGGTGTGCGCGGGCCGCTGCCGTACACGCTTTGCGCGATCTGCAGATCCGATTGCTCGACCGGGCGCGGCGGTGCGCTTGCAGTCGGCGCTGGTGCGGAGCTGTCGCCGCCGCCACCGCCGCATGCACTGAGGACGAGGGCTGCCAATGCAGCCAGTCGCCAGCGCACGCGCGATTGTGAGTGAGCGTCCACGAAACCATGAGTCCTTCAAGAGGCTTACCTGCTCTATCGTCCCGGCCGAGCAGCGCTTGAGGGATTTTCCCGATGCCGCCCGGAGGCGGTTTTGACGTAACGACGTCAGGACTCTGGCATCACGACGGGGGCGCGAGGAATTCCGGCGTGAGGACGGGTTCGAGAATGCGGCGCCGGCTTTCGAGCGAGAGCTTTTCCCACTGCACCTTGTGCAAGGCGGCCGCGCGCAAGTCGTCGTCCGTGAGCTTCCGCGGCGCCGCGTCGCGTGGACGCGGCGCTGTGGTGCGCAGGCGGCGCGTGTCGCCGTCTTTCAATATGTCGCAAACCGCTGCGAGCACGACATCGTTCTGCGTCAGCGCGCCGTGATTCTCGTTCACGAACCACGTCGCCGCTTCAGGCCAGCGCGCGCGTGCCAGCGGCACGGTGCCATCGCCCTCGGTTCGAAACTCGTACTCGAACGCACGTCCACGCAGCGTGGCCGCGACGATCGTCTCCTGGCCGACGCCAGCAATCACGCTGCAACGCTCGTCTGCATCCGGCAATCGTGCCCGGACCTTCCGCGCGCGCGCGAGCAGCTGCGCGTCGGGCGCCAATTCATCATCGGGCCACTGGCGCGGATCGAACAGGTCGATCTCGCCCGGACCGGCGGCCGACGGCAGCATCTGATAGATGCCTGGAAGCGTGTGGTACACCGTGCGTGCAAGCTGCTCCGCCGTGTGATTCCGGTCGAGCGCCGCGATTTTGCGCACTGTCGGATACACGGCGCGCAACGCTTGCAGCGGTGCGAACGATCCATCGTTCGGAGCACCGAGCTGAATGAGTTTCGCAATGCGCCGCTTCTTGTCATGGGCGAGCGCTGCCCGCGCGACGAGGCCTCCCATGCTGTGTCCGACGATCAGCGCCCTGCGTTCGCCGCTGCGCTCGATCGTCAGTGCGAATGCGCGCGCCAGGCGCTCGATGTCGTGGCGCCAGTCGAACGGACAGAACAGCGGCCGAAACCCGGCGATTTCCAGGCGCAGGCGCAACTTCAGGTAGCCCGGCAGCATCACGCCGACTGCGCGCAGTGAGCGCGGACCGGGGATCGCGAGCTGCGTGAGCTCGCCGTTCGCGAGCGCGGTCGGATGCAGCCAGAGCAGCGAGTAGGTGCGGCGGGCGACCAGGCCCAGGCGCGATCCCATGATGCCGGGCAGTACGAACACGCGGCGCCCGCGCGGATTGCGCCGCGTGAATGCCAGCTTCGCGAGGTGCGCGAGCTCGCGGTACTCGGGCTCGCCGAAGTACGCGATCAGCAGCGCCGCGTGTGCACCGGAGCGCAGCAGCGCCACGATCTGATCGTCATGCAGATCGCCGATGCTGGGAAGGCTCGCCTCGGGCATCGCGTGCTCAGGAAGCCATCGATGAGTGGATCACGTCGCACACGGCCTTGATGGCGTCCGTGCGCGCCGTGCTCTTGCGCCACACGGCGCCGACGCTGCGTGAAGGCACCGGTCGAGCGAATGGCTTGACCGTGAGCCCCTGGCCGGAGCCGAAGGGACCGCGCGTCGCGAGCTCCGGCAACAGCGTGATGCCGAGACCCGCCGCGACCATCTGCCGCAGCGTCTCGAGGCTGGTGGCGCGATAGTCCTCGCTCTCCTTGACATCGACGCGGCTGCAGACGTCGAGCGCCTGGTCGCGCAGGCAATGACCGTCTTCCAGCAACAAGAGCGTCTCGCCGTTGAGATCGTCGACCTTGACGCTGGAGCGCTTCGCCAGCGGGCTGTTGTTCGGCACTGCCAGCGTGAAGCTCTCGTCGTAGAGCGGTAGTGCTTCGAGTCCGTCGAGCGGCACGGGCAGCGCGAGAATGCCCAGATCGATGTCGCCGGCGCGCAGCTTTTCCACCAGCGGCTGCGTCTGGTACTCGTACAGCATCAGCTTCAGGCGCGGCAGCCGCTTGCGCAGCTTGCGCGCCACGAGCGGCAGCAGGTACGGGCCGATCGTCGGGATCAGCGCGACCTTGAGCTTGCCCGACAGCGGATCGTGTTCGTTGCGCGCCAGCGAGACGATCTCGTCGCTCTCCTGCAGGATGCGGCGCGCCAGCGGCAGGATTTTCACGCCGGTTTCGGTCAGCGCGACCTTGCGGGGCTGGCGTTCGATCAACTGCACCCCCAGATAGGTCTCGAGCTTCTTGATCTGCGCCGACAGCGTCGGCTGGCTGACGAACGAGCGCTCGGCGGCTTTGCCGAAGTGGCGCGTGTCGGCGAGGGCGACGAAATAGCGCAGATCACGCAGGTTCATGGCTGGGAGGGCTCATAGTCGGTTCCTATGGACAAGTTTAGGTCAATCGATTGGAAAAATGGAGACCCGGCCCGCATCATGGCTGCAGGCTTCACCAGGAGAGAGAATGATGTTGAGCGTTGGACAGAAATTTCCCCACTTTTCCCTGACCGGCGTCGTGTCGAACGACCTGGCGCACGCTTTCCAGCCCTTCGACCAGGCGACCCATCCCGGCAAGTGGAAAGTCGTGTTCTTCTGGCCGAAGGATTTCACGT
>DATEML010000152.1:0-31011 GCA_035275585.1 Steroidobacteraceae bacterium | reverse complement strand
CGCGCTGCACGGCGCGCGGCAGGCTCCTGATCGACCGCCGCCATCACCTTGTCGGCGAAAGAGCGCGATGCGACCACTGGCTTGCTGTGACGGAGCGTCTCACCGATGACGGTGTAGCGGCCGAGGGCCTCCCGCAACTCGGGGTTGCGTTCCAGGCGCTTCAGCAAGAGGTCGAGCTCCGCAGACGGCAGTTCGCCGTCCAAGCAGGCTGAGAGCTGTTCGTTCACCGGCTCGGTCATGGGTTCGCCACCACCGCACTTTCGACCACACACAACATTGCCAGCATCCGACCCTCCAATTCAACGCACCGTTCCGCTACGCATCGCAATTTCACAATTTCCGCCCGCCGCCTCAGTCCAGCAACGGCTTCAGCTTCCGGTCGATCGCCTCGCGCGCCCGGAATATACGCGAGCGCACCGTGCCGACCGGGCAATCCATCGCCTCCGCGATCTCCTCGTACGACAGTCCTTCCAGCTCGCGCAGGATGATCGCCGTACGCAGATCCTCGGGCAGCTGCTCCATCGCACGCTCCACCACGTTGCGGATCTCCTCGGTGAGCAGCACCCCCTCCGGGGTATCGCCCTCCTTGAGGCGCGCATGGCGGTCATACTGCTCGGGATCCTGCAGATCCAGGTCGAAGTCGACCGGCCGCCGGCGATTCGACACCAGCGCGTTCTTCGCCGTGTTGATCGCGATGCGATACAGCCACGTGTAGAACGCACTGTCGCCGCGAAACGAAGCGAGCGCCCGGTAGGCCTTGAGAAAGGCTTCCTGGGCGACGTCCTCGGCCTCGGCGGCGTCGGAAACGAACCGGCCCACCAGCTTGAGCACGCGATGCTGGTACTTGCGCACCAGCAGGTCGAAGGCGGACTTGTCGCCTGCCTGGACCCGCTCCACGAGCTGCTGGTCGGAGTCGTCCTGCGTCATCGACCGGCGTCCTCACGGGGTCGGAACGCAGGCCGGAACGCGCCGCCCGACCGCCCCCCGAGGACTGCTCGGATAGACTGACCGCGCACGGGAAAGTTCGCGGAATTACGGCACATTTTCGCGGCTTCGTGACGCCGTTCGCGAACGGTTCTCATCGCGCCCGGGCTTCGGGCAATGCCCGTTCCAGCGCCTCGATCCGCAGCCGTACGGCCAACGCCCGCAGCTCGCTCGCCGGCAGGTCACCGGTCGCCAGCAGCATCGACCGCCGCCTGCCGCGAGAGGTCCTCCAGCACAGCCACAGCGCGTTCCGGGCGAGGCGTGTGCCGGCAGAAAGGACCCCAGGGAATGCAGATTCGCGGCTGTCGGCCAGCAACCAGCGGCCGTCGGCCAGCCAGCGCAGCCCGACGATCCGGTGTCTGGACCCGATCCACCCCTGCCGCCACAGACCGAACCCGACTGCGGCGACGCATCCGGCACCGGCGAGCTGCGCCGACCAGGACGCCGCGCCGAGCAGCAGCACAGCGCAGACACTGGCAATGAGCACGAGCCATGCCGCGCACGGTTCGGCGCGTCTCATATGGACATCAAGCGTCAGGGTCGGTGAGTTTCGAGATGACATGAGCCCAGTGCGCGTCCGCCGGTACCTGCCGCTGCATCACGAAGGCGAGCAGCTCGGGATCCGGCAGGTCGAGCAGCGCTTCGAACGCCTGTTGTTCGGCGGCCGGGGCGGAAGGATAGCGTTCCCGGAGGTATCGTTCGAGCAGGACATCCAATTCGCGCATGCCGCGGCGGCACCGCCAGCGCAGCAAGGCGAGGTTTTGGGTCGTCACTAGTGCCCG
Source organism: Steroidobacteraceae bacterium (assembly GCA_035275585.1). GTDB lineage: Bacteria > Pseudomonadota > Gammaproteobacteria > Steroidobacterales > Steroidobacteraceae > Steroidobacter. Next base: position 29,245 of record DATEML010000152.1, on the reverse strand, counting down.
GGACCTAGTGTCTGCGCTCGGCGATCTTCTTCTTGATCTCGGCGATCGCCTTGGCCGGGTTCAGATCCTTCGGGCAGGCCTCGGTGCAATTCATGATCGTGTGGCAGCGGTACAGGCGGAATGGGTCCTCGAGCTGATCGAGACGTTCGCCGGTGGCCTCGTCGCGCGTGTCGACGATCCACCGATACGCTGCCAGCAACGCCGCAGGTCCCAGGTAGCGGTCGCTGTTCCACCAGTAGCTCGGGCACGCAGTCGAGCAGCACGCGCAAAGAATGCACGCCGCCGGCCGGTCGATCTTCTCCTGGTCCTCTTTCGACTGCAGCCGCTCGCGATCAGGCGGCGCCGGCGTACGGGTCTGCAGCCACGGCTTCACCGAAGCGTATTGCGCGTAGAAGTCCGTCAGGTCCGGAACCAGGTCCTTGACCACCGGCATGTGCGGCAGTGGATAGATCTTGATCGTGCCGCGGATGTCCTCGTTCGCGCGCGTGCACGCCAGCGTGTTCAGGCCGTCGATGTTCATCGCGCACGAGCCGCAGATCCCTTCGCGGCACGAGCGGCGAAACGTCAGCGTCGGATCGATCTCGTTCTTGATCTTGATCAGTGCGTCGAGAACCATCGGGCCGCAGCTCGCCATATCGACCTCGTAGGTGTCGACGCGCGGGTTCTCGCCCGAGTCCGGGTCGAAGCGGTAGATCTTGAACGCGCGCACCTGCTTCGCGCCCGCCGGAGCCTTGTACAGCTTGCCGGGGCGGATCTTCGAGTTCGCGGGTAAGCGAAATTGGGCCATGTCAGTAGGTCCTGGCTTTCGGCGGGATCGGCTCGACGTCGCTCGTCAGCGTGTTCAGGTGCACCGGGCGATAATCGATCCGCACGCTGCCGCGCGCGTCGACCCAGCAGAGCGTGTGCTTCATCCAGTTGACGTCGTCGCGCTCGGGGAAATCCTCGCGCGCTTGCGCGCCGCGACTCTCCTTGCGATTCGCGGCCGAGCGGATCGTCGCCACCGCCTGCGACAGCAGGTTGTCGAGCTCCAGTGTCTCGATGAGGTCCGTGTTCCAGATGAGCGAGCGATCGCTGACGCTCACGTCGCCGAACGAAGCGACGACTTCATCGAGCTTGCGCACGCCTTCGTCGAGCGACTCACCGGTGCGGAACACCGCGGCGTGAGCCTGCATCACGCGCTGCATGTTCAGGCGGACCTGCGCAGTGCTGATCGAGCCCTTGGCGTTGCGCAGCCGATCCAGGCGGCTCACTGCCAGATCGCCCGCCTCCTTCGCGAGCGGTCGATGTTGCGTGCCGGGTTTGACGCTGGCCGCACAGTGGCGCGCAGCCTCGCGGCCGAACACCACGAGATCGAGCAGCGAGTTCGAGCCGAGCCGGTTCGCGCCGTGCACCGAAACGCAGGCTGCTTCGCCGACGGCCATCAGCCCCGGCACGACGCTGTCCGCGTTGCCATTCTTCAACGTGACGACTTCGCCGTGCACGTTCGCCGGAATGCCGCCCATGTTGTAGTGGACGGTCGGCAGCACCGGAATCGGCTGCTTGGTAACGTCGACGCCCGCGAAGATCTTCGCGGTCTCGGCGATGCCGGGCAGGCGCTCGTGGATCACTTCCGCGCCCAGGTGCTCCAGGTGCAGGAAGATGTGGTCCTTGTGCTCGCCGACGCCACGGCCCTCGCGAATCTCGATCGTCATCGCCCGGCTCACGACGTCGCGCGACGCGAGATCCTTGGCGTTCGGCGCGTAGCGCTCCATGAAGCGCTCGCCGTTGGAATTGCGCAGGATGCCGCCCTCGCCGCGCACGCCCTCGGTGATCAGGCAGCCGGCGCCGTAGATGCCGGTCGGATGGAACTGCACGAACTCCATGTCCTGCAACGGCAGGCCGGCGCGCAGCACCATGCCGCCGCCGTCGCCCGTACAAGTGTGCGCTGAAGTGCAGGAGAAGTAGGCGCGCCCGTAACCGCCGGTCGCGAGAATCGTCTGGTGCGCACGGAAGCGGTGCAGCGTGCCGTCGGCCATGTTGATCGCCACGACGCCGCGACACTCGCCGTTCTCCATGAGCAGATCGATCGCGAAGTACTCGACGAAGAACTGTGCCTCGTGCCGCAGCGCCTGCTGATACAACGTGTGCAGCATCGCGTGCCCGGTACGATCGGCGGCCGCGCACGTGCGTTGCGCCGTGCCCTTGCCGTAGTGCGTGGTCATGCCGCCGAACGGCCGCTGGTAGATACGCCCATCGTCGGTGCGCGAGAACGGCAGGCCGTAGTGCTCGAGCTCGATCACCGCGTTCGGCGCCTCCTTGCACATGAACTCGATCGCGTCCTGATCGCCGAGCCAGTCCGACCCTTTGACGGTGTCGTACATGTGCCAGCGCCAGTCGTCTTCGCCCATGTTGCCGAGCGCCGCGCTGATGCCGCCCTGCGCCGCGACGGTATGGCTGCGCGTCGGAAAGACCTTCGTGATGCAAGCGGTCGACAGGCCCGAGTGCGCCAAGCCGAACGTCGCGCGCAGACCGGCGCCGCCGGCGCCGACGACGACGACGTCGTAGCTATGATCGATGAACTGATATGCGCTCATGCGCCACCGCCGAACGCAATGCGCAGCACCGCGAAAATGGCCAGCGCACCCAGCACCACGTGCGCAAACGTGAGCAGCAGCATCGTCGCGACCTTGAGGCCGTGGTGATGCACGTAGTCCTCGACCACGACCTGCACGCCGAGCTGCGAGTGATAGACCAGCGTCCCCGCGAGCAGCAACAGCAGCACCGCGTTCAACGGCATGGCGATCCACGCCGCCACGAACTCATGGCCGAAGGTCGGCATGCGCAGCAACGAGACCACGAACCACAGGCCGAGGAACACCAGCGCAACGGACGTCACGCGCTGCGACCACCAGTGCGAAACGCCCTCCTTCGCAGCGCCCAGGCCCAGGACGCGACCGATCGGACTGCGCAGGCTCATGGCGCACCTCCGCCGAGATTGCGAAGGAGCAGAAACCAGAACAGCGCCGTGGTGAGGATGGCGCCGAGGAATACGATCCAGCCGCTCAGGCGCGCCTGCTTGCGCTCCAGGCCGTGGCCCGTGTCCCAGGTCAGGTGCCGCGCGCCGTTGAGCAGGTGATAGAAGAATGCAAACGAGAATCCGATCAGCAGCAGCCTGATCAGCGGCTGCATGAAGAAGACCTGGGCAGTCGCGTAGGCTGTAGCGCCGCTCGCCACCGCGACCAGCCAGTAGACGAACAGCAGCAGACCGACCGACAGCGCACAGCCGGTCACGCGATGCAGGATCGACAGGGCCATCGAGTACTGCCACCGGTACACGCCCAGATGCGGCGACAGCGGCCGTCGACGCGTGCTCGTGCTATCCAAGCTCACCCCCGATCAGAAAGCGACAGTCAGAAATCAATGCAGCGCCCGTTCTTCTCCCAGTCGCCGTAGCGCGTGGGATCGAGCCCGCCGCGTCCGCCGTGCTCGCGAGGGACTGCGGCGCGTCGCTGTGCCGGCTCCGTGGCGCCGGGCGCGGCATGACCGGCCAACTCATTCGTATTTGTGGTCGGCAGCGATCCGGACGATGATTGCGTGCCATGCGACATACGGCGTGCACAAGTGTGCCAGAAGCACTTTTGAGGCGGAACCTCAGGACATTGGTTTGTTCGTTAGTTTGTCGCGAGCCCTGATTTCGGATTTCGCGAACGGATGACTCCCCCAGTTACGAACTCTAGCTCGCTCGGCGCGCTGCGGGTCAGCGGCGCCGAGGCCCGCGCCTTCCTGCAAGGTCAGCTGAGCGCCGACATCGATGCGCTCGCTCCCGCACGGGCGCTGCTGGCCTCGTGCAACTCGGTTCAGGGTCGAGTGCAGGCGGTGCTCTGGCTGGTCGAGCGCAGCGACGGGATCTGGCTCATCCTGCCGGCGTCGATGGTGGAAAGGGTCGCCACGCGCCTGCGCAAATACGTGCTGCGCTCGCAGGTGAAGATCGAAGAGTCGCCGGCGGCCATCGACCTGCCGGAACCCCATGCGTATCGCGAGCCCGAATGGCGGCTCGCGGGCATCCGCGCCGGCCTGCCGCAGGTGTATCCGGAGACGCACGAGGCGTTCGTGGCGCAGATGCTCAACCTCGATCTGCTCGGCGGCGTCAGTTTCGAGAAGGGTTGCTATACCGGCCAGGAGATCATTGCGCGCACCCACTTCCGCGGCGCAATCAAGCGGCGCATGTTCCGCTTCGCAAGCTCGAGTCCGCCGCCTGCTCCTGGCACGCGCATCCTGGTCGGCGATCAACACGCAGGCGACGTCGTCGATGCGGCAGCAACGAGCGCAGGCAGCGAGCTGCTCGCCGTGATCAATCTCACGCAGCAGGACGCAGCGCTGGAGCTCCAGGGCGTAGCGCTGCGAAAATTGCCGCTGCCGTATGCGATTGACGTGGGTCAGGCCTCAGCCTGACTCGGGTCTCATGTACGGGAACAGCAGCACGTCGCGGATCGACGGCGAATTCGTCAGCAGCATCACCAGGCGATCGATACCGACACCGAGTCCCGCCGCCGGCGGCATGCCGTACTCCAACGCGCGAATGTAGTCGGCGTCGTACTGCATCGCCTCCAGGTCGCCGGCCTGCTTGCGTGCCAGCTGCTCCTTGAAGCGCGCCGACTGGTCCTCGGGATCGTTCAGCTCCGAAAAGCCGTTGGCGAGCTCGCGCCCGCCGACGAAGAACTCGAAGCGGTCGGTGAGGAACGGATCGGAATCGTTGCGGCGCGCCAGCGGCGACACTTCCGCGGGGTACGCATAGACGAACGTCGGCTGCAGCAGGCGATGCTCCGCAGTCTTCTCGAACATGTCGAACTGCAGCTTGCCGGCGCCGTCGCCCGGCAGGTACGCGATGCCCAGGCGGTCGCAGTAGCCGCGCAGGTATTCGACGTCGCGCAACCTTGCGCGCTCGATGCCCGGATTGAAGTGCACGATCAGGTCCTCGATCGTGACGCGGCGGAACGGCTGGCCGAAGTCGAACACTTCGCCCTGGTACTCGACGCGCCGCGTGCCGAGCACGGTGTCGCACAGGCCCTGGCACATGCGCTCGACCAGGCTCATGAAGTCGCTGAAGTCCGCATAGGCCTGGTACAGCTCGAGCATCGTGAATTCGGGGTTGTGCTTGGTCGAGACGCCTTCGTTGCGGAAGTTGCGGTTGATCTCGTAGACGCGCTCGAATCCGCCGACCACCAGCCGCTTCAGGTACAACTCGGGCGCGATGCGCAGGTACAGCTCCATGTCGAGCGCGTTGTGATGAGTCACGAACGGCCGCGCCACGGCGCCGCCGGCGATCGCCTGCATCATCGGCGTCTCGACCTCGAGGAAGTCCATCGCGTCGAGGAAGTCGCGCAGGTACTTGATGATGCGCGTGCGCGTCTTGAACACCTCGGCGCTCTGCGGGTTGACGATCAGGTCGACGTAGCGCTGCCGATAACGGATCTCCTGATCGGCGAGCCCGTGCCATTTGTCCGGCAGCGGCCGCAGTGACTTGGTCAGCAGCCGCAGCTTCTCGGCGCGCACCGTCAGCTCGCCGGTCTTGGTCTTGAACAGCGCGCCTTCGACGCCGATGAGGTCGCCGACGTCCCAGCCCTTGAACTCGTCGTAGCTCGCGCCCAGCGATTCGCCCTGTGCGAACACCTGGATCTGTCCGGTGCGGTCCGCGATCTTGGCGAAGCTCGCCTTGCCCATGACGCGCTTGGCGAGCATGCGGCCGCCGACCTTCACGCGAATCGCGTTCTTGTCGAACCACTCGGTCGGCCGGTCGCCGTACGCGGTCAGCAGCTGGTCCGCCAGCGCATCGCGACGGAAGTCGTTCGGAAAGGCCGGACCAGGACTGCGCAGCTTCTCGAGCTTCGCCCGGCGTTCCGCGATCAGTTTGTTCTCGTCGTCCGACATCACAACCCCTGCTTCAGGCTCGCTTCGAGAAACGGATCGAGATCGCCGTCCAGCACCGCGGTGGTGTTGCCGATCTCGACGTTGGTGCGCAGATCCTTGATGCGCGACTGGTCCAGCACGTAGGAGCGGATCTGGTTGCCCCAGCTGACGTCCGACTTGGAGTCTTCGAGCACCTTGGCGGCCGCGTTGCGCTTGTTGACCTCCAGCTCGTACAGCTTCGCCTTGAGCTGCTTCCACGCCTTGTCACGGTTCTTGTGCTGGCTGCGCTCGTTCTGACAGGCGACCACGATGCCGGTCGGGATGTGCGTGAGGCGCACCGCCGACTCCGTCTTGTTGACGTGCTGACCGCCCGCGCCGCTCGAACGATACACGTCGGTGCGTACGTCGGACGGATCGATCTCGATGTCGATGTCCTCGTCGATTTCCGGCGAGACGAACACCGAAGCGAACGAGGTGTGCCGGCGTGCGTTCGAATCGAACGGCGACTTGCGCACGAGGCGGTGCACGCCGGTCTCGGTGCGCAGCCAGCCGTACGCGTAGTCACCGGTGAAGTTGACGCTCGCGCCCTTGATGCCTGCCACTTCGCCCTCGCTGATGTCGACGACCTCGGTCTTGAAGCCGTGCTGCTCGCCCCAGCGCAAGTACATGCGCAGCAGCATCTGCGCCCAGTCCTGCGCCTCGGTGCCGCCCGCCCCCGCCTGGATGTCGAGGAACGCGCTGTGCGAATCCATCTGGCCGGGAAACATGCGCTTGAATTCGAGCTGCTTGACGTCGCGCTCCAGAGTCGCGAGGTCACGCTCGACCGACTGGGCAGTCGACTCGTCGTTCTCTTCGATTGCCAGGCCGAGCAACTCGCCGGCGTCCTTCAGGCCATTGGTCACGCGATCGAGCGTGCTCACGACCTGCTCCAGGCGGGCGCGCTCGCGCCCCAGCTCCTGGGCCTTGTCCGGCGTGTTCCAGATCGCGGGGTCTTCGAGCTCCCGGCTTACCTCGGTGAGCCGCTCGCTCTTGAGGTCGTACTCAAAGGAACCTCCTCAGCGCCTCATTGCGCTCGGTGAGGTCGTCGAGTGAACGGCGGATCAGGTTCGTTTCCATGGCGTGCGTGGGAGTTGGCGAGCGTGCGATGGTAGCACGTGCAGGTCGGCCACTCCTGCGCATCCTGCGCCCGTGGCATTCGCGCATCCGTGCACAGCGGGCTTTAGCCCGACAGCACCCTCAAATACTCCACCACCAGCTGCACCTTCTCCAGCCCGTTGTACTGATTCACGTCGAGGCGATAAACCAGCTCGACGCGCGCACCGGTAAGTACTTCGGGCGCATCCGCATCGTCGAAATGCCGGAACGCGATCGCATCGCACACGCCGCCGTCGCAGTCTTGGAGATCCAGCTTGAGATGCCGCTCGCCGACGACGCGCGCGGCGCGCACCTGGAAGCAGTCGTCGAACAGCGGCTCGGGAAATGCCTGACCCCACGGGCCGCCGGCTTGCAGCAGGCGCGCGACGTCGAGCGTGCGCTCGCCACCGCTCAGTGGGCCATCGGAATGCACGATGCCGATGGCGTCCTCGACGCTCATCCAGCGGCGCACTTCGGCGTCGAACGCCGCGCGAAACGGCTCGAGCGCGGCGGCGCGCAGCGTCAAGCCGGCCGCCATGGCGTGTCCGCCGAACTTCTCGACGAGGTCCGGGTGCCGCACGGTGATGGCGTCGAGCACGTCGCGAATGTGCACGCCGTCTACCGAGCGCGCCGATCCCTTCAGCGTGCTCGCATCCGCGCGCGCCAGGGCGATCACCGGACGATGCACGCGATCCTTCACGCGCGAAGCCACCAGGCCGACGACGCCCTGGTGCCAGGTCTCGTCGAACAAACACAGCCCGAGCGGCAGCGCCGGATCTTCGGCACGCATGTCCTCGACGGCGAGCATCGCCTCCTGCTGCATCTGCAGCTCCAGCTCGCGGCGGTCCTGATTGAGCTGCGCGAGCCGCGCGGCCAGCAGGCGCGCTTCTGCGACGTCATCGGTGAGCAGGCACTGGATGCCAATCGACATGTCGTCGAGCCGGCCGGCTGCATTCAACCGCGGTCCGACCTGATATCCGAGATCGGATGCGAGCGCAGTCGCCGGAACGCGGTTCGCCGCCTCGAGCAGTGCGCGCACGCCAGCGCAGCAGCGGCCCGCGCGAATGCGCCGCAGTCCCTGTTGCACTAGCACGCGGTTGTTGCGATCGAGCGGCACGAGATCTGCGACGGTGCCGAGCGCGACGAGGTCGAGCAGATCCGCAACGGGCGCGTTGCCCGCGTGCAGACCGCGCGCCTGCATCTCGCGAGTCAAGGCGGCCATCAGATAGAACGCCACGCCGACGCCGGCGAGCGCCTTGCTCGGGAACGAATTGCCCGGCGCATTGGGATTCACGAGCGCGGCGGCCGCCGGCAGCGTCGGCGGCGCGAGATGGTGATCGGTGATCAGCGTGTCGATGCCGAGCGAGCGCGCCTCGTCGACACCGGCGTGACTGGACACGCCGTTGTCGACGGTGATGATCAGCGCCGGCTGGCGCTGTGCCGCGAGACGCACGATCTCGGGCGTGAGGCCGTAGCCGTACCGAAAACGGTTCGGCACCAGAAAATCGATCGATGCGAAACCGAGCCGGCGCAGCTGCCTCACGACCAATGCCGTGCTGGTCGCACCGTCGGCGTCGAAGTCGCCGATCACGACGAGCGGGCTGCGCTCGCGAAAGTGCGCGCACAACAGCTCGACGGCCGCGGCCACTCCGTCGAGTTGACCGACCGGGATGAGTTGACTCAGGCCGAGGTCGAGCTCGCTCGCAAGACGTACGCCGCGCGCCGCGTACAGGCGGCGCAACAACGGATGCAGATCGCTGGCGAGCCCGTCGGCTTCGCCGCCGTTGCGCCGCCGGATGGTCCGACTCAGCATGCGGCCCACTCCGCCGGCGCCCGCGCGCTACGCCAGAACTTCAACAGCGCGTGCCGCGCAACCGTGACGCGCCAGCAATCCAGAACGATGTCCAGCCGCGCGATCGCTCCCGTCGTGAGAGCGCGCGTCAGCGGCGCGATCCACGCGGCTTCGAGCGCGTCGACATCGTTCGCCGCCACGACGACGACGGCCGGCGAGCGTAGCCGCGCAAGCAGCGACCGGGCATCGGTCGGAGCTGCAGTCACATCGGCCAGGTTCAAACGATAGATTCCTCGCAGGTACAGGTCGTCGCCGAAAGCCTGCGGCAAAGCGTAGCGCTGCAGGTCGCGGATTTCTCCGGCTCCATGAAACCACACTGCATTGATCTCCGGCACGCCTCGCCGCACCCGCGCGACGTTGACGGGGTGCTCGTGCAACAGCATCTGCAGCTCTGTCATGAGCCGGCGCAACGCCGGCGCGTCGCGTCCTTGGGGCATCGCGTCCTCCAGCGGCCCACCGGCGGCGCTCTCGGGCGTCGCTGTCCGCACGTCGAGTGCATGCTCACTGTGCACGAGCCAATCCTCGTGCGAGGTCGTCACCAATTGCATCCCTGCAGTGCGCAGGTGTGCACCGATCGTCGGCTCCAGCTCCACCAGCTCCGCGCGCGCCACGTCACTCGCGCCGTGCAGCACGACCGCCGTCAGTCGATCGAGTCCCGCCACAAAATGCATCGGCTGCAGGTGCAGCCAGAACCCTCGCGCGGTTTCCCCGACATCGCCCGTATGCGTGACCGCGGCACTCGGATACGGGGCGTGATCGTGCACGCCGAGCACATCGAGCAGTGCCCCCTGCCACGTGCGCAATCCGTCGCGCGGCGCCGCGAGTGCATGGATCGAGCCGCGCCCCCCGAGCCGCGCCAGTTGCGGCCAGCGCGCGCCGCGCTCGGCGATCGCCCGACGCAATGCTGGCGCAATCTCGGGCGCGATCAGCGTGAGAGCTTTCGTCATTCGCGCTATCGTAAGTCTAATGAGACTGACCGACGACAGAATCGCGGGCGCATTCCTGGTGCGCTCGTACGCGCCCGGCGAAGTGCGCGTGGGCGATGCAGTGCTGCATCGAAGCTGCCTGATCAGCGCCGAGCGGCTGATCGACGACTGGCGGCCGCAGACGCTCGACGAGCTGAGCGAGGCAGACCTCGCGGCGGTGTTCGCGCTGCAACCGGAAATCGTCGTGCTCGGCACCGGAACGCGGCAACGTTTTCCCGACACGCGGTTGCTCGCCGCGATCCTGGCGCGCGGCATCGGCTGCGAAGTGATGGACACGGGCGCCGCTTGCCGCACGTACAACGTGCTCGTCAGCGAATCGCGCCGCGCAGTGGCTGCACTGTTCCTGGAACAGTGAGCTTTCGGAGAGAGGATCTCCCGGCAAGGCTGCCGGGAGAAGACGCGAGGGACTGAAGTTCGTTCGACCAACTCGTCGCTGCGTGCCCTAAAAAGAGCTTGCGCACGACGCAATATTCTTGTTGTTTTGCTTTTGTTCTTCTTCGCGCTGTTTCCTCGAATCCCCCTCCGCCCCCGCGTCTTCTGCCGGTAACCCTGCGGTTCGTACTCCGTCGCCAAGCGACGACATTGGGCGCGGATGTTAGACACACGAACATGCAGAGCGCAACTACTAATCGCTAGCGCGACAGCGCGCGATCATCAAGCAATGTTCGAGCCAGACTCAGTCTTGCTAATGGTTTGGACTAATCCATCCGCCGCGGCAGGAACGACAGCGGATTGCCGGGCGTGCCGTTGATGCGGATCTCGAAGTACAGCATCGCGTCGCCTTGCGGGCCCGCGCCCATCGTCGCTATTCGCTGGCCGGCCACGACTGCATCGCCCTCGCGGACTGCGACCGACTGCGTGTGTCCGTACGCGCTGAGATAGGTTTCGTTGTGCTTGAGGATCACGAGCTGACCGTAACCGAGCAGTCCGGAGCCCGTATACACGACACGGCCGGCCGCAGCGGCGTGAATCTCCTCGCCGAGCTGTCCGCTCACTGTGAGCCCCTGGCCGCCGTTGGGACGCGATGTAAGCGTTGCCGTGCCGCCGGACACCGGCCATTGCCATTGCACGGGCGCGGCGCTCGGCGCGCGTGCGGGCGCGGTCTGCCGTGCGGGAGATGCGGAGGACGGACGCGCTTGCGCCGTGCGGCCGCCGGATGGATACAACTTCAGCACCTGCCCCGGATGAATCACATAATCGCGACGGATTCCGTTCCAGCGCGCGAGGTCCTGCCAATCGAGTTTGTGACGCCAGGCGATGGCGTAGAGGGTGTCGCCGCGCTTTACGGTGTAGGTTTCCCGACGCTCGGGCGTCGAGGAGCAGGAGAGCAAGGCAGTGCTGAGCAGCACGGCCAGGAAGCTGCTAGCACGCCGATAGCTGGGGCCTCTCACGATCCCTATCCGGTTCTCCGCCTCACGTCGTGCCTTTCAGCAGCGGCACGAAACTCACCTGACCGAGCGTCTCCTTCTGCAGCTCATCGCCGCGCCGGGTGAACCGCAGCAGCTGCTGGCGGCCTTCCGGACCGACCGGTGCGATCAGCCGGCCGCCCGGCGCGAGCTGCTGGAACAGCACCTCCGGGATCGCCAGCGGCGCTGCCGCCATCAGGATGCCGTCATACGGCCCGTGCGCAGGCCAGCCCTGAAAGCCGTCACCGTGACGCAAATGAACGTTGCGAATGCCGAGTTCCCTGAACTGCGTGCGTGCGCGGTCCAGCAGCGCATTGATGCGCTCTACGCTGTAAATGAAGCGCACCAGCGGCGCGAGCACCGCGGTCTGGTAGCCGCAGCCGGTGCCTATCTCCAGCACCTTGCCGGGCGTGCCGCCTTCGAGCAGCGCCTCGCTCATCTTCGCGACGACGAACGGCTGCGAAATCGTCTGGCCGTGACCGATCGGCAGCGCCGTGTCTTCGTATGCGCGCGTCGCGAGCGCTTCATCGACGAACAGGTGGCGCGGCACGTTACGGATCTGGTCGAGCACCTGGGCGTTGGCGATGCCCTGCTCGCGCAGGCGTTGAATGAGGCGCTCGCGCGTGCGCGCGGAGGTCATGCCGATGCCCGCGCGATTGCCGGGCCGATTGCCCCGATCGCCTATTACGGGTGGCGGACTCACGCTTCCTTTCCCTGCAGCCACGCGCGCATGTCGTCCAGCATCGAGTGCCGCGTCAAGTCGATCTGCAGCGGCGTCACCGAGACGTAGTTGTTCGCGACCGCGTGGAAGTCCGTGCCCGGTCCGTTGTCCTGCCCGACGCCCGCGGGACCGACCCAGTACACGGGACGGCCGCGCGGATCTTCGGCCGCGACGATACGCTCCGAGCGATGACGGAAGCCGAGACGCGTCGCCTGGTAGCCCTTGAGTTCCTCGTACGGAACATCCGGCACGTTGACGTTGAGGATGGTCGCCTGATGCAGGGGTGAGCGCTGCACGCGCATGACCAGTTCGGTCGCGACGCGCGCGGCAGTTGCAAAGTGCGACCCCTGTTGCATCACCAGCGACACTGCGATCGCCGGCAATCCGAGGAAGCGGCCTTCGATCGCGGCCGCGACCGTGCCCGAGTACAGCACGTCATCGCCCAGGTTCGGACCGTCGTTGATCCCGGAGACCACCATGTCATGCTCTTCCTCGAACAGGCCCGAGATCGCCAGGTGCACGCAGTCCGTCGGCGTGCCGTTGAGCACGTAATACTTGCGCTCGTCGAACGGCAGCACGCGCAGCGGCATGTCGAGGGTGAGCGAATTGCTGGCCCCGCTGCGGTTGCGGTCCGGCGCGACGACAGTGATCTCCGCCAACTGCGCCAGCGCGTCGCTCAGGGCAGTGAGACCTTCCGCACGGTAGCCGTCGTCGTTACTGATGAGAATCTTCACTGCGGGGAACTATACTTTAAAGCATGACCGGAGCGGGCGAATGAGCGACGACGACCGCGAGGCGCGCGAATTTCGCGAAGCGATGCGCGACGTGCGCCGCCTGCCGCGTGCCGGCAAAGCGGAGCGCGCGGCGCCGAAGCCGCCGCCGAAGGCGCGCTTCACGCGCGCCGATCAGGCCGAGGTGCTGCGCGAGAGCCTGCTGCCGCCGGCAGACGAAGCGCTGCTCGCGACCGGCGACGAGCTGAACTTCCGTCGCCCGCACGTTCCCGAAGCAGTGCTGCTCCAGCTGCGACGCGGCGCGTTCGTCGTAGACAGCGAAATCGATCTGCACGGCATGACCAGCGCGGAGGCGAAGGCCGCACTGCGCACGTTCATCGCCGAATGCGTCGAGCACCGGCTGCGCTGCGTGCGCGTCGTGCACGGCAAAGGGCGTCGCTCGGGTCCGCGCGGCCCCGTGCTCAAGAACGTCGTCAATCACTGGCTGCAGCGCGCCGACGATGTCCTGGCATTCGGCTCGGCGCGTGCCGTCGACGGCGGCAGCGGCGCGATCTATGTGTTGTTGAAGAGCAAGTGACATCAGTCACCGCCGTCCGGCACATCCGCTGCAAACACATCGTCAATCAGCTCATGCAGTACCGCGGTCGCGAACGCGCCGCGCTGCAGGCGAAACTTCAGCTGTATCGTGTCGCGCTCGATCGCCCATTCGAGTCCGTCTACGCGGATCCGCAAGGCGCGGCGCTCGGGCTCGAGCCGCGCATCGCTCAAGCCCTGCGCGAGGACAGCGTGTCGCGCGCTGACCTCCTCTTCGAGCGCAGCGGCGGCGCCGCTCGCTGACGCGGGCCCGCTCCACATCGGACCGGTCGGATGAACGTCCAGCCCCGCGCAACGCTCCTCGAGCGTGGCGTCCACGACGTCTGCAACGAATACGCTGCCGCTGCCGTCGAGGTTCACGATCTCTCCCGGCAACAGTCTGTTCCACGTTCCGGCCTGCACCCGGCGCGCAACCACCGCGTTGAAGATCGCCGAGCGCGCAGCCGACAACGCGAAGCCGCGCTGCCAGCGATCCGGCGGCGTGGCGCCGCCTGAGAACCACGCGAGCGCCGTACGCAGATTGTTCGCGTCGCGCCCGAAGCGCTGCGGACCGAAGTAGTTCGGCGCGCCTGCTGCCGCGAGGGCCCGCAGTCGCTGCTCAAGAACCGTTGCGTCACCTGCGAACGCGCGCAGCACGATCGTGAAATCGTTGCCCTTGAGCGCGCCGCGCTTCAGCTTGCGCCGGTGGCGGGCGGCGGCGACGACCTCGAAACCTTCGCCACCCACACCCGACCAGGCATCGCCGATCGCGGAGCGCGCCGGCACCGTGAAGGCCTGTTCGGTCACCGCGTCGCGATCCTTGAGGCCGGCGAAGCCGACGTCGCGCGGATCGATCTTCGCGATCCGCGCCAGCTGCTTCGCCACCCACAGCGTGTTCGCGCCACGCTTGCGCACCTTCAGCAACAGGTGATCGCCTTGGCCATCGGCCTCCCAGCCGAGCCACTCACGCACGACGAAGTCCTCGGGCTCGACGCGCAACTGCGCACGACCCGCCGGACCGCCGTGCGCGCACGGCAGCGTCGCCATCTCTTCGAAAACGGTCACGGAGTCTGTTTCCCTGTCGTCTGCTCGATCAGCACGACCGCCTGGCACGCCAGTCCTTCGCCGCGGCCGACGAAGCCCAGGCCCTCCGTAGTCGTCGCCTTGACGTTGACCCGTGCGGCGTCCAGCGCGAGGTCGCTGGCGATGTTGGCGCGCATCGCGTCCCGGTGGCGCCCGAGACGCGGCCGTTCGGCGATGACCGTTGCATCGACATTCACGACCCGGTAGCCGCGATCCTGCAACAGCAGCCGCACATGACGCACGAACGTGCGGCTGTCCGCGCCGCGCCAGCGCGGATCGCTGTCCGGGAAATGCATGCCGATATCGCCGAGCCCCGCGGCGCCCAGCAACGCGTCGCAGAGGGCATGCAGGAGCACGTCGCCGTCCGAGTGCGCGAGCACGCCGTGCGAATGCGGCACACGCTCGCCGCCGAGCATCACGTGATCGCCGCTCGTGAACGCGTGGACGTCGTAACCCTGGCCGACGCGCAAGCCCGTGCTCATGCTGCGCTCCACGCTTGCAGCAGCCTGGCGGCGCGCTCGACGTCTTCGGGCAGCGTGATCTTGATGTTGTCCGGATCGCCGCGCACCAGCCGCGGTTGCAAGCCGAGCGCCTCGACGGCCTGCGCCTCGTCGGTCGGCGTTGAACGCGTTTCGTGCGCTGCGCGCAGAGCACGATCGAGAACGGCGTAGCGGAACATCTGCGGCGTGAGCGCGCGCCAGAGCGATGCGCGCGAGACCGTCTCCTGCACGCGATCCCCGGCGTCGCCACGCTTGAGTGTGTCGACGACGGGAGCGGCGAGCAGGCCGCCGACACTGTCGTCGCCGACGTCGACGATCAACCGATTCAGATCGGCGGCTCGCAGACACGGGCGGGCAGCGTCGTGGACCAGTACCCAGTCGCGCTCGGTCGCTTGCGACGCGAGCGCGTGCAGGCCCGCGCGCACCGAATCAACGCGCTCCGCGCCGCCCGTTGCGGTGACGATCTTCGGATGGCGGGCCAGCGGCTGCTCCGGCCAGTAGCGATCCTGCTCGACGAGCACGACGACGACGCGCTCGCAGTCACGGCGCTCCAGCAAAGGCGCGATGGCCCATTCGATGACGCTGCGGCCGGCCACCTGCAGGTACTGTTTCGGCAGCGCCGCGCCGGCCATGCGGCGCGAGCTTCCCGCCGCCGGCACGACCGCCCAGTACTTCGCGGTCATGGAGGTGCTTGCGTGGGAGCGGCTGCGTCCGCGGGAGGCGCGTTCTCGGGCGACACGACCTGGTAGAAGGTCTCGCTCTTGCCGACCATGCCCAGATCGGTGCGGGCGCGTTCCTCGATTGCCGTCGTGCCCTTCTTCAGGTCCTGTACTTCGGCCGCCAGCGTACGGTTGCGCTCGCGCAGGCGCGCGTTCTGCTCTTCCTGCGTCGTGATCTGCGTCTGCAGCTGCGCGACTTCACGCACGCTGCCGTCGCCGAACCACAGGCGGTACTGCAGCAGCACCAGCAGGATCAGCAATCCGGCGGCGACGTACTTCATGACCTCAGCACGATATCCCGGGCAGCGGCACCGGGAAAGCCTCGGCGCCTGCGTAACGCGCGTCGGCACCCAGCTCCGCTTCGATGCGCAGCAGCTGGTTGTATTTGGCGATGCGGTCGGAGCGCGACATCGAGCCGGTCTTGATCTGGGTGGCGGTCGTCGCGACCGCGATGTCCGCGATGGTCGCGTCCTCGGTCTCGCCCGAGCGGTGCGACACGACGGACGCATACTCGGCGCGCGTAGCCATGTCGATCGCTGCCAGCGTCTCGGTCAACGTGCCGATCTGGTTGACCTTGATCAGGATCGCGTTGGCGATGTGCTTCTGGATGCCCTCCTGCAGGATCTTCGTGTTGGTCACGAACAGGTCATCGCCGACCAGCTGCACCCGCTTGCCAAGCCGCTGCGTCAGCAGCGCCCAGCCGTCCCAGTCGTTCTCGCTCATGCCGTCCTCGATCGTCACGATCGGGTAGCGCCCGACCAGGCCTTCGAGGTAGTCGGCGAACTGCGCGGACGTGAACTTGCGATGCTCGGACTCCAGCTCGTAGATGCCGTCGGCATAGAACTCGGTGCTCGCCACGTCCAGGCCGAGGAACACCTGCCGTCCGGCCTTGTAGCCGGCGCGGTCGATCGCCTCGAGGATCGTTTCCAGCGCGGCTTCGTTCGACGGCAGATCCGGCGCGAAGCCGCCCTCGTCGCCGACCGCAGTCGCGAGTTTGCGCTCGTGCAGGACTTTCTTGAGCGTGTGGAAAATCTCCGCGCCGTAGCGCACCGCTTCCGAGAGCGATGGTGCGCCGACCGGCAGGATCATGAACTCCTGGATGTCGACGCTGTTGTCCGCGTGCGCGCCGCCGTTGATGATGTTCATCATCGGCACCGGCAACGTCTTCGGGCCGGGACCGCCGAGATAGCGGTACAGCGGTTGCTTCTTGTCGTGTGCGGCGGCGTGCGCAGTCGCGAGCGACACCGCGAGCAGCGCATTCGCGCCGAGCTTCGCCTTCGACTCGGTGCCGTCGAGCGCAATCATCGTGCCATCGATGTCTTGCTGCGCCGTCGGATCCTTGCCGAGCAGAGCCTTGCGGATCTCACCATTGACGTGCCCGACGGCTTTGGTCACGCCCTTGCCCAGATAGCGGTTCTTGTCGCCGTCGCGCAGCTCGATCGCTTCGCGTGCACCGGTCGAGGCGCCGGACGGAACTGCGGCGCGACCCATGACGCCGGAGTCCAGGATCACGTCGGCCTCCACGGTCGGGTTGCCGCGCGAGTCGATGATCTCGCGGCCGCGGATGTCGACGATCTTGCTCATAGCAGGCTTTCCTCGTACGGGCGGGACTTCACGGCGCGGTCGAGCTGCACGAGCGTCGTCAACAACGGCTCCATGCGGGCGAGCGGCCAGGCGTTCGGTCCATCGGACAGCGCCTTGTCCGGGTCCGGATGCGTCTCCATGAACACGCCGGAGACGCCGGCCGCGACCGCGGCGCGCGCCAGCACGGGAACGAATTCACGCTGGCCGCCGGATGCGCTGCCCTTGCCGCCCGGCAGCTGCACTGAGTGCGTGGCGTCGAATACGACCGGGCACCCGGTCCCGCGCATCACCGACAGCGAGCGCATGTCGGAGACCAGGTTGTTGTAACCGAAGCTGAAGCCGCGCTCGCACACCATGATCTGCTCGTTGCCGGTGGAGCGCGCCTTGTCGACCACGTTCTGCATTTCCCACGGCGACAGGAACTGGCCCTTCTTGATGTTCACCGGCCGCTTCTGCGAGCAGACGTTGAGGATGAAATTCGTCTGCCGCGCCAGGAACGCCGGTGTCTGCAATACGTCGACGACTGCAGCGACTTCCGGGAGCGGCGTGTCTTCGTGCACGTCTGTCAGCACCGGCAGGC
This sequence comes from Steroidobacteraceae bacterium, assembly GCA_035275585.1. GTDB lineage: Bacteria > Pseudomonadota > Gammaproteobacteria > Steroidobacterales > Steroidobacteraceae > Steroidobacter. The sequence continues at coordinate 11,490 of DATEML010000152.1, read as the reverse complement.
CGAGCTGGCGCTTCACTTCCGACAGGATGCGCAGCCCCTCCTCCATGCCGGGCCCGCGAAAGCTCTTCTGCGAGGAGCGGTTCGCCTTGTCGAAGGACGACTTGAAGATGAAGGGAATGCCGAGCCGGCCGGTCAGCTCCTTGAGCTTGCCGGCGACATCGAGGACCAGGCCTTCGCTCTCGACGACACAGGGCCCCGCGATCAGGAACAGCGGCTGGTCGGGCCCGACGGTGAAATTGAGCAGCTTCACTTCGAGCGCCCGATCACGCGGATTGCGCGACCGGCATCTGCTCCTGGCGATATGCCCGCGCCGCTTTCACGAAACCGGTGAACAGCGGATGACCGTCGCGCGGCGTCGAGCGGAACTCCGGGTGAAACTGGCTCGCTACGAAGAACGGATGCGTCGGCAGCTCGATCATCTCCACCAGCCCGTCGCGCGAGAAGCCGGAGAAGCGCAGCCCCGCATTCATCATCTTCTGCAGGTAGCGGTTGTTGAACTCGTAGCGGTGACGGTGCCGCTCCTGGATCAGGTCGGAGCCGTAGATCTGGTGCGTGCGCGAGCCGTGCGACAGCCGCACTTCCTGCGCGCCGAGCCGCATCGTGCCGCCCAGCTCCGACTTGTCGGTGCGCTGCTCGACCGTGCCCTTCTCGTCCTGCCACTCGGAGATCAGCGCGATGACCGGGTGCGGCGCCGCGTGGTTGAACTCGGTGGAATGCGCGCCCTGCAGGTTGGCGACGTGGCGCGCGTACTCGATGATCGCCAGCTGCATGCCGAGGCAGATGCCGAGGTACGGGATGCGGTTCTGGCGCGCGTACTCGATCGCCTGGATCTTGCCTTCGATGCCGCGCTCGCCGAAGCCGCCCGGCACCAGGATCGCATCGACGCCGTCGAGGCAGCTCGTGCCGTGCTTCTCGACGTCAGTGGCCTCGACGAACTGGATCTTGACACGCGTGCGGGTGCGCACGCCGGCGTGGACCAGCGCCTCGGTCAACGAAATGTACGAGTCGCGCAGGTTCACGTACTTGCCGACCATCGCGATCGTGACGGTCGTGTCGGGATTGGTCTTCGCCGCGACCACCTGCCGCCACTCGGACAGGTCTGCCGGCGGCACGTCGAGCCGCAGCTTGTCGACCACGATGTCGTCGAGCCCTTCCTCGTGCAGCAGCATCGGGATCTTGTAGAGGTCGTCGGCGTCCACCGCCGAGATCACCGCGCGCTCCTCGACGTTCGTGAACAGCGCGATCTTGCGCCGCTGCTCGTCCGGCACCTTGTTCTGCGAGCGGCACAGCAGGATGTCCGGCTGGATGCCGATCGAGCGCAGCTCCTTGACCGAGTGCTGCGTCGGCTTGGTCTTGATCTCGCCGGAGCTCGGGATGTACGGGATCAGCGTCAGGTGCATGTACAGCACGTTGTTGTGGCCGAGCTCGACGCCCATCTGGCGGATCGCTTCCAGGAACGGCAGCGACTCGATGTCGCCGACCGTGCCGCCGATCTCGACCATGCACACGTCCGCGTCGCCGGCGCCCATGCGGATGCAGTGCTTGATCTCGTCGGTGATGTGCGGGATGACCTGCACGGTCGCGCCCAGGTAGTCGCCGCGGCGCTCCTTGGCGATCACCCGCTCGTAGATGCGGCCGGTCGTGAAATTGCTGTTGCGCGAAGTGGTCGTGCGCACGAAGCGCTCGTAGTGGCCGAGGTCCAGGTCGGTCTCGGTGCCGTCGGTCGTGACGAACACTTCGCCGTGCTGGAACGGGCTCATCGTGCCTGGATCCACGTTGATGTACGGATCCAGTTTCACCATGCTGACTCGCAGCCCGCGGGCTTCGAGGATCGCGCCCAAAGAGGCTGCCGCGATGCCTTTCCCGAGCGAGGAAACGACACCGCCGGTCACACAGATATAACGCGTCATCTTGAGCACCGTCGCTGAGAGAGTTGGAGCCAATGACCGTGAAGCGCTGCCGCGTCATCACTGTCATCACGACGGGCGGACAGTCTACTACAAACTGTCGTTCTGTGTAGGTCGGGGTTTAGCCCGACGTCATCATCGCCACCAGCTGTGGTCTCTCCTCCCACACGATGCGCAACGCGTCCTCGCCGCCGCGCGCGGCGAACTCTTCGGCGATCCACAGATCGCCGACGGCGACCAGCCGTTCGGCGGCGTAGATGAGCGGCACGCGATCGCGCCACCACGGCAGCACGCGCGCGTCCTGCAGCAGCTTCTTGAGCTTGCGGTGATGCGCGTCGCCCGCGGGCTGCAGCTCCTCGCCCCCGTGCCGGAAGTGGACCTGCAGCGCTTCCGGCAAGCGCGCGACCGCCAGTCCGCCGAGCGCATCGCGCTGCACGCGCAGCCGTCCGAGCTGCGCAGGCAGTTCAAGCACTTGCGAGACATTCCACGCCAGCGTGTCAGCCGGCTCGAACGATGGCCGCTGGCGCATGCAGTACAGCAGCCCGCGATGGCGCCGCACCTGGACACCGTCCCACTCGACGCATGGCAAGCGATCCTCGCGTGCGATCAGCAGATCGCGCTCGATCGTCGCCAGCTTGCGAGTCGAGGGCACGCGCATGCCTTGCTGGCGGATCCAGTGACGCAGCACGTTGCGCCGGCGCGCAGGTGCCAGGCTCGCGAGCCGGGGCAGCGCGAGACAGGCGCCGATCGCGACGGTTTCGAGGTCGGCGGCCGCGAGCATGTCGAGCAACCTGCCCGCCTCGCGCAGGTGCGCGGTCGAGCGAGTCGCGCTGTGAGCGGCGGCGGGCCAGCGCTCGCGCAGCGCCGGCAGGACGCGATGACGCAGGAAGTTGCGATCGAAGCTCGTGTTGACGTTGGAAGGATCCTCCAGCCATTGGAGCTGCTCGGCGCGAGCCCACTCCTCGAGCTCGGCGCGTCCGAACTCCAGCAACGGGCGCGCGAGCCAGCCGCCGCCGAAGATCTGGACGGAGGGCACGCCACTGAGGCCGCGCAGCCCGGCGCCGCGCAGCAGCGCCATCAGCATCGTCTCCAGCTGATCGTCGGCGTGATGCGCGGTCAGCAGGACTTCGTTCGGCTTCAGGATTTCCCTGAGTGCCGCGTAGCGCGCTTCGCGAGCGGCCGCCTCGACGCCCATCTCTGCGCTTGCCGCGACGCTGACGATCAGTGGGACGAACTCGACCTGGAGCGACTGCGCAACGCGGCCGCACTGCCCGCGCCAGCTCGCCGAATCGGGATGCAGCTGATGATCGACATGGGCAGCGCGCATGCGGTAATGCGCGCGATCGGCGATGGCGCGCGCCAGGGCGTGCAGCAATACCGTCGAGTCGAGCCCGCCGCTATATGCGACGCAGAGCTCGGCGCTGGTCCGCGGAACGAGACTCTCGATACAGGCGAGCAGTGCCGACGGTGAGAACACTACCCCTCGCTGTAGACGCCGTACCCCCGCAGCCGTTCCTGCCGGTTGGCCACCACCTGCTCCACCGGCAGCGCCTGCAGCTCGCCGAGGTGCCGCAGCAGCGCGTCCTTCACGGAATCGGCCATCACCTGCGGATCGCGGTGCGCGCCGCCGAGCGGCTCCTTGATCACCTCGTCGACGATGCCGAGCTTGGCGATGCGCTCGGCGCTCACGCCCATCGCCTCGGCCGCCAGATCTTTCTTGTCGGCGCTGCGCCAGAGAATGCCGGCGCAGCCTTCCGGGGAGATGACCGAGTAGATGCTGTACTGGAGCATGAGCAACCGGTCGCCGACGCCGATCGCGAGCGCGCCGCCCGAGCCGCCCTCGCCGATCACGATGCTGACGATCGGCGTGCGCAGCGTCGCCATCTCGAACAGGTTGCGCGCGATCGCTTCGCTCTGGCCGCGTTCCTCCGCACCGACGCCGGGATAGGCGCCCGAGGTGTCGATGAACGTGATCAGCGGGATCTGGAAGCGCTCCGCCATGCGCATCAGGCGCAGCGCCTTGCGATAGCCTTCCGGCTTCGGCATGCCGTAGTTGCGCCGCACGCGCTCCTTCGTGTCGCGGCCCTTCTGCTGGCCGACGATCATCACCGGCTTGCCGTCGAGCCGCGCCGGCCCGCCGACGATCGCGTGGTCGTCCGAGTACATGCGGTCGCCGTGCAGCTCCTGGAAGTCGGTGAAGATGGCGCCGACATAGTCGAGCGTGTAAGGCCGCTGCGGATGCCGCGCCAGCTGCGCGATCTGCCACTGCGTCAGGTTCGAGAAGATGCTGGTCGTCAGCTGCCGGCTCTTGGCGCGCAGGCGTGCGATCTCGTCGGCGATGTTCACCTCGGCATCGCTCGACACGAACTTCAACTCGTCGATCTTCGCCTCCAGCTCGGCGATCGGCGCTTCGAAGTCCAGGAAATTCATGGCCATAGTGGTGCGGGTGCGGCTTGACGCGAAAGAGCGCAAGAACATAGCGGGCGCGGCACGGAAGGGCAAGGATAGTAACCTTGACCCATGCGCCCCCTGTTCGAAATCCACCGCGATCCCGCCACCGGCGGGCACTTTCTGCAGACTGCCCTCGCCGGGCGCGCGTTGCTGGAGCAGCCCCTGCTGAACAAGGGCAGCGCCTTCACCGAGGACGAGCGCCGCGAGTTCGGCCTCATCGGCCTGCTGCCGCCCGGCGTGTCCACGCCCGAAGTGCAGCTCGCGCGGATCTACGGCAACTATCGCCAGAAGACATCCAACCTCGAGCGTTACATCCACCTGGTCTCGCTGCAGGATCGCAATGAGACCGCGTTCTACCGCCTGCTCAGCGAGCACCTCGTCGAGATGATGCCGATCATCTACACGCCGGTGGTCGGCGAGGCCTGCCAGGCCTACAGCCGCATCTATCGCCGACCGCGCGGGCTGTACATCGCCTATCCGCAGCGCGACCGGATCGACGCGGCGCTCGCCACTCTCGGCGACCAGGACGTCAGCATCGTCGTCGTCACGGACGGCGAGCGCGTTCTCGGTCTCGGCGATCTCGGCATCGGCGGCATCGGCATTCCGATCGGCAAGCTGTCGCTGTACACGGTGTGCGCCGGCATTCACCCGGCCGCGACACTGCCGATCATTCTCGACGTCGGCACGAACAACCAGGAGCTGCTGAACGATCCTCTATACGTGGGCTGGCGCCACGAGCGCATCCGCGGCGCCGAGTACGACGCGTTCGTCGAAGCGTTCGTCACTGCGCTGGTGGAGCGCTTCCCACGCGTGCTGCTGCAGTGGGAGGACTTCGCGCGGCACAACGCGGCGCGACTGCTCGAGAAATATCGCGACCGCCTCTGCTCGTTCAACGACGACATCCAGGGCACGGGCGCCGTGGCGCTCGCGGTAACGACGGCGGGAGTTGCCGCCAGCGGCAGCAGGTTCGCGGACCAGCGCGTCGTCGTGCTCGGCGCGGGTTCGGCAGGAGCCGGCATCACCAGGCAGCTCGTGAACGGGATGCGCAGCGACGGTTTGACGGAGGAGCAGGCACGCCGCCGCATCTGGCTCGTCGACGCTCTTGGGCTCGTGCATTCGCGGCAGAGCAGCCTCGATGCTTTCAAGAGCGAGTACGCGCAGCCGTTCGAGACTGTTGCGGCGTGGGCAGGCGCGCCGGAGAACATCCCGCTGCTCGAAGTCGTGAAGCGGGTGCATCCGACGATCCTGATCGGCACGGCCGCGCAGCCGCAGGCGTTCACCGAAGAGATCGTGCGCGAAATGGCGCGGCACGTCGCGCGACCGATGATCTTCCCGCTTTCGAACCCGACCTCGCGGAGCGAGGCGCTGCCCGGCGACCTGATCGCCTGGACCGAGGGTCGCGCCCTGGTCGCGACCGGCAGTCCGTTCGACGACGTCGCATACGGCGGGCGGCGCATTCCCATCGGCCAATGCAACAACGCCTACATTTTCCCCGGCGTCGGCCTCGGCGTGATCGCCGCGCAGGCGCGGCGCGTGACCGATGCGATGTTCATCGCCGCGGCGCGTACGCTCAGCGATCTCGCGCCGGTACGCCGCGACCCCACGCTGGCGCTGGTGCCGCCGCTGATCGAAGTTCGCGATGTGGCAAAGCGCGTCGCGGTCGCGGTCGGGATGCAGGCGCAACGAGATGGCGTCGCGGACGCGCTGCCCGAGGGCGAGCTGCTGCGCCGGATCGAAGCGACGATGTGGACGCCGGACTACCTCCCCTACCGTCGCGCCCGTTAACCCCGCGCACCGCCCGGCTCGTTAGTAGCTGGTGGCACCCCCGCCTGCACCAGGAGCCTCGATGCGCACTGCTCGTCCGCTGTTCGCTTTGATTGCGACCGTTGCTTCCACGTTTGCCGCTCCGTCGGCGCTGGCCGGCGCGCTCGCCGACCTGGAGATCTACGACCGTACCGCCGGCCGGACGCTGCCGATCTACGAGCACGAGGGCCGGCTTTATGTCGCAGGCGAGCCGCGGCATCAGTACGAGCTGCGCGTCCGCAACTCGTCCGCAGCCCGCGTGCTCGCAGTGACGAGCGTCGACGGCGTGAACGTCATCACCGGCGAGACGGCGGCGCAGGAACAGAGCGGCTACGTGCTGGACGCGCGGGACTCGGTGCGCATCGAAGGCTGGCGCAAGAGCCTCGACGAAGTTGCCACGTTCTACTTCACGCGCCTGGCAGATTCCTATGCCGCGCGCACCGGCCGGCCCAACGATGTCGGCGTAATCGGCGTCGCGCTGTTTCGCGAATATCGGCCGCAGTACCAGCCGTGCTGCCCTCCGTGGCGCGATCGTCCGAGCCCGGTCGCACCGCAAGCGAGCGCCGAGGCATCGGACGATCTCGCCAAGAGCGAGAACGAAGCGGGCCGGGCGGCACAACGGCGCGACGAGTCGAAGCTCGGCACCGGCCACGGCCATCGTGAAGCGTCGCCCGCTCAGTACGTGGATTTCCGCCGCGCCTCGTCGACGCCCGACGAAACGATCGTGATCTACTACGACTCGCGGCGAAATCTGCTCGCGCAGGGCGTACTGCCGCAGCGCCCGTGGTTCGCGGACGGTCGTCCGGACCCTTTTCCGAGCGGCTTCGTCCCGGATCCGTGAAGAAGGCTACTCGGGTTCCGCCGCGCCGCCGCCCATCTTCGCCAGGTCCTGCTGATTGACCTTGTCGGTGTTGAAGCGCGACAGCCGCTCGCGCATGGTCTTCAGCACTTCCGGCAGCGGCGGCGGCTCGTCCTTGATCCAGCGCAGCGGATTGACGCGCGCGACCACGAAGTTGCGCAGGTACGGGCTCACCAGCCCGCGCTCCTTCAGCTTCGCGACGATCGCGGTCACCATCTCGTCGAGCTCGAACACCTGTTCCGCATAGCGCTCGTGCACGGCGAGCGCCTTCTGCAACGAATCGGACGAGAACTCTTCGAGGCGCCGCAGGATCGAGTGATAGGCGCCGCCGGGGAAGTTGCCCTTGCGCTCGTAGCACAGGCCGAGCGTCACGAGCGAGGCTTCTTCGAGGTAGAAGGCGAAGTCGTTTTCCGGCCGCCGCGCGTCCTCTTCGATCAGCCCCTTGTAGATGCGAATGACCTCGAGCGCGCGCTCGCGCAAGTTGTGCGCCTTCTCGGTGTTGAGCGCGAGGATCTGCCACGCGATCTCGCGCTTCGGCACGATCAACGCGATGATCGTCTTCGCGCCGAGCCGCCGCATCGCTTCGAGGCGATGGCGCCCGTTCGGCGTCCAGAAACCGTCCTTGGGCGCCGTGATCGCGATGACCGGATCGAGGAACAGGCCGGTCTTGTCGATCACGCCCGAAAGCTTCTTGTGATGCGCATCGGACAGGTCGCGCTGGAAGGGCGTCGGCTCGACGCGGTCGATCGGCAGCGCGGCGAGCAGCAGCGGGTTGCGGCCGAGCGGCTCGCTGTAGACGCCGATTACCAGCCCGCCTTCGCGCTCGACACGTTCGGCCACTTCCGCGGCGGCCGGCGGCAGCTCATCGAGCTTGCACTCGGCGGGCAGCACGCCGCGCGTGCGCGGCGCAGCCTTCTTCGGCGTGCGGCGCCGGACCGGCGCCCGCTTGCGCTTCGCAGTCGTCTTGCTCTTCGTTGCCACCGCTCACCCTCCGATTGGCCGAGCGCAGCAGAGTACCCGCAGCGCACGCGAAGCTGAAGGGCGGCGCATCGGAACTGCCTTCGTATACGGGGCGTTGCATTTCTTTCCGCCCACGTACTGTCCGGAGGTCCGCATGAGAAATGGCGCATTGCATTCACCCTTGAAGAATCTGCGCAAGGACCTGTACGCCGTCGCGCGTGACGCCGAGGCGCTGTGGAAAGCGACCGCCGAAGTGACGAACGATCGGGTGCAGGAAGTCCGCGAGCGCACCGAGAAGACGCTGCGCGCCGCGCTCGATCACCTGGACCAGGATCGTCTGCGCGCACAGGTGCGCCGGGTCGCCGAGAGTACCGACGATTACGTACGCGAGCGCCCGTGGGCGATGATCGGCGCCGCCGCCGGAGTCGGCCTGTTGATCGGCTTGCTGCTCCGCCGCGACTGATGCCATCCATGGATGCTCACCAGGAACAGGTCGAGGGCGCAATCGCGGATCCGACCCGGCACTACGCGCGCCCGATGGACGTGGTGTACGACGACGAGCTGGATACCGACGAGAAGCGGCGGATCCTCGAATCGTGGAAGAAGGACGCCGAGCTGCTCTCGACCGCGCAGGACGAGAACATGACCGGCGGCGAGCGCCCGCAGCTGCAGGACGTGAGCCTCGCGCTGGGCGCGCTGGATAAGCTCAACGCACCAGGTTGACGCCCGAGGGGTTTGACGCCCGGGCGAGTCAACGCTCGAGATTGAGCAGGTTCGCCGGCGAGTACTGATCCGTCAGCACGCGCGCGCCGGGATTCCAGTCCCGCTCCTGAGTGAAGAGCGGCAGGACCTGGGTCGCGTCGAATCCGAACGAGCGGAATGAGCCCTTGAACTGCTCAGCCGTCGCGCGCAACTGCGCGGCGTCGGGCAACGCGCCGGGCCGCGCAATGATCACGCGGTTTTCCTGCTTCAGGTTGAAGAATTTCCCGAAGACCGCTGCGTAGGTCACCGACTCGTGCTCGTAGAGGCGGCTGGACGAAAACGTATTCGCCGCCAGCACACCCTGCGGCGTCAGCAGCGACTTCACTTCCTGCAGAAATTCCTGCGTCAGCAGGTGCTCCGGAATGTATTCGTGGTCGAATGCGTCCAGCATGATCAGGTCGTAGCGCTGGGTGGTACGCAGCGCCCGTTTGACATAGACGCGCCCGTCGCTTTCGATCACGCGAGTCTTGTCGCTCGCGGCAAAGTCGAAATAGCGGTTCGCGACGCGCACGACTGCCGGATCGATCTCGACCACATCGATACGGGCGTCGGGCAGCAGCTGCCGCAGCGCGCGGGGCAGCGTGCCGCCGCCGAGTCCGACAATGAGCACGGACTGCGGCGCCGGATTCACATACAGCGCGCCCAGCATCAGCTGCGGATAGTGCATGACCATGCGGTTGGGATGCCGGGTATCGAGGCACGACTGCCGCCCGACGCGACAGTTGCGCGTGAAGCACATGCACCGCACGTCGCCGTTCTCGTAGACGAGCACTTCGCGGTAGAGCGAGCGCTCCGCGTGCACCAGACGCTGGTCCGCGCGCGCCGCGTGGGCAGCGCCCAGCAGGCAGATCAGTAGGGAAATCAGCAGCAGCGATCGACTCATTGATCATTCTCGTCGCGGGGAGCGTGCACGAACCAGGCAGAGACACCGATCGCCGTCGAGATCAGTAGCAGCCCGAGCAGGATCTGGTTCACTTCCAGGAGGAGCACGAGATAGAAAGAGGTCAGCAGCGTGCCGGCCGCGCTGCCGAATGTCGAAACGAAATACAGCTGTCCCGCGTGACGCCCGGAGCTGCGGCGGTCCTCGACCAGCAGGCGCACCGCGTAGGGCGACACCATTCCGGAGAAGAACGTCGGCACGAAGAACAGCGTCACGGCGCTGAGCAACGAGCCGAAGCGCGGGTCGGGCACTGCCACCGACAACGCGTCCAGCATCGGCTCTGCGAACATCAGCAGCGGCACGACCGTCAGCGCCGCGATCGTCAGGATCGCGCCGAGGCGACGCACGCTGGGCGCCTGCATCGAGTAGCGGCCGCCGGCCAGATAGCCGAGCGACAGCGCCAGCATGAAGACGGTGATGATCGCGCCCCACACGTAGATGCTGCTGCCGAAAGTCGGCGCGAGCAATCGGCCGCCGAGCAGCTCCACGGCCATCACGAAGAACCCCGACCATCCCGCAATCACGTACGCCAGCGCTGTCCGCACCCTCTGCTCCCGCACTTGTCCGCAAAACCATCCGCCGCGCCGGGCCGGGCCGGGCCCGCTGCGTTGCGGCAGCTTCGCACGGAACGCTTGCGCGTTCGAATTTCGTGGTCCAGAGTATTCCCGTGAATACCCAGGAGCTGACAGAAATACACCAGGCTCTGCTAGCCGTGCATGACACGGTCGGTACGCTCACCTTCCCGCGCTGTGATCAAGAGGACGTGCTCGAGCTGATCGATCGGGTGGAATCGGAGCTCTCCGCTTCCCATCCGAACATTCAGATCATCGACACGTTCCTGAACTCGATCGCGCGCAGTCTTCGTGCCCAGCCGGAAGCCCGCGAGGCTTGCCTGCGCATCGAAGACGTTCTCGAGCGCACCGGCCTGCCGAGCACCTGGCAAGCCGGTATCTGATCGGCGCCGCGGCGCCGGTCCGATTCCCCGCCGCGGCCCTTCGCGGGCCGTGGCGCACGCGCACATCCACTACTTGTCGGCCTGCTCCACTGCGGGCGCGCTCTCGCCGGTCGCCGCAATCACCTCGAATGCGTCCTGCACCGTGCCGCGCGCACGCGGAGCGTTGCCGCGCATCCAGATCGAGTCGACGAAGTCGCGCGTCTGGCGCGCCGGCACGGCGATCGCGATCCAGTGATCGTCCTGCCACAGCTTCACGCAGCCGCTCGGATCCACCGCACCTTCGTAGCAATCGCGGCGAGTGACGCGAATCGTCACCGTCTTCAGTGTCGTGTCGTTCGTGCTGTTGACGATGCGGCCGCGCAGCTCGAACGGCGCGCCGCCGCCCGACAGGCGCACGTCTTCCGCAGCGACCATGGCGAGCGGAATCGTCCGCGGCGCCACCGCGGGTGACGCCGACCTGCCCCGCTCCGGAGCTGCCGCGGTCTGCGCCGCGTCCTCTCCACGCAACCGCTGCACCATTCCCCAGCCGAGCATCGCGCAAAGTACGATGCCGCCCACGATGCCGAGCGGCCTCAGACGCGGATTGGTGAGCGCGACGAGGAGAAAAATCGTAGCGAGGATCCAGTACACCGAGCAAGCATAACCGCACCGCCGCGGAACCTCACTGGAAACGGCGCGTTTTTTCCTTCGATCCGAACCACCAGGAGTGAACGCAATGGGCACGACCCCACGCGACGAAAACGAAGGTGAAGGCGACAAATCCGCCGACCGCAACTACCGCGAGGCGACGCAGAAGTTCGTCGAGTCCGAGCGCGGCCGCGAGGAGATCGCGAAGGCCGGCAAGCGCAAATTG
>DATEML010000151.1:0-8089 GCA_035275585.1 Steroidobacteraceae bacterium | reverse complement strand
CTGGTCGTCGTGATGCTGTCGAACGCCGCGTACACGCGCGCCTACGACATGGATCTGCTCGAAGAGTTGCGGCGCGACGGCCGGGCGGGCGGAATCCTGGCGCTCAGCGGTCGTAGCGACGGTCAGTTGCCCGGCGAGCATCTGCTATTCGCCGGCATGGACGGTGCGAGCGATCTCGAGCTGTCGTTGCTGCACGTGATCGTGGCGCAGTGCTATGCGCTCGCCGAGTCGCTCGCGCGCGGCTTGCGCCCGGACGTTCCGAATACCACGGGCGTCGTCAATCGTGTCGTGCAAGGTGTCACGATCTATCCGTGGGAGGAGCACGACGCGGATGTTCCTGGGCGTTGACGGCGGCGGCACCAAGACTTCCTATGTGGTCATCGATGCGGATGGGCTCGTTCGCGCCCGCCACGTCGGTCCGAGCGTCAGTCATCTCGCGCAGGGTTTTGCCCGCGCGACCGACCTGCTGGCCGAGGGTATCGGCGCGATTCTGCACAAGGCGTCGCTCACGCCTGACGATCTGACGCACGCGTTCCTGGGCCTGCCCTCGTACGGCGAGGACAGCGCGACGACGGCACAAATGGAATTGATGCCGGCGCGGCTGCTCGCTGGCGCACGTTATCGTTGCGGCAACGACATGCTTTGCAGCTGGGCCGGCTCGCTGGCTTGCGCCGACGGCATCAGCGTGATTGCAGGAACGGGCTCGATCGCGTACGGCGAGTACGGGGGGCGCACGGCGCGTGCCGGTGGGTGGGGCGAGATCATCGGCGACGAAGGCTCCGCCTACTGGATCGCGCGCGAGGGCATGAATCTGTTCTCGCGGATGAGCGACGGCAGAGCGCCGCGCGGCCCGCTGTATGAGCTGGTGCGCACGCGAGCCGGTATTGCCGTCGATCTGGATCTTTGCGCGCACGTCTATGGTGAAGGCGTGAGCGCGCGCAGCACTTTCGCCGCGTTTGCGCCGCTCGTCCACGAGGCGGCGCAGGCCGGCGACACGCAAGCAGCGGAGATCTTCCGCCGCGGCGCCGACGAGCTCGTTCAGTGCATCCGTGCAGTGCGTCAATCGCTGCAAGTTCCGGATGACGTCGTGCTGCCCGTCTCGAACACCGGCGGCGTGTTTCAGAGTGGCGGTTTGATGCTGGAGGCGTTTCGTGCGGCGTTAGCGCGCGCGCAACCGCCGTTCGAGTATTGCGAGCCGCAGTATCAGCCCGACATCGGCGCGGCTCTCTATGCTGCGCGCCTCATGGGTCGACGCTTAACGCCGCGAGTTTGATTCAACACGTAACTCGGCGAGCAGCGTCTCGATGTGTTCCGAGAGAAAGGCGGACTGGCCGGGCGCGTAGCCGCGGTGCACGAGCCTGACGCTGCCGCCGCCGTCGAGCAGGAAGGCAACCGGCAATGCCGCAAGGTCGGCGTCGTCCAGGACTCCGGCGCGCAATTGCTGTCCGTCGCGATCGAAAGCGACCGGATAGTGCACGCCGACACGTTCGAGGAATGCGCGTGCAGCCGTGGCGTCCTTGTCCACGTTCACCGCAACCACTGCGAATGGCTGGTCGCGAAATCTCTCCTGCAGCGCCGCGAGCTCCGGCATGGAGCGCAGGCAAGGCGTACACCAGGAGGCCCAGACGTCCAGGTAGACGATCTTGCCGCGATACTGAGCGAGCTCGATTGGCGCGCCGCCGCCCAGCGCCGGCAGCGAGAAGGTCAGCGTCTTGCCGCTATCGGCCGCGACGGACGCGGCCGCGAGCAAGAGCGCAAGCAACACGCACCACAGTGGCTTCGCGCTACTGCTCAACGGGCGTGGCCTCGATCAGCAGGTATTTTGCGAATTCCACCGGCAGTTGCGCGCTCGGCCCGGTGACGACTCCGAGGTCGGCGCCGTTGACGTAGTCCTTGATGCGATAGCGCGCGTTGCCCAGACCACGCAGCTCCACCGGTCCTTTCCAGGACGGTGCGTAGAACGCGTAGTTCATGCGCCCGTCCTTCTCGACGACATGGGTCTCCGGCCGATCGAAGCCGATGTCGTAGAGTTCGCCGCGATAGCGGCCTTGCGGCAACATCTTCTCGTTGTAGATGCGGATCCACTTCGCCCACTCGGCGTCCTTGCGCGCGTCGAGCAGGAAACTGTCCTTGGGCTTCGGGTCGGTGGGCCACGTGAACTTCGTGCTGACGATCGCACCGATGCCGACGGTCGAGGCGAAGTCGTCGCCGCCGTCGCTCAACTCGATGTGATCGCCCGCGTAGGGCGCGTCCGCGCCCATCAGCGCCTTCAGTGTCTTGCCCTTGAGTCGCACCTGCCACGAGGACTCCGGATCCGAGGCGACCGCTTGGGTCATGTACGGCGTGTTGTGAACGGCGTAGCTGGTGCCGCACGGACAGATCTCGATCACGGCATCCGGATTGATCTCGCGCGCAGTCTCGAAGATCGTTTTCCAGAACTCCTGCAGCTTCTCGACCGATTCTTCCGGGCTGCGATGGTGATGTGCGGGGTTGTAGCAAGGCGCGACACCGTTGAGATGCTGGCCGTCGATCTTCAGGCCCTCGTACCCCCACGTTCCCATGATGCGCCGGACCAGCGCCTTCGCGTTCTCGATCGTCCCGGGCGCCGCCGGGCACAGATAAAAGCTGTTCCACCAAGTGATGTCCTGAACCGCGCCATCCTCGTTGAGGAGCAGCAGCTCCGGATGATCGTGCAGCAGGTCCGTGCCCGGGTCGACCGCCAGCGGCGCGACCCACAGCTTCGGCCGCAGTCCGGCGCGCTTGATCTGCTTCACGAGGGCGATCATGTCGGCATCGCCGCGCGGAAACTTCTTCGGATCGAGCTTCCAGTCGCCCTCCGCGGTCTGCCAGCCATCATCGACGACGGCCCACTTCAGACCCAGCTCGCGCACTTTCGGCAGCGTTGCGACGACCTGCTCGACGGTGAAGTTGCGCTCGTAGCCCCATGCGCACCAGATCGGCTCGTACGACGTTTGCGGAATCCGCGGCGCGGTCAGCCCGCGTTCGGCGAGGAGGGCGCGGTAAGCGACCAGCGTGCTGAAGTAGTCGCCGCGATGAACGGCGAGAAACGTCTGCAGCGTCTGCAGGCTTTGCCCCGGCTCCAGTGCGGCCGGCTTCTCCAGCTCGATGTGCAGTCGTGCACCTGAGTCCGTGACCGTGACCGGCAGCGCGACGAGCTTCGGCGTGAGCTCCACGTGCCCGACGGCGAGCCCGGCATCACGGCGCCAGATGTCGACGACCGGAGTGCCGCCGCCGTAGTCGCTCGCATTCATCCCCATGTAGTTGCGCTGTTCGAAGCCAGGTTCGAGCGGTCGCACCCAGTCACGCCGATCCTCGAACGAGGCGCCTTCGTAGGACCAGAACCCCGGCTGGGATCCGCTCGCGGACATCAGTGTGTAGTCGTGATTGGCCCACTTGCGCAGCTTGACCGGCGAGGCGGAGCGGTTCGTGTACGTGACCTGAGCGAGTGCGAGCGTCGGCTGCCGCTCGGGGAACGTGATCCGCACCGTTTTCTCGAGTCCCTGCGGCGACACGCCGACGAGCGTGTGCTGCGTGCCTGCGACGTCGTGCCGCTGCAGCGTGAACTGATCGATGACGTCGCCGTTCCAGTCCACCACGTATTCGCTGGCCGCGAAGTCCGTCAAGGCCAGTGCCTTGCCGTCGCTCAACATCAGTACGCGCGTGCGCATGTTGCGGTCGAACTCGATGCGCATGGCCGCGTTCGCCACGACCTCGGCAGGTTCCTGCACTTCGTGGGCGCAGCCGGCAAGAAGGACCGCAAGCAGGCAGGCGCGCGCGCAGTGCCGGGGGTTCGCAGTGGCCATGCTGAAGTGTGCCAATCCGCTCGAGATGTTGCAAACAAAAACAACTTTCGTTTTCGTTGTTTTCGGTGCTACGCTCCGGACGGAGGTCGCGCATGCTCAAGAGACAACTCGTCGCTCTGGCTGCTGCAACAGTCAGTCTGCTCGGCTGCTCGTCGCCCGCCGAGCGGTCGGAATCGCAGTCGAACTACTCGATGGCGGACTTCGCGACCGCGCGCAAGTTCGATGCGCACACCCACGTGAATTCGCTCGAGCAGGGCGGATTGCTCGAGCAGGCGGCGCGCGACGGTTTCGAGCTGCTGTCGATCAACGTGGACTATCCGGCTTTCAATCCCCATGAGGAACAGTATCGCGTCGCGCTGGCGCTGCAACAGCGCGAGCCCCGCCGCTTTCACTTCGCCGCGACCTTCGCGATGAATGGCTGGGACAGCCCCGGATGGTCCGAGCGCGCGACGGCTCATTTGCAAGAGGCCGCGGGGCACGGGGCCCGCGCCGTGAAGGTCTGGAAGAACATCGGCATGAGCTTTCGCGACAGCAACGGCAAGCTCGTGATGCTCGACGACCCGCGCTTCGACCCGGTGTGGCGTCAGATCGAAGCGCTCGGCGTGCCCGTGATCGGTCATCTTGGCGAGCCCCGCAACTGCTGGCTGCCGCTGGACCAGATGACCACGGAGAACGACAAGGGCTACTTCCGCGAGCATCCCGAGTACTACATGTATCTGCATCCGGAGATGCCTTCGTACGAAGAACAGATCGCAGCACGCGACCGCTTCCTGGACCGCGCTCCGAAGAAACTGCGCTTCGTCGGCGCGCACCTGGCGAGCCTGGAATGGAGCGTCGATCAGCTGGCGCGGTTCCTCGACAAGTATCCGCAGGCGTCCGTCGATCTCGCGGCGCGGATGACCAACGTGCAGGCGCAGTCGAGCGAGCATCACGACAGCGTGCGCGAGTTCTTCATCCGCTACCAGGATCGGATCCTCTACGCCACCGACCTGACGCAAGGCGCGGATGCGCCGCCGGCCGAAGTCGCGCAGGAAGCGGCGACGCGCTGGCGCTCGGACTGGAAATATCTCGCTACGGACGAGTCGCAATACGTCGAGGATCTGCGGCGGGACGTGCGCGGACTGTCATTGCCGCGCGCAGTCATCGACAAGATCTACTACGCCAACGCGCAGGCCGCGTTCGCGCTCACACGGCAATGACCTCGATGTCCCGCCGCCGCACCGCTTCCAGTGCGGATTCGTCTGCGCCCGTATCGGTGATGAGCACGTCGAGCTCGTCGAGATCGATGATCTTGTGCAGGCACATGCGGCCGAACTTCGAGCTGTCGGTGACCGCGATCACCTGCTGGGCGACTTCGGCCATCATGCGGTTGAGGCTGGCTTCGCGCTCGTAATGGGTCGTGACGCCCTTCTCGGCGTGCAGCCCGTCCACTCCGAGGAACAGCTTGTCCACCGACAGGCCGGCGATCGCCGCCTCGGTCTGGGCGCCGTAGAAGGCCAGGTTCTTGCGCCGCAGGGACCCCCCGAGCACGACCACGCGGATCCGCGTCTTCGCCGCCAGCTCGGCCAGCACGCCGAAGTCATTCGTGACGACGGTGATCTCGTCGGTGTCGGGCAGAAAGCGCGCGATCTGCGCCGTCGTCGTACCCGAATCGAGCACGATCGACTCGCCCGGCTTGACCATCTGTGCGGCGCGTCGACCGATCCGTTCCTTTTCCTGCGCGTGCAGCGCGCGCTTGGCGTCGACCGCCGTTTCAGTCGCCACGCCGACGACCTGCGAGGAGATCGCGCCGCCATAGGAGCGCGCGGCGACCCCGCGCTTCTCGAGATAGTGCAGATCCTTGCGGATCGTCTGCGTCGACACGCCGAAAGTGGAGGCGAGCGTCAGGACCTGAACGCTGCCTTTTTCCTGCAACATGACTCCGATGCGCTGACGCCGGTTGCTGGTGTCACGCACAGCCTTGGCCGCCCGCGTAGCCACGCTCCTGCTCGTTTTGTTCCTGGACATTTCCGGCCTTGGGCCCTGCGACCGCTAAGCTTACGAAACGAAACGTAACGCGTTGTGGGTCGTATGTCACCGGGCAGGAACGAATCAGCGGTCGGCGCCGCGCAGCTCGACGACGGCGTGCCGCAGCGACTGCAGGTCTGCGCGTTCTGGCGGAATCGGCGCGCCGACGACGAGGCCGATCCGGGGCCAGAAGCGCCGCGGCCGGCGGTTCCACACCGACCCGTACTTGCGCGAGAACATCGAGTCCCACAGGCCCGTCAACGCCATCGGCACGACCGCCACCGGCGTCTCCTTCAGGATGCGCATCATGCCGGCGCGAAATTCGCCGATCTCGCCGTCCGAAGTCAGTCGACCTTCCGGAAAGATGCACACGAGCTGGCCGTCGCGCAGCTCGCTCGCGACGATCTGGAACGCGCGCTCGTAGACCTCCGGGTCCTCCTTCGCCGGCGCGACCGGGATCGCTTTCATGCTGCGGAAGATCAGGCTCAACACCGGGATGCGGAAAATGCTGCTCTCCATGATGAAGCGCACCGGCCGCGGACTGGCAGCGGAGATGACCAGCGCATCGGCGAAGCCGACGTGATTGCAGATCAGCAGGGCAGGGCCGTGCTCGGGAATGTTCTCGGTGCCGCGCGTTTTCAACCGATAGATGAAGTGCACGAGCAACCACGCGAGGAACCGCAGCAGGAATTCGGGCACGAGGCTGTAGATGTACCCGGCGACGACGGCGTTGAGCAGGGCAGTGAGCAGGAACAGCTCGACGATCGTCAGACCCGCCTTCAGCGCTCCGGCCGCGAGCACCGCAGCCACGACCATGAAGACGGCGTTGAGGATGTTGTTCGCGCCGATCACGCGGGACATCACTTCGCGCCGCGAACGCTGCTGCACCAGTGCGTACAGAGGCACGATGAAGAAGCCGCCGAACACGCCGATCAGTCCGAGGTCGAGCAGCACGCGCCACGATCCGGGAAGCGCCACGAACTGTGCGGCAGTCAACCCCGTGCCGGCAGGTGAGTCCGGCACCGCGAAGTACAGGTCCACCGCGAACGCCGTCAGGCCGATCGAGCCGAACGGCACCAGTCCGATCTCGACCTTGCGGCCGGAGAGCCGCTCGCACAGCAGCGAGCCGCTGCCGATGCCGGCCGAAAACACCACGAGCAGCACGGTGACGATCTGCTCGCTGCCGCCGAGGATGTCCTTCGCGAACAACGGCAGCTGCGCGAGCACCAGCGCGCCATAGAACCAGAACCACGAAATGCCGAGGATCGACTGGAACACTGCGCGCGATTCGCGCGCCGCGCGGATGTTGTCCCACGCCGATGTCCAGGGCCGCCAATCGACGCGCAAATCCGGTGCCGCAGGCCGCAGCGCGGGGATCGAGAGGCTGGTCACGAATCCAAGCACGGCCACGCCGATCAGAGCCGTGGCGATCGCACCGAGCCGGCCGTCTGCCGCCAGCAGGCCGGCGGCGAGCGTGCCGAGCAGGATCGCGAGAAACGTGCCCATCTCGACCAGCGCGTTACCGCCAACGAGCTCCGTCTGCTCGAGCACTTCCGGCAGCAGCCCGTACTTGGCGGGCGCGAAGAACGTCGAATGCACTCCCATCAGGAACAGCGCGCCGAGCAGCACCTCGATGCTGTGCACCGCGAACCCAAGCGCCGCGATCGTCATGATGACGATCTCCGCGGCCTTGACGACCTTCATCACCAGCGCCTTGTCGAGGCGATCGGCGAGCTGTCCCGCGATGCCCGAGAACAGCACGTACGGCAGGATGAACAATCCGGCGGCGATGTTGGTCAGCAGCTCGGGCTCGAGCTGCGTGTACGTCGTGGCGTGATAGGTCGCGACGATGACCAGCACGTTCTTGTAGACGTTGTCGTTGAAGGCGCCGAACGCCTGCGCGCCGAAGAACGGCAGAAAGCGTCGCTGGCGAAGCAACCGGAACTGCGAACCCTGGGACACCCGCGCTCCATCGTTCGTGTTGTTCGTGGCGAATAGGGTACACGGTGCCGCGCCGGTTCGGAGCGGTCGCTAATCGCTGCCGGTCGGCTTGCGCGGCGAGGTGATCATTGCGTACTGTATACAGCATGCAGAATTCACCTGGCCTCGCGCTGGTCCGCGACAACCTGAGCGATTCGGTCGTGCTCAGGCTGCGCCACATGATCGTCGACGGGCAGCTGGCAGCCGGCGCTCGCATCAACGAAGTGCACCTGTCGCAGCAGCTGGGCATCAGTCGCACGCCGCTGCGAGAGGCGCTC
>DATEML010000150.1:0-39045 GCA_035275585.1 Steroidobacteraceae bacterium | reverse complement strand
GCACATCGACGCAGATAGCGAGCTGCGCTGATGTCGGTCGTGGTGCTATTCAACAAGCCGTTCCAGGTGCTCACGCAGTTCACGAGCACGGACGGCAAGGCGACTCTGCGAGACTTCGTACACGCGCCCGACATGCGGCCGGCGGGCCGTCTCGACTACGACAGTGAAGGCCTGGTGCTGCTGACGAGCGACGGCAAATTGCAGGCACGGCTCGCCGATCCGCGCTGGAAGGCGCCGAAGACTTACTTCGTACAGGTCGAAGGTGAGCTGGATGAAGCTGCGCTCTCGAAGCTGCGTCGCGGTGTCGTGCTGAATGACGGCAAGACATTGCCTGCGTCGGCGCGTCGAGTCGCCGAGCCCGCGTGGCTGTGGCCGCGCGATCCGCCGATCCGATTTCGCAAGGCGATTCCGACCAGCTGGATCGAGCTGACGATTCGCGAAGGACGCAATCGTCAGGTGCGTCGCATGACCGCGGCGGTCGGCTGTCCAACGCTGCGTCTGATCCGTTGGTCGATCGGGAAATGGACGCTCGAAGGGCTGGCGCCGGGGAGTTACAGGGAAGAAGAGTCAGGCTGAAGCCCGACTCCCACGGCTCCACTCAAACTCACGTTCCAGTATCCACGATCCGCTTCTCGCGCAGCACGACGATCAGCACGCCGACGAGCGTGACCGCACCGCCGAGGAGCATGCGCGCCGTGAGCTGGTCGTGCAGCAACGTCACGCCGAAGAAGATGCCGAACAGCGGCGACAACAGCGTGAGCGGCGAAAGGCTCGTCACCGGATAGCGCCCGACGAGGTGATACCACGCGGTGTGCGCGATCAGGCTCGACATGACCGTCGTGAAGAACAACGCCGCCCAGCCTTCCCAGGTCGCGTTGCGGATCGCACTCACCTGCCCGCCTTCGAGGATCAGGCTGAGCACCAGCAGGATCGCGCCGCCGGCGAGCGCGATCCAGGATTGCAGCTCCAGCGGACGGATGCCTTTCAGGCGTTTGAGGAAGATCAGGCCGAGCGAGCTGACGAAGCACGAGCACACCACCAGCGCCAGTCCCTCCCAATAGGCAAAGACCCGGGGATCGAAGCTGATGATCATGATGCCCGCGAATGCCAGCACGATGCCCAGCGTGCGCCGCCAGCGGATCGTCTCGCCGAGAAACCACACGGACATGAGCGTCGAGAACGGCACGCTCATCTGGCTCGCGACCGCGACCGTCGCGGCGTCTTCGGTGAGAAAGATTCCCGCGAACAGCAACGCGAAGGCTGCCGGGCCGGTGAGCATCGCCGCGGCGAACAGGTTGGTCATCTGCCCGCGATGGATCTTCAGCATCGGCACCAGGAACAGCGCGAGCGAGCCGAAGCGCAACGCGGTGAAGAAGATCGGCGGAAACTGCCCGACGCCGATCTTCGAGGCGATCAGGTTCAGACCCCAGATCAGATTCATCCCGATCAGCAGCGCCAGGTCGCGGCCGGCCAGCGAGCCCGACTCAGCCGCACTCGAAGGGGTCACGGACATGCGGAGGGGTCAGCGCGCGTAACGGTGTTTGAGAAAAGCGTAGAGCGCGCGGACCGTCTGAGGTTCCGCGCCGACCGGACGGCCCGGCCGCTCCTTGCCGTTCCACGCGTACAGATCCAGATGCGCCCAGCTGCGCGCTTCGGTGACGAACTTCTGCAGGAACAGCGCACCGAAGATCGCTCCGGAGAAGCTCGAGCTCGACACGTTGTTGACGTCTGCGACCTTGCTCGACAGCTCGTCTTCGTACGCACTCCACAACGGCATGCGCCAGACGGGATCGCCCTGTTGCGCGGCGATATCGGCCAGCTCACGCGCGAGCGTATCGTCGGGCGTAAACAGTGCCGGCAGCTCCGGCCCGAGCGCGACGCGCGCCGCACCGGTCAGCGTCGCCATGTCGATCAGCAGGTCCGGTTTCTCTTCGTCCGCGAGCGCGAGCGCATCGCAAAGAATGACGCGGCCCTCGGCATCGGTGTTGCCGATCTCGACCGTCAGACCCTTGCGGGTGCCGAGCACATCGCCCGGCCGGTAGGCGTTCGCAGAGATCGCGTTCTCAACTGCCGGCAGCAACAACCGCAAGCGGAGCGGCAGCTTCGCGTCCATCACGAGCTGCGCCAACGCGAGCGCGACGGCCGCGCCGCCCATGTCCTTCTTCATCAGCAGCATCGAAGCGCCGGGCTTGATATCGAGCCCGCCGGAATCGAAGCACACACCCTTGCCGACGAGACTCACCTTCGGGTGCGAGGGATCGCCCCACTCGATGTCCACGAGTCGCGGCTCCACGGACGCGGCGCGCCCGACCGCATGAATTGCAGAAAAACGTTCCTTGAGCAGGTCGTCGCCGATGACCACGCGGTGCCGTGCGCCATAGCGGCGCGCGACTTCCACGGCCGCCTGCGACAGCGCTTCCGGAGACATGTCGTTGGCCGGCGTGTTGATGAGATCGCGCGCCAGCGCCGTCGCCGACTTCAGCCGGGCCACTTCCGCGGCATCGGCCTCGGCAGGCGGTCGGAGGTGCGCGGCCCGTTGCGCGTTCGCACGGCGGTAGCGTTCGAACTTGTACTGCCCATACGCCCAACCGAACGCGAACTGTGTCGCCAAGCGGGGCGGCAGCGCCTCCGCGAGGTGATAGTCGCCGTCAGGCAGTCGATCCGGGATCGCTGCGGCGGCCCAGCAGCTCAGCTCTTCGCGCGGATTCCGCCGGCCGAGCCCGACGATGACCGCTACGGGTCGGCCATGCGCGCCCGGAACGACCAGCTGTTTGCCGCGCTCTGCCTTGAAGCAGTTGGCCGCGCTCCAGTTCCGCGTCGCCTCGTCCTGCGCCGTGCGCCACTGGTCGAGGTCGTCCTCGTACAGCAGATATATAGGAATCGAACCGTAGCGTTCTTCGTTGACGGTCATCGGAGCTGCGTGCTGGCCAGTGGCATCGGATCGCTGAACACGCAGGGTAGCGCAGCTTGACAAGCTCCGCAGCCATATGGTGAATTCCCCGTGCTTTTTCGTCTCGCCTTCCCGCCTCGCTAGTGCACCCAATTGGCCGTCGCCGTTGATGCGTTGCGAACGCGCGCATCGCGGACTCTTCAACTCGCCAACACGCGTCGGGAGCGCACATCACACATGCAGATCTACTCGCAGAAGGACGTCGACAAGAAGGCCCTCAAGGGCGCCCGCATCGCCATCCTCGGCTACGGCAGCCAGGGCCGGGCGCATGCGCTCAACCTGAAGGACAGCGGCTTCGATGTCGTCGTCGGCGTCCGCAAGTCGGGCGGCAGCTGGGCCAAGGCCAAGAAGGACGGACTGAAAGTCGCCGAGCCGGTCAATGCTGTCGCCGGCGCCGCACTGGTCGCGTTCCTGACGCCGGACCTGTCGCAGAAGGACCTGTACAAGGAAGTGGTCGGCGGCATCGGCAAAGGCGCGACGATCCTGTTCGCTCACGGCTTCAACATCCACTTCAAACAGATCAAGGCGCGCAAGGACCTCGACGTCGTGCTGATCGCGCCGAAAGGTCCCGGTGACCTGGTTCGTCGCCAGTACCAACAGGGCCGCGGCGTGCCGTGCTTGATGGCGATCGGGCAGAACGCAACCGGTCGCGCCAAGACCAACGCGCTCGCCTATGCGCACGGCATCGGCGGCACGCGCGGCGGTGTGCTCACCACGACCTTTGCGGAGGAAACGGAGACCGATCTGTTCGGCGAACAGGTCGTGCTGTGTGGCGGAGCGACGGAGCTGGTGGTGAAGGGCTTCGAGACACTGGTCGAGGCCGGCTACCAGCCGGAGGTCGCGTACTACGAGTGCCTGCACGAGCTCAAGCTGATCGTCGATCTGCTGCACGAAGGCGGCCTGTCGAAGATGCACCGCTTCATCAGCGAGACCGCGAAATACGGCGACCTGACGCGCGGTCCGCGGATCGTGAACAGCGCTACCAAGCGCGAAATGAAGAAGGTGCTGAGCGAGATCCAGGGCGGCAAGTTCGCGCGCCAGTGGATCAAGGAGAATCGCAGCGGTCGCAAGAACTACACGCGGCTGATGAACAAGGACCTGAAGCATCAGATCGAGAAGGTGGGCGTGAAGTTGCGTGACCGCATGCCCTGGTTGCAGCAGTCCCGCGCCTGACAGGAGCCTCGCCATGCCGATCGCCCAAGCAAAATACATCTGGCACAACGGCAAGCTGGTGCCCTGGGAGAAAGCGACAGTGCACGTGCTGTCGCATGCGCTGCACTACGCTTCGACGGTGTTCGAGGGTGAGCGCGCGTACGCCACGCCGCAGGGTGTGGCGATGTTCCGACTGCGCGATCACACGCGACGCCTGTTCGATTCGGCCAAGATCTACCGCATCGACATTCCTTTCACGCCGGAGCAGATCAACGCAGCGTGCAAGGAGATCATCGTCGCCAATGCGCTGAATCGCGGCGCATACCTGCGTCCGTTCGCGTTTCGCGGCTACGGTGAGATCGGCGTGGCGCCGAAGGTCATGCCGCCGGTCGAAACGGTCATCGCCGCGTTCGAGTGGGGTGCCTATCTCGGCGCCGAGGGGCTTGAGAACGGCATCGACGTCTGCGTGTCGTCGTGGCAGCGGTTGGCGCCGAACACGATCCCGACGCTCGGCAAGGCGGCGGGCAACTACCTGTCGAGCCAGCTGATCAGCATGGAGGCGAAGCGCCTCGGATTCGCGGAAGGCATCGGCCTCAGCGTCGACGGCACGGTGAGCGAAGGTGCCGGCGAGAACCTGTTCCTGATCCGCGACGGCGTGATCTACACGCCGACGATCGTGAACGCCATCCTGCAGGGCATCACCCGCGACACAGTCATGACGCTGGCCCGCGCCCACGGCTTCGAGGTGCGCGAGCAGGCGATGCCGCGCGAGCTGCTGTATCTCGCGGACGAGATCTTCCTGACCGGCACTGCAGCGGAGATCACGCCGGTGCGCTCCGTGGATCACATCCAGATCGGCGCCGGCAAACGCGGCCCGATCACCGAAACGCTACAGGCCGCGTTCTTCGGTCTGTTCACCGGCAAGACGCCGGACAAGTGGGGCTGGCTGGAGCTCTGCGAGCCCGGTGCGGCGCGCGGTGTCGCGGCGGCTGGCTAGCGGGGTGCTCTGAGGGATCGCGGGCCGCGATGCCTCGCTGAGCATTCATCAACCCGTGGCGTGTCCCGGTTGGCATGCTCTGGCGATGAAACCGAAGACTCTGTTCGAGAAGGTCTGGGAGCAGCACGAAGTCGTGCCCGAGACGGCGGAAACTCCCGCCGTCCTCTACATCGACCTTCACCTGATTCACGAAGTGACGACGCCGCAGGCCTTCGCGCAGCTGCGCGCGCACGGACTGCGGGTGCGGCGGCCGGAGCGCACGCTCGCGACGATGGATCATTCCACGCCGACCGATCCTGCCGAAGTGTTCGGCCGCGTGCCGATCAAGGTCGAGTCCGCCGCGCGCCAGGTCAAGGAGATGGAAAAGAACTGCCGCGAGTTCGGCATCGACCTGCTCGGTCTCGGCAGCGAGCAACGCGGCATCGTGCACGTGATCGGTCCCGAGCTCGGCGCGACGCAGCCCGGCAAGACGATCGTGTGCGGCGACAGCCACACGGCTACGCACGGTGCGTTCGGCGCCCTCGCATTCGGCATCGGGACGACCGAAGTCGGTCACGTGCTCGCGACGCAATGCCTGCTGCAACGACGACCGCAGACGCTCGCGATCGAAGTCAGCGGGCAACTGCGCGATGCGGTCACCGCCAAGGACGTCATTCTCGCGATCATCGGCAGGATTGGCGTGTCCGGCGGCACCGGTCACGTCATCGAATATCGCGGCACGGCGATCGAAGCGCTGTCGATGGACGAGCGCATGACCGTGTGCAACATGTCGATCGAGGCTGGCGCGCGCGCCGGCATGATTGCTCCCGACGCGACGACATTCGCATATCTCGAGGGGCGTCCATTCGCACCGCGTGGCGAAGACTGGGACCGCGCAGTCGAGCGCTGGCGAGCTCTGCACACCGACAGCGGCGCGAGCTACGACCGCGTCGTCGAGATCGATGCCGGCAAGCTCGAGCCGATGATCACCTACGGCACCAACCCAGGCATGGTCGTGCCGATCACCGCGCCCGTCCCGGATCATCCAAGCGATGCAATTCACGCGAAGTCGCTCGCGTACATGGGTCTGCAGGGCGGCGAGCCGCTCCTCGGCAAGCCCGTGCAGGTCGTGTTCGTGGGCAGCTGCACGAACGCCCGCTTGTCGGACCTGGAGCAGGCTGCGCGCGTCCTGCGCGGACGCAAAGTCGCGAGCGGAGTTCGCATGCTGGTCGTGCCCGGATCGCAGCAGGTCAAGCGCGAGGCGGAAGCGCGCGGTCTCGCGCAGGTGTTCACCGACGCCGGCGCCGAGTGGCGCGAATCGGGCTGCTCGATGTGCATCGGCATGAACGGCGATGTCGTCGCCAAGGGCCAGTACGCCGTGAGCACGAGCAACCGCAACTTCGAAGGCCGCCAGGGCCCCGGCGCACGCACGTTGCTCGCGAGCCCGCTGACCGCCGCTGCCGCCGCGATCGCGGGCCGCGTCTGCGATCCACGCGAATTTCTCAGGTCATAGCCATGCAACCGATCCGCACCTTCACCTCGCGCACGGTTGTGCTGCCGTACACGAACATCGACACGGACCAGATCATTCCGGCGCGGTTCCTGACGACTACGACGAAGGAAGGCCTGGGCAAGCAGGCATTCACCGACTGGCGGTACGACGCGACCGGCGCGCCGCGGGCGGATTTCGTGCTCAACCGGCCGGAAGCCGCGGGCTGTTCCATTCTGGTCGCCGGCCGCAACTTCGGCTGTGGCTCCTCGCGCGAGCATGCGCCGTGGGCATTGCTCGATTGCGGTTTCCGCGCCGTCGTCAGCACCGAGATTGCGGATATCTTCCGCAGCAACTCGCTCAAGAACGGGTTGTTGCCGATCGTCGTCGACGAGCGGACTCACGAGTGGCTGCTGGCGAATCCCGGCGCGCTGCTGCGGGTCGACCTGCAGGCGAGCACGCTGACACTTCCGGACGGCGCTGCGGTCGAGTTCCCGATCGAAGCGTTCGCGCGCCATTGCCTGCTGAACGGCGTCGACGAGTTGGGCTTCCTGCTGCAACAAGGCGACGCCATCGCGCGTTACGAGCAAGCACACGTATAGGCGGGATTGCGGCGCGCATGGGTATCAAAGCAACGATCGTCGTCCTGGGCGGCGACGGCATCGGTCCGGAGGTGACGCGCGAAGGCGTGCGCGTGCTGCAGGCGGTCGCCTCCCGGTACGGACACGAATTCACCTTCGCCGACCACTTGATCGGCGGCGCTGCGATCGACCAGATGCAGACGGCGCTTCCTGCACAGACCCTGTCGGCGTGCGGTACGGCCGATGCCGTGCTGCTGGGCGCCGTCGGCGGGCCGCAGTGGTCGGATCCGAAGGCGAAGGTGCGACCCGAGCAGGGGCTGCTCGGGCTGCGCAAGGGACTGAACCTGTTTGCGAACCTGCGTCCGGTCACGATTCATCCGGCACTGCTCGATGTATCGCCACTCAAGCCGGAAATCCTGCGCGGTACCGACATTCTCGTCGTGCGCGAGTTGACTGGCGGCATCTACTTCGGCGAGAAGCGCCGGACGGAAGAGTTCGCGAGCGACCTGTGCACTTACAGCGTCGAGGAAATTCAGCGAGTGACTCGCGTCGCCGGACGTCTGGCGCAAGGACGCCGCAAGCGCATCGTGTCGGTCGACAAGGCAAACGTACTCGAAACCTCGCGACTGTGGCGAGTGACCGTCGAGTCCGTGCTGCGCGCGGAGTTTCCGGACGTCGAGCTCGAGCACATGCTGGTCGACTCCGCAGCGATGCATCTGATCCGCCAGCCGTCGAGCTTCGACGTGCTCCTCACGGAGAACATGTTCGGCGACATTCTCACCGACGAGGCGTCGATGCTGGCGGGATCGCTCGGTCTGCTGCCGTCAGCGTCGCTCGGCGCGGGCACGCTCGGCGTGTACGAGCCGATCCATGGCTCCGCCCCCGACATCGCCGGTCGTGGCATCGCAAATCCGTACGCCACGATGCTGAGCGCGGCGATGTTGTTACGTCATTCGCTCGGTCTGCGCGACGAGTCAGTCGCGCTCGAAAAAGCGGTCGCCTCGAGTATTTCTGCGGGTGTTCGTACGGTCGATATTGCCGGCGGCGGGATCGCCTCCAGCACCGCGGATGCAGGGGAAGCCGTAGTAACTCGCCTTCTAGGATAATAGCGTAACTTATTGAATTAACATGGCCCTACAATAGGGTCGGTATACACCAAAGATTCTTGCCCAAAACCCGGCCGATACCGGTTATGATTTCGCCCGCGCGGGTTTTCCGATCCTTCCGCGCCATAGCCTTCGGGCCCCAATCTCCATGTCTCGACCCTCGCGGTCGGGGTATTTTTGGTGGAAACGGGACTCGTGTCGGGTTAGTCCCCAAGGTCGGTGTCGGCTCTTCGAGCCGACGTCGCCACGACAAAAGTTCTACGTTGCCACGTCCAGGCCGGCGTTTCGCCGGCCTGTTTTTATGTGCCACCCAAGAAATCGCATCATTGGCATCGGGCTTTGCTAGGTCAGTGGAAGCGATTTCTCGGGGACCCGGCGAGAGGCGGAAAAGAATCAGATCAGCGATTTTTCGAGTCTGAGTTTTCGTCGAGCCAGTCCGAGTAGAACGGCGGCAAGTCTGTCGACACGCGCGACTTGAAATTCGGTGGTCGCTTCTCCAGGAACGCGCGCACGCCTTCCTTCCCATCCTTGACGCTGGTGTAGAACACGCCGAGCGAATCGATCCGATGGGCTTCGAGCGGATGCGGCTGGGCGGCATTGCGATACATCATCTGACGCGTCAGCGCGGTCGCGACAGGTGAGCGGTTGTCGACGATGCGTCGCGCCAGCTGCTGCGCTTCATCGAGCAAACGTTCGGCGGGATAAACCTCTTTCACCAGGCCGCCGCGTTTCGCTTCCTGCGCGTCGAAGATGTCCGCCGTGTAAACCCACTCGAGGGCCTGCTGCATGCCGACGATGCGCGGCAGGAACCAGGACGAGCACGCTTCCGGCACGATGCCTATCTTGCCGAACACGAAGCCGATGCGCGCCTTGTCGGACGCCAGGCGGATATCCATCGCGAGCGTCATCGTCGCGCCGATGCCGACAGCTGCACCGTTGATCGCGCCGATGATGGGCTTGGTGCAATCGTAGATCGCGAGCGTCACTCGCCCGCCGGTGTCGCGTACGCGATGCACGATCGTCGGATCCTGCAGGCGGTCGTGCATATCGGCGAGCGTCGGGCGCAGCTGCTCGTCGAGCCCGAAGACATTGCCGACCGCCGACAAGTCCATGCCGGCGCAATAGGCGCGGCCCGCGCCGGTCACGATCACGGCCTTCACCTCGTCGTCGGCGCTCGCAGCGTGAATGGCGTCGATCAGCTCCGCCGCCATCTGCGGCGTGAATGCGTTGAGCTGATCCGGACGATTGAGCGTGATCGTCAGGATGCCGTCGGCGAGCTCGTAGCGGATCGTCTTGAAGTCCATGGCAGCCTTCTTTCTCTATGCCGCCGCCATTGCGCTCGCGGCCCGCAAGTGCTCACGGCAATCGCTCACGATGCGCTGGATCAGCTCCGCGCAGGTCGGCACGTCGTCGATCAACCCGATCACCATGCCGGCGCTGATGACGCCGCCGTCGACTTCGCCCGTGCGCAGCGCCACCTTGCCGCGCGCGCCGGCGACGAGGTGCCGGACCTCCTCGAACTTGGCGCCGCGCTTCTCCATCGCGACGACTTCGCTGGAAATCGCGTTCTTGAAGACCCGCGCGGTGTTGTGCATGGTGCGAAACATCAGGTTCGTGTCGCGCTCACCCGCCCGCACCAGCGCCTGCTTGATGTTGTCGTGAATCGGCGCTTCCTGCGTGCACATGAAGCGTGTGCCCATGTTGATGCCTTGCGCGCCGAGCGCCAACGCCGCGGCCATGCCGCGACCGTCGCCGATCCCGCCCGAGGCAACGATCGGAATCTTCAGCGCGCGCACCGCCGCCGGGATGAGGATCAGGTTCGGGATGTCGTCCTCGCCGGG
The DNA here is from genome assembly GCA_035275585.1 of Steroidobacteraceae bacterium. Taxonomy (GTDB): domain Bacteria; phylum Pseudomonadota; class Gammaproteobacteria; order Steroidobacterales; family Steroidobacteraceae; genus Steroidobacter. The sequence continues at coordinate 28,950 of DATEML010000150.1, read as the reverse complement.
ATGGCCGGCGCACTCGAAGCCGTCGATGCTGACGACGTCGACGCCGTGGCGCTCTGCGGACAGCGCGTGACGCACGGACGTGCACTTGTGCACGATCCTGATGCCGCGCTCTTTCAGCCGCGCGACGAAATCCTTTGGATTGTTGCCGGCCGTCTCGACGATCTTGACGCCGCTCTCGATGATCACGTTCAGGTATTCGGCGTACGGCGGCGGCGTGATCGCCGGCAGGATCGTCAGGTTCACGCCGAACGGCTTGTCGGTCATGCCGCGGCAGCGCTCGATCTCGCGGCGCAGGTCGTCCGGCGTCGGCTGGGTCAGCGCGGTCAGGATGCCGAGCCCGCCGGCGTTCGATACGGCCGATGCGAGCTCGGCATAGCCGACCCACTGCATGCCGCCTTGAATGATCGGATACTCGATGCCGAGCAGCTCGGTGATCTTCGTTCTCATCTCGTGAGGGCACCCGCGGCGGAGACCGCCACAGAGTACACGGAGCTCACCGGGAAAAGCACGCTCAGCAGAATTCCAGGCGACGCGCCTCCGGCTCCGTCACTACTCGCCGTTGCTGCACGCACGCCGCTCGCTCCAGCCCGCCATGCAGATCCGTGATGAGATCATCCGCCGCCTCGATGCCGATCGAGAGCCGCAACAACGTGTCGGAGATTCCGGCGATGCGGCGCGCTTCGGCGTCCATCGCAGCGTGGGTCATCGTCGCTGGATGAGCGACGAGACTCTCGACGCCGCCGAGCGACTCCGCAAGCGAGAAGCACCGCAGTCCGGTGAGGAAGGCTCGCACGTTGCCGATACCGCCGTGGAGCTCGAAGCTGAGCATGCCGCCGAAACCGGATTGCTGGCTGCGCGCCAGCTCGTGCTGCGGGTGTGAGCGCAGACCAGGGTAGTAGACATGCCGGACCGCGGGATGGCCCGTCAGCAGGTGCGCCACGAGCGTGGCGTTTTCCGCGTGTACGCGCAGGCGCGCATGCAGCGTGCGCAAGCCGCGCAGGGTGAGATAGCTGTCGAACGGCGCGCCGGTCACGCCGACGCAGTTCGCCCACCACACGAGGCGCTCGTGCAACTCTGGCGTCGCTGCGATCACCGCACCGCCGACGACGTCGCTGTGACCGTTGAGATACTTCGTCGTCGAGTGCAGCACGAGATCCGCACCGAGAGCGATCGGGCGCTGCCATGCCGGCGACAGGAATGTGTTGTCGACGAGCACGAGCGCGCCGGCAGCATGCCCCTTCTGCGCCAGCGCTCGAATATCCACGATCCGCAGCAAGGGATTGCTGGGCGTTTCGATCCAGATCAGCTTCGGCCCGAGCGCCAGTGCGGCAGCGAAGGCGCGATCGTCCGTCTGGTCGACGAACTGCACACGGACCAAGCCGCGCTTCGCGAGATTGCTGAACAGCCGATACGTGCCGCCGTAGCAATCGTGCGGCGCTATCAGCAGGTCGTTCGCTGCGAGCAGCTGCGTGACCAGATGAACCGCCGACATGCCCGAGGACGTCACGACGGCGCCGGTTCCTCCCTCAAGCTCGGCCAGTGCATCGGCGAGCGCGTCGCGCGTCGGATTGCCGGATCGGGTGTAGTCGTAGGCGCGCTTCTCGCCGAACGACTCGAAGGCAAACGTCGACGTCAGATGAATGGGCGGGATGACAGCACCGTGCTGAGTATCGGACTCCAGCGCTGCACGGACTGCCCGTGTCGTTCCAGAGAGCGGCTGAGTCATGTCACACCTCCCTGCCCTGCGAGTGCGCGTGCGAACACCGGCTGCAGGGCTTTGCCTTCCTTCAGGAACGCATCGTGACCATAGAGCGATGAGAGCTCGACCAGCGAAGCGTCGTCGCCGAGGCGCGCATGCAGCGATCGCATGTCGGAGAGCGGAATCAACTGGTCCTCGATGATGGCCACCAGCGTCACGGGCACGCTGATCCGGCTCGGATCGACGTGGTGCAGGTCGATCGACTCGGAGAGACACACGAACGCCTCGGGCACATATGTCGCCGCGTAGGCATCGCCGCGCGCCAACAAGTAGGCCTCCACTGGAAACTGGAAACGCCCGTCGATCCGCGCGGGCGCGCCGCCGAATCGAGCCGCAAACTCTTCGGGACTGCGATAGGTCGCCATTGCCAGCGCACGCGCGAGCCGCAGTCCCTCAGGTGCATCTCCGTTCTCCGCCGCGTAACGAACCATCGCGCGTTGGACGCTGCGCCACGCCGTCGCCATCGGATGGGGTCGATCAGCTGCACTGATCGCGATCGCGTGCTTCAGCAGTTGCGGATATCGCTCGGCGAATGCCAGCGCCACCATTCCGCCGTATGACGCGCCAATGATCGCGGCGAGCGACGTGCGCAAGTGCTCGAGGACCCGTCGCAGGATCTCGGCCTGATCGTAGCTACTGATCGAAGGGAAGTTCGTCTGACCCGCTCTCGGTCCGGTCGTCGCGCCGCTGCCGCCGAGGAAGTCGATACCCAGCACCTGGTAGTGTTCGATGTCGAGCGCTTTGCCGGGACCGATGACTTCGCACCACCAGCCCTTTTCGCTGGTGCCGATGTCCGCAACGGCGCGACCGGCCGATATGCCCCCGAGTGCCGCGACCAGTGGACCGTGCGGATTGCCCGTTACGCGCCAGGCGACCCGCACCGCGTCGAGCCGACCGCCCAGGTGCAACGCGAGCGGTTGCTCGAGCTGCAGGATCCCTTCACGCATCGGCGTTGTGCGCACCACCGGGGCGGCCAAACGAGCGGCATGCAGATCCGCCGGGCTGCGCCCGACGCCAGCTTGCAATAGCGAGGTCATTGATCGAGTACTCCAATTCCGCGCCGGCCCCGATGGCCGGACAGGTTTCGCGCATCGCAGAAACCCCACGGAGTACCCGTAGTGGCAGGTCGCCGTGACCGACCGGTGACGCTTTGGAGCGCCGCCAGCTTCACAGCAACTCATCTGTCGGATCGATGGCCGGCTTACGGCCACTTCCGCAGGAGTTGGCACCATTTCGAAGTGGTTAGCTTCGACGGTTGCCCCGGCTTCAAAGGGCCTGACCCTCAGCCGGTCTCGATGAGCGGTGGACAGTCTAGGGGCGGGAACGCGGCATCGTCAACCGCAAAAGCGTCCCCGCGGCTGCGGCAGCCTTGTTTTCGCCGCTCCATTGTATTAGCGTGCTAGTACATTAGTACGAGCGACCTTAATGAAAGAGCATCGGGCCGTAACTCCTCGCCAGGAAGTGCTGGCGGAACGGGCGCTGTTCAGCGCCATCCTGACCCTGCGCAGCGTCGAGGAGTGCCGGGCGTTCTTTCGCGACTTGTGCACCCCGGCGGAGCTGCAGGCCCTGGCGGATCGCTGGGCCGTGGTCGCCCTGCTCCAGCAGGGCGTGCCCTATCGCGAGATCTACAAGCAGACCGGCGTCAGCGTCACCACTGTCGGCCGGGTCGCCCGCTACCTCACCAACGGCAACGGCGGCTACACGCTCGTCGCTGCGCGCCTCAAAGAGCAACGACCGACGTAGGCCCACCGAACACCACCATGGACAAGTCCTCCCGCCTCAAGGTCGCGCTGCAGAAATCCGGCCGGCTGACCGATAACTCGCTCGATCTGCTGGTCCGCTGCGGGCTGAAGTACAGCCGCGGCAAGGACCAGCTCATGTGCTACGGCGAGAACATGCCGCTCGACGTGCTCTTCGTGCGCGACGATGACATTCCCGACCTGGTGCAGCAGGACGTCTGCGATCTCGGCATCGTCGGGCTGAACGTCGTCGAGGAGAAGCGCCTGGCATTCAAGGCCCGCGGCATCGAGCCGCTGTTCGAGCAGATCATGGTGCTCGACTTCGGCAAGTGCCGGCTGTCGATCGCCGTGCCCGACGGTGTCGAGTACCACGGCATCCCCTCGCTGCACGGCAAGCGCATCGCGACGACGTATCCGAACATCCTGGCGCGCTACCTGCGGCAGAACGACGTGCAAGCGGAGATCGTCACGCTCTCCGGCGCCGTCGAGATCGCGCCGCGCCTCGGTCGCGCCGACTTCATCTGCGACCTGGTCTCGACGGGCTCGACGCTGGTTGCGAATCACCTGTGGGAAGCCGACACGATCCTGGAGAGCCAGGCGGCCATCATCAGCACACCGGTCCCGGTGACGACCGAGAAGCAGGAGTGGCTGCACCGCCTGTCGATGCGCATCGATGGCGTGCAACAAGTGAAAGAAAGCAAGTACATCATGCTGCACGCGCCGCGCGCGAAACTGCCGGAGATCACGAAGCTGCTGCCCGGCAGCGAGTCGCCGACGATCATTCCGCTCGACGGCGCCAGCGACAAGGTCGCCGTGCATGCGGTCTGCCGCGAGAACGTGTTCTGGGAAACGCTCGAAAGCCTGAAGAGCGCCGGGGCGAGCGCGATCCTCGTATTGCCGGTCGAGAAGATGCTGGCGTGACCATTCGCATCCTCAACTGGTCGTCGCTGTCGCCGGCGGAACGTCGCCAGGCACTGCGCCGCCCCGTGCAGCAGGACACTGCGGCGCTTCAGGATCGCGTGCGCGAAATCGTTCGTGATGTGCGTGAGCGCGGTGACTTGGCGCTTCTCGAGCTCACGCGCCGTTTCGATGGCGTTGCTCTGCAGTCGATCGAGGTCGGCACCGCGGAATTTGCGGCAGCGGAAACTGCGATCAACGCGGAGCAGCGGCAGGCGATAGACCGCGCCATCGCCAACGTCCGGCGCTTTCACGAAGCGCAGATCGGTGCGCCGTTGCGCGTCGAGACTGCACCCGGCGTCGTGTGCGAGCGTCAGTTCCGGCCTATCGACGCCGTCGGTCTGTACGTCCCCGCTGGAGTCGCTCCCCTCCCCTCGGCTGCAATCATGCTCGCCGTGCCGGCACGAATCGCCGGCTGCCCGAGGCGCATCATGTGCACACCGCCGCGTCGCGACGGCACTGCCGATCCGGCCGTGCTCACCATCGCCAACCTGTGCGGCGTGCGCCGGGTGTTCAAGCTCGGCGGCGCACAGGCGATCGCTGCGCTGGCCTACGGCACCGAGAGCGTGCCGAAAGTCGACAAGATCTTCGGCCCGGGCAACGCGTGGGTGACTGCCGCCAAGTTGCAGGTCGCGAACGATCCCGACGGTGCTGCGCTCGACCTGCCCGCCGGACCTTCGGAGGTCCTCGTGGTCGCCGATGCGACGGCACGTGCCGAGTTCGTCGCGGCCGATCTACTGGCTCAGGCCGAGCACAGCGCCGATGCGCAGGTCGTGTTCGTCACGACATCGGGTGCGCTCGCAGAGGCGACCGCCGCGGAAGTCGAGGCACAGATGCGCAGGCTCAGCCGCGTCGAGACAGTGCGCAAATCGATCGAGCACGCGCGTCTGTTCGTCGTCGATACGCTCGACGAAGCGATCGAGCTCAGTAATGCCTACGCGCCGGAGCATCTCATCCTGCAGATGGCGAATGCGCGCGAGTGGCTACCAAAGGTGCGCAACGCGGGTTCCGTCTTTCTAGGCGCATGGTCCCCCGAAACGATGGGCGACTATTGCAGCGGCACCAATCACGTGCTGCCGACCTATGGGTTCGCAAAGGCGTACAGCGGCCTGTCTCTGCACGATTTCCTCAAGCGCATGACGGTGCAGGAGCTCACGCCCGACGGCCTGCGCGAGCTGGGGCCGACGGCGATCACGCTTGCGGCGCTCGAAGGGCTCGATGCGCACGCCAATGCCGTGCGCGTTCGTCTCGCAGAGCTGGAGCGGGAGCGCGCATGAACGCAATCCTCGAGCTGGCACGCCCGGACATTCTTGCTATGCAGCCGTACCAGCATGCGGCGTGGGAGCCTTCCCTCGAACGCATGCATGCGAACGAGATGCCCTGGCGAGCGAGCGGCGACACCTCAGTGGCCGGACTCAACCGCTATCCCGAGCCGCAGCCGGCTGAGCTCGTCGGCCATCTTGCGGCGCTGTACGGTGTCGCGCCCGACAACGTGCTCGCAGGCCGCGGCAGCGACGAAGGCATCGACCTGCTGGTGCGGACGTTTTGTCGGGCCGGGCAGGACAGCGTGATGATCTGCCCGCCGACGTTCGGCATGTACAAGGTGTCCGCGCGAATTCAGGGCGCGGGCGTCGTCGAGGTGCCATTGCTGAAGGAGCGCGGCTTCGCTCTGGACACGCCGGCCGTGCTCGATGCGTGGCGCGTCGGAGTGAAGTTGCTGTTTCTGTGCGCGCCCAACAACCCGACCGGCAATCTCCTGGACCGCCAAGCCATAGAGTTGCTTTGCGAAGAACTGCATGACTGCGCGATCGTCGTCGTCGATGAGGCCTACATCGAGTTTTCAGGCGCAGCGAGCCTCATCGACCGATTGGATCGCTACCCGAACCTCGTCATTCTGCGCACGCTGTCCAAGGCCTACGCGCTCGCCGGCGCGCGTTGCGGCGCCCTGCTCGCGCACGCCGACATCGTCAGCCTGCTCGCTCGCGTGATCACTCCTTATGCCTTGCCGACGCAAACCATCGAGGCAGTGCTGAAATTCACGGATCCGCAGCATCGCGCCGAGTCGCAGCGACGGATCGGGGCGATCCGCGCCGAACGAGCGCGGCTGAGCGAGCAGCTTGCCCGTCTGCCGGCGATCCGGCGCGTGTGGCCGAGCGATTCGAATTTCATCCTGATCGATTGTGTCGATGCGGATCGGGTGCTGCGCGGCGCGGCGGCAGTCGGCCTGATCATCCGCGATCCGCGCTCGCAGCCGGGCCTCGGCAGCAGTTTGCGGATCTCCGTGGGCACGACGGAGCAGAACGATCGACTCCTGCAGGGCATCGCCCAGTCGACCGGAGCCGCCGCATGAGTCCGCCACGCGTTATCTTCATTGACCCCGAGCTCATGGAAGGCTTTCTGCGCGCCGGACGGGTCGATCCAAGTCAGACCTGTTTCATCGGCCAGCGCACTGCGGACCTGGAGCGCGCCCGCAGTCTCGGTATTCAGGACATCCGTAACGCAGACGAGCCGTGGCCGCAGGTCGCCGGCCGCGTAGCGCAAGTCGTCCGCAAGACCAAGGAGACTGCTATCGAAGTCGAGGTTCGCCTCGACGAGGAAGCGCCGATCCGCATCGCCACCGGCATCGGCTTCTTCGATCACATGCTGGAGCAGGTCGCCAAGCACGGCGGGTTCTCGCTGCAGCTGTCGTGCTCCGGCGATCTGCACATCGACGAGCATCACACTGTCGAGGACTGCGCCCTGGCGCTCGGACAAGCGCTGAAGACGGCGCTCGGCGACAAGCGCGGGATTCAGCGTTACGGATTCCTGCTGCCGATGGATGAAGCGCTCGCGCAGGTCGCCATCGATCTGTCGGGCCGACCGTATTTCGTGTTCGACGGCAAGTTCGGCCGCGACCAGGTCGGCCAGCTGCCGACCGAGCTCGTGCCGCACTTCTTTCGCTCGCTGTCGGAAACGCTCGGCGCCGCGATCAACATCAAGGTCGACGGCGAGAACACGCATCACATGATCGAAGCCTGTTTCAAGGGCGTCGGGCGCGCGCTGCGCCAGGCGATTCGAGTTACGGATACGCAACTGCCGAGTACCAAGGGAACGTTGTGATACGGCTGGCGATCATCGACAGCGGCGGTGCCAACATCGCGTCGTTGCGGTATGCGATCGATCGGCTCGGCATCGACTCGAAGATCACGACCGACCCGCAGGCCTTGCGCGCGGCGACGCACGTCATCCTGCCTGGTGTGGGCGCCGCAGCCGACTGCATGGAGCGGCTGCGCAGCGCGAACCTGATCGAAACAGTCCGCAGCCTGCGCCAGCCGCTGCTGGGCGTGTGCGTCGGCATGCAGCTTCTGTTCGAATCTTCCGAGGAAGGCGACGTTGCATGTCTCGGGCTGCTGCCCGGCCGCGTGCAGCGCTTCGCCGATCGCGACGGCCTGCCGGTTCCGCACATGGGCTGGAACCAGCTCGAGTTCACGCAGCCTTCGCCGCTGCTCGACGACATCGACAGCGGCGACTACGTCTACTTCGTACACAGCTACTGCGTGCCGGTGAGCGACAGCACCGTCGCGACGGCGACGTACGGCGAGCGCTTCGCAGCCATCGTCCGACACGGCAACGTGTTCGGCGCCCAGTTTCACCCTGAAAGGTCGGCGCGGGCCGGAGCGCTCGTGCTGCGCAACTTCCTGCTCGTGTCATGAAGGAACGTGTCATGAAAGGACTGGCGACGATGGAACTGATTCCGGCAATCGATCTGCGGGACGGCCGTTGCGTGCGCCTGTTGAAGGGCGACTTCGACGCCGAAACTGTCTACTCCGACGATCCGCAGAGCGTGCTCGAAGGGTATCAGGCGCTGGGCGCGCGCCGCGTGCACATCGTCGACCTCGATGGCGCGCGCGACGGCACGCAACCGAATCGTCCGACGGTGCTGCTGCTCGCGAAGAGCAGCGCAGTCAAGCTGCAGGTCGGCGGCGGCCTGCGCACGATCGAGCGCGTTCGCGAGCTGTTCGATGCAGGCGTGGATCGCGCCGTGATCGGCAGCATCGCCGTCACCGATCCGGATCGCGTGATGACCTGGATGTTCGAGCTGGATCCGCGCCGCTTCGTGCTGGCGCTCGATGTGCGCCTCGATGCTGCGGGTGTTCCCCGCCTTGCGACGCACGGCTGGCAGCAGACGAGTCCGGCGACGCTGTGGACACTCATCGAGCGCTTCATGAACGTCGGATTGACGCACGTGCTGTGCACCGACATCAGCCGCGACGGCACGCTGGCCGGGCCCAACCTGACGTTGTACTCGGAAGCGGTGAAACGTTATCCGGAATTGCAATGGCAAGCCTCCGGCGGTATAGCTGCCGCCCGCGATCTGCGCTCGTTGTCGGAGTGCGGCGTCGCGGCTGCGGTCAGCGGCCGGGCGCTGCTGGAAAACAAGATCTCTGCCGAGGAGCTGCGGCCATTCTTGCCAAACGCATCATCCCCTGCCTCGACGTAAGAGACGGCCAGGTCGTCAAGGGCGTGCGGTTCCGCGACCACGTCGTCGTGGGCGACATCCTCGACCTGGCGCGGCGCTATCGCGAGCAAGGCGCCGACGAGCTGGTGTTCTACGACATCACCGCAAGCCCCGACGGTCGCTCGGTCGATCGCAGTTGGGTGCGGCGCGTAGCGGCAATACTCGACATCCCATTCTGCGTCGCCGGCGGCATTCGCACCGTGGCGGAAGCGGAGCAGGTGCTCGGCGAAGGCGCGGAGAAAGTCTCGATCAACTCGCCGGCGCTCGCCGATCCGGAGCTGATCAGCCGCCTGAGCGCGCGCTTCGGCGCGCAATGCGTCGTCGTCGGCATCGACAGCCAGGCGGTCGACGGCGAGTACTGCGTCTACCAGTTCACTGGCGATCCGCAGCGCACACGGAACACGGCACGGCGCACGCACGACTGGGTTCGCGAGGTTCAGGAACGCGGCGCGGGCGAGATCGTGCTCAACTGCATGGCCAGCGACGGCGTGCGCCAGGGCTACGACGTCGCGCAGCTTGCATCGGTCCGGCGGATCTGCAGAGTGCCGCTGGTGGCCTCCGGCGGCGCCGGCCGGCCGGAGCACTTCGCCGAGGTCTTCAATGAGGCGCGCGTCGATGGCGCGCTGGCCGCGAGCGTCTTCCACACCGGCGCACTGCAGATTCCGGAGCTGAAGCAGTTCCTGCGCACGCAGGCGATCGAGGTACGTCCATGACGCTGGATCAGGTTGGCGCGCTCGACTGGGAGAAGAACGGCGGCATGATGCCGGCGATCGTGCAGGACGCCCGCAGCGGCCAGGTGCTGATGTTCGCCTACATGAACAAGGAAGCGTTGCGGACGACCCTCGCGGAAAAGCGCGCGACGTTCTTCAGCCGCAGCAAGAACCGGTTGTGGACCAAGGGCGAATCGTCCGGCCACTGGCTGAATGTCGTGGACGTCGCGACGGACTGCGACAGGGACACGTTACTCGTGCTCGCCAATCCCCAGGGCCCGACCTGCCACGTCGGCACGCAGAGCTGCTTCGGCGACGAAGTCGGCACCGACGCCGCGGAATTGTCGTTCCTGGTGCGCCTCGAAGCCGTGATCGCGCAGCGCATCAGCGACCGGCCGGAAGGCAGCTACACGGCGCGCCTGTGGTCGGAAGGACCGACGCGCATCGCGCAGAAAGTAGGCGAGGAAGGCGTGGAGGTAGCGCTCGCGGCGGTGACGCAGGATGACGAGCGGCTCGTCGGCGAATCTGCGGATCTGCTGTATCACCTGGCCCTGCTGCTGAAGAGCAGAAACCTGTCGCTCACGACTGTCGTGCGCGAGCTCGAAAACCGCCACGAGAATCCCGCGGGATTTCCCGCGACCCGCTGACGCCGGTCGCTCGGTCATAAATAACTCAAGTCTGCTGGAAGTTGAGCTTCAATCCCGGGCGTGGCCAGCGCGCCTTCACCAGCTTGCCCGTTCCGGACAGCGTGATGTAGGCATCGCGCATATCCGCGCCGGCGAAGCAGATGTTGGTGGTCATCGGATCCGGAAATGCAACGTGCTCGAACGAGCCATCCGGTGCAAAGATCGTGATACCGCCGTTGAGCAGCGTCGCCGAACAAACATTGCCGTTCGCTTCGACTGCGAGGCTGTCGAGCAGCTGGTGTCCCGGCAGCGTGCACACGACGCGGCCGCGCTGCCCGAATGCGAACGGCGCCGCCAGCTTGCCGGGCTCGTCGATAGCGAATGCCCAGAGCTTCTGTGTCAGCGTGTCGTTGCAGTAGACGACCTTTTCGTCCGGCGACAGTCCGACGCCGTTCAACGAAACCGCATGATGAACGGCGCGATGCAGGTGCGAGCCATCGGGCCGCGCGTAGTACAGGCTGCTGTGGTCGCGCTGACGCGCAAAGCTCTTGCCGAGGTCCGTGAACCAGAAGCCGCCGGTGCGATCGAACACGATGTCATTCGGTCCGCCCAGGCGCTCGCCGTCGAACGATTCGTAAAGTCGCTCGAACCGGCCGGTCGCGAGATCGACGCGCTCGATCCTTCCGGTCGTGTAGTCGGGCGCGGTACCCGCTGGTGAGCGCAAGCCGTTAGCGACACGCCACTGCAGTCCACCGTTGTTGCAGACGTAGACCGCACCGTCGGGTCCGAGTGCCGCGCCGTTCGGTCCGCCGCCAAGATCGGCGATCACTTCGGTCCGGCCGTTCCACACTCGCGTCAGCGTGCCGCGTGCGATCTCGACCAGCACGATCGAGCCGTCGGGCAGAGCGATCGGGCCTTCCGGGAACTGTAACCCTTCGGCGACGATCTCGAACTCCATCAGATCACGAACTCCGGTGCCGGATCGCGCAGGTTGTAGCGCGAGCTCATCGAGCGCCCATAGGCGCCCGCGGTCGCGATCAGCAGGATGTCGCCTTCCTCGGTCGGCGGCAGCAGGCGGTCGACGCCGAGCTGGTCGCCCGACTCGCAGATCGGGCCGACGACGTTCACGACTTCCGTCGCCGGATCGTCGAGCCGGCTGAGATTGAGGATCTCGTGATGCGCGCCATACAGCGAAGGGCGAATCAACGAGTTCATGCCCGTCGCGACGCCGACGTAGTGCACTTCACCCTTGCCCTTCAGCTGCGTGACCTGTGCGAGCAGCACGCCAGCTTCGGCGACGAGGTAGCGGCCGGGCTCGATCCACAGTGCGAGCTTCGGGTGCGCAGCCTTGAGCGCGGCGAGCGTCGCGCCGAACTCAGCCAGCATCACTCCTTGCTGACCGAGCCGTTCCGGCACACCAAGTCCGCCGCCGAGATCCACTGTGCGCACGTCCCGGAACCGTTGCGTCAGCGAAGTCAGCGTGTCACCGACCGACTGCCAGTTGTCGACCGTGAATACACCGCTGCCGGTGTGCGCGTGCAACCCGACGATCTTGACGCCGGCCGCCTTCGCGAGGCGCTCCAGCTCCTCGACTTCGAACAGCGGCACGCCGAACTTCGAATGCACGCCGGCCGTGCGCACTTTGTCGTGATGACCGCGGCCGTGGCCGGTATCGATGCGGACAAACAGCTCGCGACCCTTGAACAGTTCCGGCCAGTTGCGCAGCGGGTGCAGGTTGTCGAGCGTGACCCAGATGCCCTGCTCCACCGCCCACGCATACTCCGCGCGCGGAGCGAAGTTCGGCGTGTAGAGAATGCGCTTGCGGTCGATGCCCGCGAACGTGGCGATGACGTGCTCGACTTCACCGCGTGACACGCACTCGAATCCCAGGCCCTGCTCGTAGAACACCTGCAGGATCTGCGGATGCCAGTTCGCCTTCATCGCGTAGAAGACGGCGTCGATGCCCGGCAATGCCTTGAGCGCTTGCGCGTGGGTCCTGAGCGTTTCGCGGTTGTAGACGAACGCCGCGCCGTGCTCGCGGCCGAGCGTCAGCAACTCGTTACGACGATCCTGCCACCAGAGGCGGGCCGCGACCGCGACTTTGTCCGCGCCGCCGTACAGCTCTTCCCACGTCGGACCGAGCACGCGATCGGCGGTCATCTTGCGAATCGCGATCTCGTGCAGGCGCGTCACCAGCCGGTCGCCGTGCGCTTCGTCGATCACGAACGTGATGTTGAGATCGTTCGCGGCCTGCGTGACCAGGTAGATCTTCTGCTCTTCGAACAGCTCCAGCGCTTCGCCGAGACGGTGCAGGATCGCGCGGATGTTGCGCCCGACGAGGCTCACGGCCGCGCACGGTCCGATGACCTCGACGCGGCACAGCCTGGCGAGATCCGCTATCAGCGCATCGAGCGTCGACTTGTCGAGCGCGTTCGCCGCCGGGTCGAGCGACACCGTGACGCTCGTTTCCGACGTCGACACGAGGTCGATCGACAAGCCGTGCTGCTTGAACACGGCGAACGCGTCGGCGAGGAAGCCGACGGAATGCCACATCCCGACCGTCTCCATCGAGATCAGCGTGATGTTCTTCTTGATCGTCACCGCCTTGACCTGCGCCGCGACATTGCCGCCGTGCGTGGTGACTACGGTGCCCTCGAGCTTCGGCGTCTGCGTCGCGTAGACGTACAACGGAATGCCGTATTGCTTGACCGGCATGATGCAGCGGGGATGCAGAACCTTCGCGCCGCTGCTGGCGATTTCCTGCGCCTCGTCGTACTCGAGCGCGCGCAGGAGTCGCGCGGTCGGCACCGAGCGCGGATTGGCGCTGAACATGCCCGGCACGTCGGTCCAGATCTCCAAGCGGCGCGCCTGCAGCTTGGCCGCGAAGTAGCTGGCGGAAGTATCGGAGCCGCCGCGGCCGAGCAGCACGGTGTCGCCGTTCTCGTCGCTCCCGATGAAACCTTGCGAGATCCAGACGGTACCCGGCGTCGACCAGCGTTCCTGCAGATCCGGATCGGGATCGTAGGCGCAGGTCGCGGAGAGATAGGTCGCGCGCATGCTGGCATTGCGTCGCGGCTCCGCCCTGATGACCGCCCGCGCATCGACCCACTGCACGTCGAGACCTTGCGAAGTCAGGAATGCCGCGCCGAGACGCGTCGCCATCAGCTCGCCCTGCGCGAGCACGCGGGCGCGCAGCCGCTCGCTCACTTCACCGACCAGCGCGATACCGGCCGCGATCTGCCGCAGGCGCTTGAACTGCTCTTCGAGCTCCGGGCTGGGAATGACGCCGAGGTCGCGCGCCAGGTCGCGATGGCGCTGCTCGATCTGCTCCATGACCGGCTGCCACTCGTTGCCGAGCGCGAGGCCGAGCAGTTGTTCGAGACGGTCGGTGATGCCGGAGAGAGCGGAATGAACGACGAGGGGCCGCAGACCTTCCGCCAGCCGATCGCGCAGGACGCCGGCGATGTTCTTCCAGTTCGCGACCGAGGAAACGCTGGTGCCGCCGAACTTCAGCACGACCCACGGCGAGGCGCCGGGCGTCGGATCAGCCATCGTCATGTGTAACCCCATTAGGCGCGCGACCGCGCGCTCGAGCCAGGGTGCGCAGACCTGGGTGGCCTGCGCACGGCCTCACGGCCCTTTCCGAAAGACCCCTTTCTAAAAGACTAGTCGCCTTCGAAGTCTTTGAGTTCTTTCTGCAGACGCCGCTCGGCTAGCACGTCCTCCAGCTTGCTCCACGCGGCCTTACCCTTCTTGGCCGCCGCCGCGGCGCTGGGGCGCGCCCGCCGGCCGACCGGGTCGATGAACTTTTCGTAACTGGAGCTCTCGTCGCTCTCCGCCACGAAGTCCTCGTCGAGATCGAAATGGTCGTCGTCTCTCTCCACCATGGCGATTCCTAAAAAAATTCTATCAAAATCAACTAGATCGGAACCCCGGCGGGGCCGGAAGCCTGCGGACTATATACGATGCGCCGGCGTTTTCAATGGCCGCGCGCGTCCGCCCTTTTCTAACCCCTGCTCGACCTTAGACTGGGTCCGCTACGGGAGTTCGCAAGAGAGGGCGCCCCGGGCGCCTGGCAGGCAGGGCTTCAGCGGCTGGAAATGGTGACCGGGGCTCCGCGTCCCAGCCCGAGTGCCTCGGCGGCGCTCTGCTCGGCGCGGGCGATCTCGATGACCCCGAAGGAATTCACGAGGGCGAGAAATTCCCCCGGCCGGACATCGCCGTAGGTCCGTCGCAGCGGCAGGCTGTGGCCCCCGGTGCGCACTACGGGGGCGGGAAACGCACGGATCAGCGCCCCGTCGATGTTGGTGACCAGATTCCCGAAGTGGTCGATCGTAATGATCACGCCGCTGACCTGGTCGGCCGTGACGGTCGGCTCGTCGACCCACGACGGCACGATATCCGTCGTCTGCGGGCCGAGGTCGGCCGGTGCCACGCGGCCGGCGGCGAGCTCCGCTGCGAGAGGCGCAAAGATGTCGCGGCCGTGGAATGTCGCGCTCGGCACCGGCAGCTTGAACTTCGCAATCGCCTTCGCGGTGTCCAGCCGATAGATGGACGGCGATTCGGTGCGCGCGACGACCGGCGCGAGCAGTCCGTTGTCCGGTGCGAGGAACGCGTGCCCCGCCGTCGCGACGACGATGATGTCGCGCGCGGTGCCGACGCCCGGGTCCACGACGGCGACGTGCACGGAGCCGCTCGGAAAGTACGCGTACGAGCGAGCGAGCCAGAACCCCGCCTCCGCCGGCCAGTACACCGGCACCTCGTGCGTCACGTCGATGATCCGTGCACTCGGCAGATGCGCGAGGATCCGCCCCTTCATGGTCGCGACGAAGGGTCCCTGTTGACCGAAGTCGGTCGTGATCGTGATGACGCCGCAGGCGGTGAACATGGCGGGCAACGCTACGCCTCGTACTCGACGCGACCGAGATCCTCGACCACGACGTTGCGCTCGCTCGCAACGAGACGAAAGGCCGCGTCCCCGGCGCCGAGATTCCAGATGTCCGCGTGCAGCGGCTCGCCGGGATAGACCGGACTCGTGAAGCGCACGTCGAGACGCCGCAAGCGTCCCGGGTCGTCGCCGCACAAGACCTTGATCAACGCGCGGCCGACACTGCCGTAGGCGCCGAGCCCATGCAGGATCGGTCGATCGAAGCCGGCGCTGCGCGCGACTTCCGGATCGATGTGCAGCGGGTTGTAATCGCCGGACAAGCGATAAATGAGCGCCTGGTTCAGCGTCACCGGCAATCTCGCCTGCACATCCGGCGGGCGATCGGCCGGCACCGGTCGCGGCTTCGGCGCGCCTTCGCTCCTGCCGCCGAAACCGCCGTCCGCGCGCAGGAATGCGACGTTGCCCATCGTGACGAGCAAGTCGCCGCTGGACGCCTCGTACAAGCGGCGCGTCATGTACAGGATCGCGCCCTTGGCCGCGCCCTTGTCGTAGATCTCGTCGATCACCGCCTCACTGACGACCGTGCCTTCGACCGGCAGCAGCTTGTGCATTTGCAGCGTCTGCTCGGCGTGCAGCAGCATCCGGTAGTTGATGCCGTACGACGGATCCGAGAGCCGCATCGCGCCGGCGGCGAGCGTCACGGCGAGCGTCGGCAACGCGACCAGGTTTTTCTCGTAGACGTACTTGAGCTCCTGCGCGTCGCACGGATCGAGTGCGCCGACGCCGACGCCCAGCGCGTACAGCATCGTGTCCCGGCGGGCGTACGTCTGCCGCACGGGCTCGAATTTCGTGCTCATCAGCTTGTCGTAGTTGAGCGGCATAGGAGCAAGAGCAGCAGACGATGGCGGATAGTATCCGCAATTCGCTTGCTTCTGATAGCATCCGTTCGCGCATGTGACTGGCGTAAATGGGCTGAACCATTGGGAAGCATGCGCGCAGGCTCCTGCCTGCTTACGGCCGCTCGCCTGGGCACTCGTCCCACTTCCTTCGCTGGAGCGCCGTCATGCAAATCTCTTTCGACCTGCTCGAGGCTTCCGATCCCGACGTGTTCGCCGCCCTGCGTGCCGAGGAACAGCGGCAGCGCGACGGCATCGAGCTCATTCCGTCCGAGAATTACGCGTTCCCCGAGGTCTACGCGACCAACGGCAGCGTGTTCGCGAACAAGTACTCGGAGGGCTATCCAGGGCGCCGCTACTACGGCGGCCAGCAATTCACGGATCGCATCGAGACGCTCGCGGTCGAGCGCGCCAAGGCGCTGTTCCGCGCCGAGCACGCCAACGTGCAGCCGCTGAGCGGCTCGCCGATGAACCAGGCGGTCTACATGGCGTGCCTCGATCCCGGCGATACGGTCCTCGCGATGGATCTCTCGCACGGCGGTCACCTGACGCACGGCGCGCCGGTTTCGTGCATGGGCAAGATCTTCAACTTCGTCCGCTACCGCACGCTGCCGACGCGCGGCGACATCGATTACGACGGCCTGCGCGAGACGGCGAAGCAGGTGAAACCGAAGATCGTGCTGTGCGGGCACTCGTCCTATCCACGCGAGTTCGACTACGCACGCTTCCAGTCGATCGCCACCGAGGTCGGCGCGCTCACGATGGCGGATGTCTCGCATCTCGGCGGACTGATCGCGGGCGGCGCGCTCGCGAACCCGCTCGACGCGGGTTTCGACATCGTGACGACCACGACGCACAAGTCGCTGCGCGGTCCGCGCGGCGGGATGATCCTGTGCAAGTCGAAGCTCGCACAGAAGATCGATCAGGCCGTGTTCCCGGGAATGCAGGGCGGCCCGCACATGAACGCCGTCGCCGGCATCGCCGTGACGCTGAAGCTGGCGGCGCAACCGGCGTTTCGCAGTTACGCGAAACAAGTGCTGGCGAACGCTCAGGTCCTCGCGCAGGAGTTGCAGCAACGCGGCTGCAAGCTCATCACCGGCGGCACCGAGAAT
Source organism: Steroidobacteraceae bacterium (assembly GCA_035275585.1). Taxonomy (GTDB): domain Bacteria; phylum Pseudomonadota; class Gammaproteobacteria; order Steroidobacterales; family Steroidobacteraceae; genus Steroidobacter. The sequence continues at coordinate 11,765 of DATEML010000150.1, read as the reverse complement.
CACCTGATGGTCGTCGATACGATTCAGTCGTTCGGCATCGATGGCCGCGTCGCCGAGAAGGCGCTCGATGACGCCGGCCTCACGGTGAACAAGCAGGTCATTCCCGACGATCCGCGGCCGCCGCTGCGTCCGAGCGGCATTCGGCTCGGCACGCCGGCGTTGACGACTCGCGGCATGAAGGAAGCGCAGATGTCGCAAGTCGCGCAGTGGATGGTCGAGGCCATGTGGTCGCACGACAACACGGCGAAGCTCGCGGAGCTGCACGGAGCCGTCAAAGCGCTCTGCGGCAGATTCCCGGTCCCTGGGCTGTAGCGCTCCTCAGTCGAGCTCCTCCCAGGCGACGTCCCGAACATCCGGGATCGAACCGACAATCGCGGCGAGGTGCTCGCGCATGGTCGCGAGCTCCTGCTGCAACTCCGCCGGCGTCTTCGCGAGCTGGAACAAGCCGCGCTCCACGAACGCGAACATCTGCCAGCGCGTGGAGCTGCCCTCGACGTTTGCGACCGCGATATTCACGCGCACGGGCCGGGTCTGTGTTACGACGCACAGACCCCAGTCTTCCGCGACCACCTCCTTGGTGGCCACGCCGCGCGCCGCGAGCTGCTCGGCGAGCCAGCACGCCAGTGCCCGGCCATAGATTCCCGGGTTCGTGTCTTCGTCCTCGTTCGGCTCGACCGGAAACTGCGACGACGTGAAACTGACGGCCGATGACTTTTCCATGGTGTGCGTGCCTCGCAGCGATCATGGCCGGAGATCCGGACCGAGCTGCAGGAAGTAGACGTCGACCATGATCGTTCGTGCGGGCCGGCCGGTGACCCCGGCCCAGGCCCAATAGGGTAACGAGTTGCCCGCGGGATCGATGTAACGGCGCACCTTCGGAATGATGCCGAACGACGTCAGGCCGAAGGATTCGGGCCTGCGCATCTCGTTCGGGGTCGCCACGCCGTCCGCATTCGAGTCCAACCACAGCGAGAGCTCAGGCCAGATGGCGTCGGCGCGCGAAATCACGCCGTCGTCGTTGCCGCCCAGCAGCGGTTGATCGTACTGCGCGAGGCCGACGAATCCGTTGGGCGCGCTACCGCCCTCGAGCAACGGCGTACCGACGCCGAAGAGCTCCGAGCCGTCGTCGACCACGCCGTTGCGGTTGCGATCGAGCGCCAGGAAAGCCTCATCCCCGCCGCGACGAACCCACTGCACGGTGTCCGCAAACCCATCGGCGTTGACGTCGAACGAGACCGTTCGTCCCGCGGCGCCGAGCTGGATGCCGTCCTTGTGAGTATCGACGACGATCGGGCTGCACTGTGCCCAGGCGCCGGTGGAGATCACGCACAGAAGCAAGCTGATCAGAGTCTTCATAGGAGTCCCTTCCCCTTCCGTAGTGGATCAGGCCGTCATGGATTTACGCAGCCGGGCGTGCAGCACTGCGGCCGCCCCGTGCGGCAGATGTTCGCGAAAACCGAATTGCCCAGCAGCTGCTCACCCGCCGGGATGAGCGAGAAGTTCGCGCCAAAGCCGGTACCGCCGGCACGGATCGACAGGCTGGTTTCGTCCCTGGCTTCGCCCTTGTACTGCATCACGCACTGCCCGTTGCACGATCCCGCGGGGATGCTCGACCATCCTGGAATCGGATACGTGCTCGGCACCACTTCCGGGATCTGCAGCACCGCCCTGGGACCGAAGAAGTCCGAGAAGGTCGCGAATCGCTCTGCGGTGATCTGCAACGGACTGGTGGTGCAGGTGATGGTGAAACCGCCGCCGATGGCCAGAACGAGCAAGTCGGTCGAAGCCTCGACGATCAACCCTGCGTTGAGGCGGCCGTTGGTGCCGCTCACCTGATTGAACGTCGGTGCGACCAAGCGCAGCGTCGGGATGGCAGCAGCCTGCCCGGAGACGAGCGCGAGGCTCAGCGTCGCGAAGATGCGTGTGCGGGTGTTCATCGCTGTTCTCCTTCCATGAGTTTCTGCGCCTGGCGCTCGACATCCTGGCGAATCCGCGCCTCCTCGGTCGTGAGCATCTGGACGTATTCGCCGGAGACGATCGGTTGCGCTTCCCGTTCGAGCGTCTGGTCGAGCGGTTCCGTCGGGCCGCCCAACGTGAGTGAGGACTCGAACTCGTCGAAGAACGACGCCAGGATGCGCTGCCGCTGCGGGTCGAGCGCGTCGAGCAGGCCGACCGCCCATTGCCGCTCGATTTCCGAGCGGAGAGTCGCCTTCTGATAGCGATACGCCAGCACCTCTTCCAGGTTCTGCGGCTGTCCGGCCTGGCGCCGCCCCTGCAGTCGCTGCGCGAACGTATCGACGAGCTGCCGCCCCTCGTTGTGAATGCGCAGGCGCGGATCGTGACTGGCCAGGTACGTGCGCAGCGCGCTGAGGTCGCTGTCCCTGAAGCCTCTCGCCTTGAGCGCGGGCTCGTAGGACTCGAGAACTTCCGGATTGGTGAGCAGATAGAGCCGCGCGTCGAGCGGCTCCCATTGCGGGAACTTCCGCAGGTCGACGACATACTTGCCATCCGCCTGCGCGATCAGGCCGAACGCCGCGAGATCCCCGAGCGCGACGCGCTCGTCCAGCGCCAGCTTCACCGCGAAGTACAGATCCGACCACTGCTTGTGCGCCTGCCGGTCGCGGATGAAGGCGGCCGGATCCGTGTCCTGTTGCTTGCGCTGGAACGTCTGGAAATGCGCTTCGAACTTCGTCCGCAGCGCTTGCGACGTGGCTGCGCGCGGCACCTTCGACTTTTCGTCGAACGGCGCCGCCTGTACTCCAATCGCCAGCAACATCGCGAGCGGCGCGATGCCGCTCGCCAATGACCGTTTCGTCCTGGGTCTCTGCGTCTTTTCCATGACAACATCCTTGTGCGACCAGCCAACCGTGGCCGGCATTCTGCCTCGGCCACGCGAGCGCGGCTGAGCAAAAAGCTCGACGCTCGCGCAGTTTCGTCAGCTTGACGACGCGGTGAGCGCGCCGGTGTTCAGATCGATGCCGGCTGCTGCGAGTGCCGCGACCAGCGGCCCGAGATGCTTCTGGTACTTCTGCGCCCTGCCGTTGCCGAGCGCCACCGCCGAGCGCACCTGCACGGTGCTGAACGTCGGGATCAAGCGCTGCGTCTTCTGGAATTCCAGGCACTGCGGCTCCCCGCTCAACCCACACGCTTGCAGCAGCTGTGGCGCAGCGCTCGTGAAGTTCGCGACGAAGTCCTCGTACTGGATCGTCACGAACCGCGCCGGCAGCGTGCGCTCCCAACGCGCGGCGAGTTGCGCGCAGCGCCGGTAATAGTCCGCGATGTGGATCAGGTCATGCGTGAACGACCAGTGTTTGTTGAATTCCTGGCGATAGACCGAAAGGCAGGTTTCGATCGGATTGCGCCGCACGTGCACGATCACGGCATTCGGCAGCATGCGCGCGATCAGGCCCACGGCTTCGATGTTGCGCGGGTGCTTGTCCGTCACATGATCGGCACTGCCGATGTCCGGCAGGTCGCGGAAGTAGAACTTGCCCCAATCCTGCAATGTGCCCTCGTCGAGCGTGCCTGCGTTCTGCGCGACTTCACGCACCGCGCGCAGAATCAGACGCATGACGGGCCGCTCGCCGCATGCGAAGACGCGCGAGTGCGCACCGAGCACGGCTTCGATCAACGTCGTACCCGACCGCGGCATGCCGACGATGAAGATCGGTCGTGGTGCGTTACCGGGCGCCGCGACCTCCGGCAGGGTTTCCGACAGCTTGACGACCTGCTCGACCCGCGCGGCTTCCTGGGCCACGTCATACGTGCGCTTGTCGAGCGCATCGCGCTCGCGCGCGAGCGCGTGCGCAGCCCGATAGGTCGCGAACGCGGCGTCGAAGTCGCCGCGTGCGTCGTACGCGTCCGCGATCGTGAAGACCGCCGGGATGCGACGATCGAGATAGACATCCGGCCGCCGTGCGAGCGCAGTCAACGCCTGAAGATCCGCCTGCTCGAGCGCGCCGCGCCGCAAGCGGTTCAAAGTTTCATACGCCGGTACGAAGTCCGGCTTGCGCTGCAGGCAGCGACGGGCATACGCCTCCGCCTCGGCGAATTGGCCGAGGTACATCAGCAGCAATGCCCGCGTCGCCAGCATCTGCGGGTGATCGGGATCGAGCGCTTCCGCCTGATCGAGCGCCGTGCGCGTCTCGTCGATGTCGAGAGCCTTCAGACACAGGCCTGCGTACGCCGTCAGATCCGCAGCTGTCGGTGTGGCCACGGACAGTGCGCGGGCGAACGCCGTCTTCGCCTCGATCAGACGTCCCTCCTCGTATGCGCCGAGCGCGCGCATGCGCCATGCGCCGGGAGAGTTCGCATCGACCTTCGTCCACGCGACGCCATTGGTATAGACCTTGGTCCACTCGCGCCGCGCGATCAGCGCCTCGCTTTCCAGCGCGTAGAAGCGGCTCAATGCCTGGGCGTTTGCCGGGTCGGTGGCAATGATGAGCCCGAGCTCCACCATCGCACGATCCGGCTTGCCGGTCTGGGCGAGACCCTCGGCGAGGTTCAGCCTGAAACCGTTCTGCCCCGGCTCGCGATCAACTGCGTGTTGCAGCAGTGGCATCGCCTCCGCGCCCTTGCCGCTGTGGAGCAGCGCAAGGCCGCACAGGCTCGAAGCCTCGGGGTCTTCCGGCCGGATCTCCAGCGCCGCGCGATAGGATTTCAGCGCGTCATCCAGCCGCCCGGCCTGGTGTGCGGTCACGCCGCGCTCCAGGGTCTCGATGAAAAGGGATCTGCTCATTGCTCCAGTCTTTTGCCGGTCTGTGCGTCGAAGAAGTGAATCCGATCCGGCGCGGGCTGTAGGGTGATGCGTGCACCGATGGACGGCAGATTATACGGCGAAGACCGGGCAATCAGCTTCCACCCACCGCTGGTGGCGTGCACGAAGGCTTCGCTGCCGACGGACTCGACCAGCTCGACGTTCGCTTCGAGGCTGCCCGCAGCCGGGCCCGCCACGATGTGCAGGTCTTCGGGACGGATGCCGGCGACGATCTCGCGTCCGGCCTGCCCTTGCAGCGCCGGAACAGGCAGCTGCGCGCCCTCGCCTTCCAGAACGGCGCCGGATTCCTGGCGCAACCGGCCCCGCAGCAGGTTCATCGCGGGGTTGCCGAGGAAGCCGGCGACGAACAGATTCACCGGTCGCTCGTAGATGCGCATCGGCTCGTCGATCTGCTGAATGACGCCGCGATCCAGCACGACGATGCGCTGCCCGAGCGTCATCGCTTCGACCTGGTCGTGCGTGACATAGATCATCGTCGTGCCGAGCGAGCGATGCAGCCGCGCAATCTCGGCGCGCGTCGAGGCACGCAGCTTCGCATCGAGATTCGACAGCGGCTCGTCGAGCAGGAACACCTGCGGATGGCGCACCAGTGCGCGGCCGAGTGCGACGCGTTGACGCTGACCGCCGGAGAGCTGTCGCGGTAACCGGTCCATGAACTGCGTCAGCTCCAGCGTCTGCGCGGCATGCTGCACTCGCTGCGCGATGTCAGCATCGTCGTGGCCGCGCAGCTCGAGTCCGAAGCCGAGGTTGCGTTCGACTGTCATGTGCGGATACAGCGCGTAGCTCTGGAACACCATCGCGATGTCGCGGTCGCGCGGCTCGAGGTGCGTCACGTCGCGCTCGCCAATGAAGATCGAGCCGGCGCTCGCCTCCTCCAGGCCGGCGATCAGCCGCAGCAGCGTGCTCTTGCCGCAGCCGGACGGCCCGACCAGCACCAGCAATTCGCCGTCGCGGATGCCGAACGAGGCTTCGTCGATTGCGACATGCCCGTTCGGATAAACCTTACGTACCGAGCGCAGCGTTACTTCAGCCACGGTGTTGAACTCATATAGACTCGCGTCTATGACTACGAATGGGGCTACGCGTTTTCCCGATCGTTTTCTGTGGGGCTGCGCGACCTCCGCATACCAGGTCGAAGGCTCGCCGCTCGCGGACGGAGCCGGCCCGAGCATCTGGCATCGCTTCGCGCACACGCCCGGCCGCATCGCGAACGGCGACACGGGCGACGTTGCGTGCGACCATTATCGGCGCTTCCACAGCGATGTCGAACTGATGCACTCGCTGCAACTGGGCGCATACCGCTTCAGCATCTCGTGGAGCCGCGTGCTGCCGCAGGGCACAGGCCGCGTCAACGCGGCCGGTCTCGGCTTCTACGAACGTCTCGTCGACAGTCTGCTCGCGCGCGGCATCCAGCCGATGGCGACGCTCTACCATTGGGATCTGCCGGCCGCACTCGACGATCGCGGCGGTTGGCTCAACCCGGACGTCGCGCAGTGGTTCGCGGAGTACGCCGACGTCGTGTTCCGCAAGCTCGATGATCGCATCCAGTACTGGAGCACGCTCAACGAGCCGTGGGTCACGATGAACGACGGCTACATGCTCGGCATCCACGCGCCCGGTCATCGCAGCGCGTTCGAGGCCACGATCGTCGCGCATCACCTGATGATGGCGCACGGCACGGCGGTGCAGGCGTACCGTGCGACGGGCCGGCATCAGATCGGCCTCGTCGTCAACATCGAGCCGAAGTATCCCGCGTCCCAGGACGAGGCGGACGTCGCGGCGACGCGGCGCGCCGACGCCTATATGAACCGGCAGTTCCTCGAACCCGCCCTGCGCGGCACATACCCCGAAGAGCTGCCCGGAATCTTCGGCCAGGCCTGGACGGCCCGCTCGGCGCAGGATCTCGAAACGATCCACCAGTCGCTCGACTTCATCGGCGTGAACTACTACACGCGCAGCGTCGTGCGGGCTGACGCCAATGCGTGGCCGCTGCGCACGGCTGGCGTGCGCCAAGAGAATCGCCTCCACACGGAAACCGGCTGGGAAGTCTTTCCGCAGGGGCTGACCGACACGCTGCTGTGGATCAAGAACCGTTACGGCAATCCGCCCGTCTACATCACGGAGAACGGTGCAGCGTTCGTCGATCCACCGACGGTCGCCGGACCGGTGCTCGAAGATCCTCTGCGCGTCGAGTACCTGCGAACTCATCTGCGTGCCGTGCACGAGGCGATCCGTCAGGGCGCCGACATCCGCGGCTACTTCGCGTGGTCGCTGTTCGACAACTTCGAATGGGCATCCGGGTTCTCGAAGCGCTTCGGCCTCGTCCACGTCGACTACCAGAGCCTGCAGCGCACGCCGAAAGCGAGCGCACATTTCTACTCGCGCGTGATCGCATCGAACGGCGCGGCGCTCGACGACGCCACTCATTGATTGCCCGCCTGGCGCGGGAACACGATGGTGAGCGGCAGCTCCCTGATGCGCAGCTCCGTCCCGATCCAGCGCGCCTGGCCGCGTTGAATGGATTGATGCGCAGGCTGAGCGCCTTCCGGCCAGGCCACTGACACACCGCCGTTCGGCATCGCCTTGATCTCTTCCACGTCGAGCACGACCTGGTCGCCCTCGACGCGCAATGAATAGGTCAGCGGTCCGAACGGTGTGCGCAGGTTCTTGACGCCGAACCCTTCCTGCTCCGTCCACGCCTTCGGCACGCCGGCCATCAGCACCAGCGTCTCGTCCGCCGCCCGCTCGAAGGCAAACATGTCGAGCAGCGAGCGTCCGTAATCCGAAGCGACCCAGCCGTGCGGCATGTCGCCGACGAAGCGCGACTTGCGCGGCTCGCGGCCGACGACCTCGGCCCACTGGTTCCATTCGTGCGGCCGGCGATCGTTCATCAGGAAGTCGATCAGCTCCATGGCGCGATCACGCCAGCGCAGGCGGACGAACGTGCTCAGGTTGCGCCACTCGTACGGCGTGTAGGCATCCCAGCTCTTGTCGGTGCGGCGCGCGGCGAAGTCCTTCCAGTAACGCTCGAAGGTCGCGACCAGCGCTTCCGGCGGCAGCATCTGCTGCTCGCCGACCGGTGACAGCGCAATCGAGGTCGAGGTGGCGTCGAAGTCGCCGAGCTCTGCCGATCCCGGCAGGTAGTCGATACCGTGCGCCTGCATTGCCACGCCGAGCGAGACATACAGATCGCGGCGGAACTGATCGCGCGATTCGATGAAGGTGCGCATCTCGGTCTTCTGGTCGAGCGCGCGCGCGATCTGGATCGCCGACTCGTAACCGGCCAGCGCCCAGAAGTCGTCCCAGTAGGAATGCATCGGCTTCGCCGAGTAGCCCTCGTGGCTGATCGACGCGGGCATCAGGCCGTAGAAGGCCTTGCGATCGCCTTGCTGGTTCGCTTCGGTGCGCTCGGACAGGCGCAGCTTGTCCATGTACGCAACCGCTTTCACTGTCGCCGGCCACAGCTCGCGCAGCAACTGCTCGTCGCCCGTGTACCGGTACACGCTGTCGATGAGGAACAGGAACTCGCCCGCGCTGTCGTTCTCCGGCACCGGATCGGCGCCGCGACGATCGACGCAGCACGGCACTTTGCCGTTCGCGAACTGATACTTCGCGTACCACTGCAGAAATTCCTTCGCGTCCTTTTCGTGACCGAGCCGCAGCAGCATCTCCGAAGTCATCGCGCCGTCGCGGATCCAGGAACGCTCGTACGCCCTCGATCCCGGCTGGATGGCCGGACCGTCACGGTTGATCAGCACGTACGCGAGCGACGATCGCAGCGTGTCGGAGAGCGACTGGTACTTGCTCGGAACCGTCAGCTCGACGCGATTCAATTTCTCGCGCCACTGCGCCGCGACTTGTTCGAGCGAGGCGTGCTGGTCCGTGTTCGCTTGTGCGTGCTGCGGCAGATCCAGAACGATCTCCCGGCTCTGGCCCGGCTGCAGATCGACGTCGTAGAACAGCGCGCCGGAGGCGAAGCCGCTGTCGTCATGTACGCGCTGACCTCCGGCGTTACCGGGCAGCCAGTCGCACGGCGTGTCCGCGGCGAGCGTGACTGCGCGGAACGCTCGCGGTGGCGTACGCGGATAGACCGCAGGCTTGCCATCGACACTGACCAGATTGTTCTCGAACACAAGATCCTGGATCGGGCTCACGCCGCCTGCGGTATTCAGGAACTGCGCGGGCGAATTGACCTGGAACGGCCGCACGACGAGCGCCAGCGTTACTTGCTGGCGGCTCGGCGTCGGATTGTGCAACCGGTAGACGCCGTGCAAGTAGCTGCTGCCGACGGCACCGCTCGCGTACGCCGTGGTCGTGAGCTCGATCGACCGATGTTTCCACTCGACGCTCGGAATGGGCAGATAGCTCTCCGCGAGCGAGTGACTGATCGTCACATCCGCCCACGTCAGCCAGCCGGAGCGCGTCCTGACGAACGGCTCGACGGAATAGCTGCCCTTGCGCACCTCCAGCGCGCCGTCCTCGGACAGCATGCTCTCCTCCGTGTCGCCATCGACGCCGACGATGGTCCAGTAGATTTGTTCGTCGACGTACGGGCGCGGATAGCAGCCGCGTTTGGCCTGCTTCGCGAGAGAGCGTACGAAGGCGTTGCGCGAAGCGCCGAACTCGAGATCGCGGATGTACAGCTCGCTGATGCCGACGTCGCGGCCCGCATCCGGCATCGTCAGCCGGATGTAGCGCGCCTCCGATTCGGGCATGAGATGCGAATCGCGGCCGCCGTTGCCAGCGTCGATGCTGCGCACCTTCTGCCACTGGGTGCCGTCGAGCGAGGTCTCGATCGAATAGCGCGGTGCGTGCAGGCCGCGCGCCCAGTCGATCTCGATGCCGCCGAATTCGCGCACCGCTTTCAGATCGACTTCGAACGTCTGAGTTGCGCTGCCGGTCCGCGCGCTCTTCCACATCGTGCCGGTCTTGCCGTCGATGGCCAGCGCCGCCGCGTTGCCGCTCGCCTCGGACGAGGCTCGTGCAGTCGGTTGCGCAATCGCGCGCTGGCTCGGCAACGGCTTCAGCGACAACCGGTCGAACCACAAGCTGCCGCGCCCGCCCTCGTCGCCGGCGCTCAACACGAATTCGATCGACTGGAACTTGCGCAGCGTGCGATCGGTCGTCGGGCCCCAGGCGAAATCGATCTGCCGGCGCTTGATGCGCACCTGTTGCCAGTCGCCGGAAAACTGGTAGTTCGCGCGCCGGTACCACCATACGTTGTCGCCGGAGGCATCGACGAACTTCACCTCGAGGTTGTTGCGTCCGGCTTCGGCGCGCATCCAGAACGAAATCTCGTAGTCGTCCGGCAGCGCGGTCGCCAGCTGACGCGTCGCCGCGGCGTAGCCGGCCGTGTTCGCCAGGTCGAACTCCAGCACGAGCGCGTTGCCCTGCACGCCCTTCGCGGAGTGCAGCGACGCGCTCACGCCGTCGGAAGCGAGCGACTGCCACGGCGAAATGTCCTCCATCTCGTCGAGATAGCGGATCTCGAGCTGCGGCGCCTGCTCTGCGGCGGTCGCAGTCATGGCCAGGAACAGCAATGGCAGCGCACGCAGACTCATCCCTTCACACTGCCGGCCAGGATGCCCGCGATGTAGTAGCGCTGCAGGCCGAGGAACAGCAGCAGCACCGGCACGACCGTGATCACCGCGCCGGACATCATGAGCTCGTTGTCCTGGACGTGCTCGCGCGACAGCCCCGCCAGCGCCACCGGCAGGGTGTACAGCTTCGCGTCGGTCAGCACGATCAACGGCCACATGAAGTCGTTCCAGGTCGCCAGGAACGTCAGGATCGCGAGCGTCACGAGGATCGGCCGCACCAACGGCACGACCAGCGACCAGAAGATCCGCGCTTCGCTCGCGCCGTCGATGCGCGCCGCTTCCAGCAACTCGTCCGGCAACGACAGCGCGTATTGGCGGATCAGGAAGATGCCGAACACGCTCGCCATCGCCGGCACGACTACGCCGCCGTACGTGCTCACGAGTCCCAGCTCCTTGACCAGCGCGAACAGCGGAATCATTGCGACCTGGCTCGGGATCACGAGCGCGCCGAGCAGGCCACGGAAGATGCGATCGCGGCCGGGAAACCGCAGCTTCGCGAACGCATAGCCCGCCAGCGTGTTGAACACCAGCGAGATCAGCGTTGCGAGCGTCGCGACAATCGCGCTGTTGAGCATGTAGCGGCCGGCGGCGTGCTTCGCAAACAGCTCGCGATAGTTGTCGAGCGTCGGATGCGCCGGCAGCAGCGGCGGCGGATACGTGCTCGCGGCGCCGGTCGGCATGAACGAAACCGAGATCATCCACAGCAGCGGAAATGCAACGAGCACCGCCCCGACGACGAGCAAAGTGTTGACCAGTACCGTGCGCGACCCGCGTCTCATGCGCCGCCCCGCTCGCGCCCGAGCCGCAGCTGCACGACGGTCACAGCAAACATCAATATGAAGAGCAGAAACGCGACGGCGGAGGCGCGCCCGAGGCTCCACCACTTGAAGCCTTCCTCGAACATGAAATAGAGCACGCTGTAGGTCGCCTGCAGCGGTCCGCCTTCCGTCATCACGTACGGTTCGGCGAACAATTGGAAATACCCGGTCATGGTCAGGATGCTCACGAGCAGCAGCACCGGCCCGACTCCCGGCAGCGTGACGTGGCGGAACTGCTGCCAGCCGGAGGCGCCGTCGATGCGCGCCGCTTCGTACAGGTCTTCCGGGATGTTCTGCAGCGCCGCCAGCAGGATGATCATGTTGTAGCCGAAGTTCTTCCACACCGCGAGGATCACGATGGCGGGCATCGCCCAGTGCGGATCGCCCATCCAGTCGACCGGGTCGATCCCGATGCCGGCGAGCACGTAATTCAGAAAGCCGTAGCGCGTGTGGAAGATGTAGCGCCATACGACCGCGACCGCTACCAGCGTCGTGACCACCGGCGCGAAGTACACCGTGCGGAAGACGCTGCGGAACCTCGCGACCTTCGAGTTGACGAGCAGCGCCGCG
>DATEML010000149.1:0-27943 GCA_035275585.1 Steroidobacteraceae bacterium | reverse complement strand
CCGGAGAAGCCGCCGATCGTGAACAGGAACAGGAACGACAGCGCGAACAGCATCGGCGGCTCGAACGACAGCGAGCCCTTGAACATGGTCGCGGTCCAGTTGAACACCTTCACGCCGGTCGGCACCGCGATCAGCATCGTCGCCAGCATGAAGAACAGCTGGCCGGCGAGCGGCATGCCGACCGTGAACATGTGGTGCGCCCAGACGATGAACGACAGGAACGCGATCGAGGCGATTGCGTACACCATCGAGTCGTAACCGAACAGCGGCTTGCGCGAGAACGTCGGGATGATCTCCGAGACGATGCCGAACGCCGGCAGGATCATGATGTAGACCTCGGGATGCCCGAAGAACCAGAAGATGTGCTGGAACATCACCGGGTCGCCGCCGCCGGCGGCTTCGAAGAACGTCGTGCCGAAGTAATGATCGGTGAGCAGCATCGTCACGGCGCCGGCCAGCACCGGCATCACCGCGATCAGCAGGTACGCCGTGATCAGCCAGCTCCACACGAACATCGGCATCTTCAGCAGCGACATGCCGGGCGCGCGCATGTTCATGATCGTCACGATGACGTTGATCGCGCCCATGATCGAGGACGCGCCCATCAGGTGCACGGCGAAGATCAGCATCGGGAACGAGTTGCCCGTCTGCAGCGCCAGCGGCGGATACATGGTCCAGCCGCCCGCCGGCGCACCGCCCGGCACGAGCAGCGTGCCGAGCAGCAGCGTGAACGCGAACGGCAGGATCCAGAAGCTGAAGTTGTTCATGCGCGGCAGCGCCATGTCCGGCGCGCCGACCTGCAGCGGGATCATCCAGTTCGCGAGGCCCACGAACGCCGGCATGACCGCGCCGAAGATCATGACCAGCGCGTGCATCGAGGTCATCGAGTTGAAGAACATCGGATCGACCAGCTGCAGCCCGGGCTTGAACAGCTCGGCGCGGATGACCATCGCCATCGTGCCGCCGACGAAGAACATCAGCAGGCTGAACAGCAGGTACATCGTGCCGATGTCTTTGTGATTGGTCGCGAACACCCAGCGGCGCCAGCCCTTCTCCGGGCCGTGGTGGTCGTGATGCTCGTCGTCGTGATGGTCGCGCGCCGGCGTGCCGGGATGATGGTGTGCAATGCTGCTGCTGGTCGTCATGAACTCGTTACTCCGGCGCGTTCGCCGTCTTCGTGCTGTCCTGCTGCGCCTTCAGCCAGGTGTCGAAGTCCTCCTGCGAGCGGACGTCGACGACTATCGGCATGAAGCCGTGATCGCGGCCGCACAACTCGGCGCACTGACCGCGGTAGATGCCGACCTGGTCGGCGCGGAACCACATTTCATTGACGAAGCCCGGAATCGCGTCTTTCTTCATGCCGAACTGCGGCACCCACCAGGCGTGGATGACGTCGCCGGCGGTCAGCAGCACGCGCACCTTCTTGCCGGTCGGCACGACCAGCGGATGATCGACATCGAGCAGGTAGTTGCGCACCGAATTGGGATCGATGCCGGAATCGAGCTGGCGCGCGGCGTCGCTCTCGCGCGCGAGCGACGAGAAGAACGCGACGTTGCGATCCATGTATTCGTAATGCCAGCGCCACTGGTAGCCGGTGACCTTGATGGTGAGGTCGGAGTTGCGCGTGTCCTCGATGCGCACCAGCGTGGCCGCGGCCGGCACCGCCATCGCGACCAGGATCACGATCGGGATGACCGTCCAGACGATCTCGGCGCGGGTGGAGTGATCGAACTGGGCGGCGACGGCGCCCTGCGAGCGCCGGAACTTCACGATCGAGTAGATCATCGCGCCGAACACCGCGATGGCGATCACGACGCAGACCCAGAAGATCAGCATGTGCAGAGCATGGATGCGCCGGCTCAGTTCCGTGACGCCGACCGGCATGTTCAGCTCCCAGGCCGCGAACGCCGCCGCGGGCAGGCTGGCCAGGACCGCGGCCAGTGAGCATTTGACGATCTTCACCATTGACGCGAGTGCTCCAAAATCTCACGCGGGCGCGGCCATTCAGCAACCGCAGACGGCCCGCAATCCGTCGCCACGCTTTTGTTGTTCAACTAAAGCGCGGGCGGCTCATTTACATTCCCCACCAGTTGCTTGAGACGCGCCGCCAGGCTGCGGCGCGCGTCTTCTGTGAGAAACCTGCCCACTTCGCAGACGCGGCCGCGCGACTCGAGCAGGAGCCGGCTGGGGTGCAGCGCCGTTTGCGGGGTGCGGAGTGTAACGCTCGACCCATGTCGAGGAAATACCGAGAAATGTTCGTCGCCCCGGTCGCAGCGCCGGATAGTGATCCACTGCTCGTCGATCGCGATCGTCTCGCGCTTGCTGCCGTCGCGCATCGAGGCCCGCACTGCCCACGCGAGCAGCGCGATTTCGAGACCGGCGAACGGCAGCACCGGCCACAGTCCCTGGGCGGCGAATGCGCCTGCGACCGCGAAGCTCGTGCCCCCGACGACTGCGATGAAGACGCGGGCGCTGGCGGGCGTCAGCGAGCAGCGCGGCGTCAGCTCGAGCACGTGCGGCGCGTTCATAAGGTCAACTTAAGATGAATCATAGTGCTCGTGCAGACCGGCTTACAGCGGTCATCGTAAAGATAAACTAACTCTTTCGACGTGTGCGCAGAGCCTCGATCGGCACCCGCACCTCGTCGCCGGCCCTCCGTGATTTTCGCTCCGCCGGCGCCCACGCGTGACCGTGGATGACCTCAACGCTGACGCTCATCGGACCGTTCCTGGTCAGCGCTTCGCTCCGGGCCAGGACCGCTGCGCCGCGCGCACGGCCCGTGAGGCCGTGCCTTCGACCCTGTGCGACGTTGCGCGCACCGCTGCCGCGAAGCTCTTCGAGCAGGGCGTTAAGGCTCGGGTACGTGACCGTCAGGCGCTCCGTGTCCATCACCGGCTCGGCGAAGCCTGCTCGCAGCAGCGCGTCGCCGAAGTCGTGCATGTCGATGAAGCGATGCACGTGCGTCGCGGCGTCGATGCCGCGCCAAAGCTCGCGCAACTCTCGTAGCGTGTCCGGCCCGACGGTCGTAAACGTGAACAGGCCCTGCGGCCGCAGCACGCGCGCGACTTCGGCGAATACTGTGTCCGGATCGTGACACCACTCGAGCAGCAGGTTGCTCAGCACCAGATCGAGCGAGCCGCTGCGCAGCGGCAGGCGATGGGCATCGGCGCAGACGGGCGCGAACCGGCGTAGCAGGGATTGCTGGCGTGCGCTTTCCCGCAGCATCGGCAGGGAGATATCCAGTGCGATGACTTTCGCGGAGGAGTAGCGGCGCTTGAGCTCGCGGCTTGCATGGCCGGTCCCCGCGCCGAGGTCGAGGACCGCCGCAGGAGCGAGGCGCACGATATCGAGCCGCTCCAGCAGGCGCGTGCGGATTTCCCGCTGCACGACTGCAGCCATGTCGTACGTGCGGGCGGCACGGTCGAACGAGCGGCGCACTGCGCGCGGATCTAGAAAGAACTCATCGGGCATGGAACAGACCTACACCCTACAGAGTACAGCCCCTTTCTTCCGCCCGGATCCCAAGCTGCTCGAACAGGCCGCGATCGTGATGCTGGCTGGGATTCTCGGTCGTCAGCAGCTTTTCGCCGTAGAAGATCGAGTTTGCGCCTGCCAGAAAGCACAGCGCCTGCGTTTCGTCGCTCATCTCGCCGCGGCCGGCGGAGAGCCGCACGTGCGAGGTCGGCATCAGCAGCCGCGCCACGGCGATCACGCGCACGAAGTCGAGGGGCCGGGGCTTCTCGCTGCCGTACAGCGGCGTGCCCGGAACCTGCACGAGCTGGTTGATCGGCACGCTCTGGGGATGTTGCGGCAGTGTCGCGAGCGTGTGCAGCAGCTCGGCGCGATCCAGCTCGGTTTCGCCGAGGCCGAGAATGCCGCCGCAACACACGTTGATGCCCGCGTCCCGCACCGCCTGCAGCGTGTCGAGCCGGTCCTGGTAGCTGCGGGTCGTGATCACCTTGCCGTAATGACTCGCCGATGTATCCAGGTTGTGGTTGTAGTAGTCGAGCCCGGCGTGCTTCAGCTCGCGTGCCTGCTCGGGCGTGAGCATGCCGAGCGTCGCGCAGGTTTCCATGCCGAGCGCGCGCACTGCCTTGATCATCTCTGCGATCTGCGCGAGCTGCTTCGGCTTCGGGCTGCGATACGCCGCGCCCATGCAGAAGCGCGTCGCACCGCTGGCGCGCGCGATGCGCGCTTTCGCGACGACTTCCTCCAGGTCGAGGAGCGGCTCGGATTTCAGGCCGGTCTCGAAGCGGATGCTCTGCGAGCAATACGCACAGTCTTCCGGACACGCGCCGGTCTTGATCGACAACAGCGTGCTGATCTGCACTTCGTTCGGATCGAAATTGGCGCGATGCACGCGCTGCGAGTGAAACAGCAGGTCCGCGAATGGCAGCGCGAACAGCTCGCGCACTTCCTGCAGCGTCCAGTCGGTGCGCACGCCGCCGAGGCGCGCGATCAGTGGGTTGGGGTGCGTGCGTTGCGTCTGACTCATGGCCCCCGGTCTCGTGAAAAGCCGCGAAGTGGCTGGTTTTTCGTGCGCCGGCCTGCGGTGTCGGCGGCACACTCGCATGCCACTGCGAGGTCGCGCATGCCGTGCTCGAATCAGTATTCGGACGCCGCTGGATCCTGTCAACCGCGGCTACGGCGCTGGGTAGACAGCAGTCGGCGCTGGTTGGGACGGCTGATGTGGCCGGCAACGTGTCTGCTGTGCGGCCGCGATGCAGGAGTCATCGATTTGTGCAGCGACTGTGTCGCGGATCTCCCGCGCAACGATCCAGCCTGCACCGTCTGCGCGGAGCCACTGCCTTCGGGTGCAGGTGCTCGCGTGTGCGGCGAATGTCTGCGTGATCCGCCACCGTTCGACAGCAGCTTCGTGCCGTACCGCTACGCCTATCCGCTCGATCATCTCGTGCGCGGCCTGAAATTCCGCAACGAGCTCGCCTGCGGACGTGTGCTCGGCGAGCTGTTCTCACAGTGCGTGCTTGCGCGCGGCGAACAGTTGCCTGAAGCGATCGTGCCGGTACCGCTCGCGACCCGACGCTACCGACAGCGCGGCTACAACCAGGCGGCAGAGCTGGCGCTCGCGATTCGACGCGTCACCGGAGTCGCCGTGAAAACCGCTGTCGTGATCCGGCAGCGCGAAACAGCGGAACAAGCAGGCCTGGATCGCAAGGCCCGACGCAAGAATGTACGAGGTGCATTCACTGCCGTCGCGCCACTGCGCGCGAGGTCAGTCGCGATCCTCGACGACGTCGTTACGACTGGCAGCACTGTGCGTGAGCTTGCGGCGGTTCTGCAGCAAGCGGGGGCGGAGCAGGTCGCGGTCTGGGCAATCGCAAGAACGGCAGCGACTATCTGAAGAGATAGTCGAGCGCGATGCCGATGAACACGGACATGCCGAAGTAGTTGTTGTTGAGGAACGCGCGCACGCACTGCTCCGGCTTACGCTCACGGATCAGCAGCTGCTCGTACAGCGCAAAGATCGCTGCGCAGGCGAGCCCGAGGCCGTACCACAAGCCAAGCTTGAGCTCGCGGCCGACAAGCCACAGCGCGAGCAGGCTCATCAGCTGCATCGCGCCGACGATGAAACGGTCGGCGTCGCCGAACAGGATTGCGCTCGAGTGGATGCCGAGCTTGCGGTCATCCTCGCGATCGGCCATCGCGTACATCGTGTCGTAGGCCATGGTCCACAGCAGCCCGGCGAGGAACAGGACCCACGCGAGGCGCGGCGGTAGCGCCCCGGTGTGCGCGACGAACGCCATCGGCACCGACCACGTGAATGCGACGCCGAGATAGAACTGCGGGATCGGGAAGAAGCGCTTCATGAACGGATAGGTGAGCACGAGCACCGCGCCGGCGAGCGTGAACAGCTGCGTGAGTCGGTTCAGCGTCATCGCCAGACCGAGCGCGATCAGGCCGAACCCGGCGCACAGCGCGAGCGCTTCCGCCGGATCGACCTGGCCGGTGACGAGCGGCCGTTCCCGCGTGCGTGCGACGTGGCGGTCGAAGTTGCGGTCCGCGAAATCGTTCATCGCGCAGCCGGCGGAGCGGGTCAGCACGACGCCGAGCACGAACACGATGAATACGTGCGGATCGGGCCGACCCTCGGACGACAGCCACAGCGCCCACAGCACCGGCCACAGCAGCAACCAGATGCCTATCGGCCGATCCAGCCGCGTGAGCTGCGCATAGCCGCGCGCTTTCGCCGCCACGCCCGGCAGCACCTCGGTGACAAACGCGGTTGCCGCGAGCCTGTGGCCGAACCAGCGCAGCCGGTTGCGCATGCTATGAGCCGGCGTGCTCATCGCTCTCAGACTTTTCCAAAGCGCTCCCCCTGTCCGATCCAGCGGCGCAGCAGCGGCGCTATGTTCGCTGCATTTTCCCTCAGCATCAATTCGGCCGCCTGCTGGACCTGCGGCAGCAGGTCGGCGTCGCGCACCAGGTCGGCGACCCGCATTTGCATCAGCCCGGTCTGCCGCGTGCCGAGCATTTCGCCCGGGCCGCGCAGCTCCAGGTCGCGCCGCGAGATCTCGAAGCCATCATTGGTCGAGCGCATCACGCCGAGCCGCTCGCGCGCGACCTCGCTGAGCGGTGCGCGATACAGCAGCACGCAAGTGCTTTCGACGGCTCCGCGCCCGACGCGGCCGCGCAGCTGGTGCAGCTGCGCCAGCCCCATGCGCTCGGCGTTCTCGATCACCATCAGACTCGCGTTCGGCACGTCGACGCCGACTTCGATGACCGTGGTCGCGACCAGCAGATCGACCTTGCCTTCCTTGAACCGCGCCATGATCGCGTCCTTCTCGCGCGACGCCATGCGCCCGTGCACCAGCGCAACGGTGAGCTCCGGCAGCGCTTCGGCCAGGGCAGCGGCGGTTTCCTCGGCCGCCTGCGCGTCCAGCTCATCCGACTCCTCGACCAGCGGGCAGACCCAGTACGCCTGGCGCTTCTGCCGGCACGCGTCGCGAATGCGCACGACCACTTCGTCGCGGCGGTTGTCCATCAGCGCCACGGTTTTGACCGGCGTGCGGCCCGGCGGCAGCTCGTCGATGATCGACACGTCGAGATCCGCATACGCAGTCATGGCGAGCGTGCGTGGGATCGGCGTGGCAGTCATGATCAGCTGATGCGGGAAGCGGCCGGAGAGCCGGCCCTTCTCGCGCAACAACAGCCGCTGGTGCACACCGAAGCGATGCTGCTCGTCGACGATGACCAGGCCGAGCTTCTGAAACTCGACGCCTTCCTGGAACAGAGCGTGCGTGCCGATCGCGATCTTGGCGGCGCCCGATGCCAGATCCGCCAGTGCACGCGTGCGCGACGCCGCGTTGCGCTTGCCGGTCAGCAAGGTCAGCGGCAGGTCGAAAGCGGCGAACCACGTCGAGAAATTGCGCCCGTGCTGCTCGGCCAGCAGTTCCGTCGGCGCCATGACGGCTGTTTGAAAGCCTGCTTCCGCCGCACGCGCTGCTGCGAGCGCGGCGACGACCGTCTTGCCGCAACCCACGTCGCCTTGCACGAGGCGCAGCATCGGACTCGATTGCGTGAGGTCGCGCTCGATCTCCTGCCACGCACGCAGCTGCGCGCGCGTCAGGTCGAACGGCAGCGAATCGGCGAAGCGCGCGACGAGCGACTGCGCGCCGCCGGGTGCGAAGGCCCAGCCGGGATCGCGCTGGATCTCGCGGCGAAGCAGCCGCAGGCTGAGCTGGTGGGCGAGCAGCTCTTCGAACGCGAGGCGCCGCTGCATCGGATGACGGCCGGTTGCGAGCAGGTCCGTGTCGGCGTCGGGCGGCGGACGATGCACGAAGTCGAGCGCCGCGCGCAGCGGCGGGAGTTTCAGAGGATCGAGCACCGCAGGCGGGATCCAATCGCGCACCGTGCGATGCGAGGGCTCGTGCAGCGCAATGCCGGTGAGCTGTCGCAGGCGACCTTGCTGCACGCCCTCAGTCAGCGGATAGATCGGAGTGAGCGTGTCTTCGGTCGCGCCACCCTCGCCGCCGACGCGTCGATACTCGGGATGGACGATCTCGGGGCCGTCGTGGCCGCGGCGGATCTCGCCGAAACAGCGCAGGCGCGTGCCGCGCGCGAGCCCCTGCTGTTGCGAGCCCGAAAAGTGAAAGAAGCGCAGCGTGACCGAGCCCGAGCCGTCGCCGATGCGGCAGAGCAGCTGCCGCCGGCCGCGAAAGGCGACCTGGCTCAAGAGGACTTCGCCTTCGATGACCGCGCGCTCGCCGATCCGCAGCGAGCCGATAGGCACGACGCGCGTGCGATCCTCGTAGCGCAGCGGCAGCAGGAACAGCAGGTCCTGTACGGTCGTGATGCCGAGCTTCGCCAGCTTGCCGGCGAGCGACTCGCCGACGCCGCGCAGCGTCGTGACGGGGCGCAGCTCCGACGACTCAGCGGATGTGCGCTGCGTCGCCGTTTCGGTCACTCCAGCTCCACCACGCAATCTATTTCGACGCGCGCACCCTTCGGCAGCGCCGCGACTGCCACGGTCACGCGCGCGGGATACGGCTCGCTGAAGTACTCGGCCATCACTTTATTGAGCGCCGCGAAATCGGCGAAGTCGAGGATGTAGACGGTGACCTTCACGACCTGCGCGAAGCTGCCGCCCGCCGCGCCGACGATCGCCTTGAGATTCTCGAACACGCGCTTCACCTGGACTTCCATCGGTCCCTGCACGAGCTCCGCGGTCGCCGGGTCCAGCGGGATCTGGCCCGACACGTACACGGTGCTGCCGACCTTCACGGCCTGGGAATAGGTGCCGATGGCTTTCGGTGCGTTCGCGGTCGCAATGATGGAACGGGGCATGGGGACCTCGGAGAAACGAATCGCGGATTGGAGTGGAAGACTACGCCAGCATGCGCGTGACGCGCAGCACTTCCGGCATCTTGCGCAGGTTCTTGATGACGTGCGCGAGGTGTTTGCGGTCGCGCACCTGCAGGTCGAAGACCAGGGTCGACGCGTCGCCGTCGCGCTCGTCGACGGCCACGTGCTCGATGTTCGTTTCCGTGGTCGCGATGTTCGAGGCGATCGCCGCGAGCACGCCCATGCGGTTCGCCACGTCGATGCGCACCTCGACGTTGAACAGGCGGTCGACGTTCGGCTGCCAGGTGACCGACAGCCACTTGTCGGGCTGTTTGCGATAGTTGCGCAGGTTGCCGCAGGCCTCGCGGTGGATGACGACGCCGCGGCCGCTCGACAGATACGCCATGATCGGATCGTTCGGGATCGGGAAGCAGCAGCGTGCGTAGCTCACGACCATGCCTTCCGTGCCGGCGATCGCCAGCGCCGCGCCGTGCGACGGGTCGGCCGTGACTGCCACCGCATCCGCGTCGGCGGGCAGCAGCCGTCGCGCAACCAGCGGCGCGAGGCGCTCGCCCAGGCCGATGTGCTCGAACAGCTCTTCCGGGCTCTTGAGGTTGAACTCGGTCGCGACGCTCTGCAGCCGCTCCTCCGGCACCTTCTTCAGCGCGACCGACAGGTCGGCGAGCGCCTGGGTCAGCAGCCGCCTGCCCAGCTCGACTGCTTCGGAGTGCTTCAAGCTCTTGAGATAGTGGCGGATGGCGGCGCGCGCTTTCGCGGTCACGACGAAGTTCACCCACGCCGGATTCGGCGTCGCGCCCTTCGCGGTGATGATCTCGACTGTCTGGCCGTTGCGCAGCGGCGTGCGCAGCGGCACCAGCCGGCGATCGACCTTGGCGGCCACGCAGTGGTTGCCGATGTCCGTGTGCACCGAATACGCGAAGTCGACGGCGGTCGCATTGCGCGGCAGGCGGCGGATTTCGCCGCGCGGCGTGAACACGTAAACCTTGTCGGGGAACAGGTCGAGCTTGACGCTCTCCATGAACTCCTCGGAGCTGCCGCCGTGCGGCATCTCCATGAGGTGCTGCAACCACTCACTGGCGCGGTCGCGATAACTCTTCCCCTGCTCCTCGCCGGTCTTGTATTGCCAGTGCGCCGCAATGCCCGATTCGGCGATCCGGTGCATGTCGTCGGTGCGGATCTGCACTTCGATCGGCATGCCGTTCGGCCCGAACAGCGTCGTGTGCAGCGACTGGTAGCCGTTGAGGCGAGGGATCGCGATGTAGTCCTTGAAGCGCCCCGGCATCGGCCGGTACAGCCCGTGCACCAGGCCGAGCGCGCGATAACAGGTGTCGACGGACTCGACGACGATGCGGAAGCCGAACACGTCGACTATCTGCGCGAGCGGCGAGCGCTTGCGCCGCATCTTCTGGTAGACGCTGTACAGGTGCTTCTCGCGGCCCTCGACCCGGCCCTTCACGCCGGCCTTTTCCAGCGCGCCGCGCAGGTTATCGGCGATCTTGCCGACGAACTGCTTCTGGTTGCCGCGCGCGCGCTTCAGCGCCTTCTCGATGATGCGGTAGCGGCCCGGGTACAGCGCCTTGAAGCCGAGCTCCTCGAGCTCCGACTTGATCGAGTGGATGCCGAGGCGGTTGGCGATCGGCGCGTAGATCTCCAGCGTCTCGCGCGCGACCGTGCGGCGCTTCGCCGGCGGCACCGAGCCGAGCGTGCGCATGTTGTGGGTGCGATCCGCGAGCTTGACCATGATCACGCGGATGTCGCGCACCATCGCCAGCAGCATCTTGCGGAAGCTCTCGGCCTGCGCCTCGGCGCGGCTGCGGAACTGGATGTGATCGAGCTTCGAGACACCGTCGACCAGCTCGGCGACGTCGGCGCCGAAGCGCTCGGCGATCTCGTCCTTGGCCGTCGGGGTGTCTTCGATGACGTCGTGCAGGATCGCCGCGATGATCGTCGGCGCGTCCATGTGCAGGTCGGCGAGCAGGTCGGCGACAGCAACTGGGTGCGCGATGTACGGCTCGCCGGACAACCGCTTCTGGCCCTGGTGCGCCTCGGCGCCGAACTCGTAGGCGTCGCGGATGCGGTCGACCTGCGCCGGCGGCAGGTAGGTCTCCAGCTTGTTCAGCAGCTGGGTGACGCCGATCGAGCGTCTTCCACTCGGCAGCAGCCCCAGGATGGATGACGCGTAGTCCATTGGCGTAGCGCGCCGATCGGGGCCGGTGCGAGTGGCGGAGCGGTCAGTCTCCCAATCCGAGGTGCGGGGCGCGCAGCTCGCCGGACATCTCGATCTCCGGCATCGCCTCAGGCTGCGGTCGCTCGGCCTCTTCGAGAATCTCCGGGCCGATGTGGCCGGCCGCGATCTCGCGCAGCGCCACGACGGTCGGCTTGTCGTTCTCCCACTCGACGGTCGCCTCGGCGCCATTCGCCAGCTTGCGCGAGCGCTTGGCGGCCACCAGGACCAGTTGGAACAGGTTCGGCACCTGGTGCAGGCAATCCTCGACAGTGATACGGGCCATGAGCGAAAAACCTTCGGATCGGGAAAAGCGGGTTGGGCAGTATACAGCGGAAGTGGTACTTCCTGTACCATGCGCGCCCACGAAAAGGGCCGGGATTCAGGGTTGGGTGCAGATATGAAGTTGCAAGCGGCCACAGCGGTAATCGGGCTCGCCGTTGCCTTGGGCACGGCGCTGGATGCGAGCGCGGAAGGCAATGCGGAGCGGGGCAGAGTGCTTGCGTACACCTGCCACGGCTGCCACGGCGTGCCGGACTACAAGAATGCCTTCCCCAACTACAGCGTACCGAAGCTCGGCGGCCAGAACGCCGAGTACCTGATCAGCGCCCTGGCCGCTTACGCAGGCGGCGATCGCGCCCATCAGACCATGCACTCGCAGGCCGCGACGCTCTCCGACCAGGACCGCGCCGATATCGCTGCCTATCTGCAGAGCGAAGTCGCGCAGCCGAACAAGCAGGTCGTCGGCACGCCGCCGCCGGCGACGCAAACCTGCGTCTCGTGCCACGGCGCCGACGGCGCGAAGACGATCGGGCCCGAGTATCCGATCCTCGCCGCGCAATACCCCGATTACATCGTGCACGCGCTGCAGGACTACAAGGCCGGCAAGCGTAAGAACCCGATCATGGCCGGTGTGGTCGCCGGCATCGACGCGAAGGACTTCGAGGCGATCGCCCAGTTCTTCGGCCAGCAGCACGGGCTGTGCAGCACCGATCAGCTGCGCAAGCACGGCAAGTGCGACAAGCCGGAAGGCGGCTAGTGGCCAGCTTTCGGGCGTTTCGCATCCACCAGGAGGGCGGCAGGATCGCTGCCCGCGTGGAAACGATCGGCCTGGACGACCTCGCGGCCGGCGAGGTCGTGGTCAAGGTCCGCTACTCGACGATCAACTACAAGGACGCGCTCGCCGCGACCGGCGCCGGCAAGATCCTGCGCAAGTACCCGCTGGTCGGCGGCATCGATCTCGCCGGCGAGGTCGTGAGCTCGCAGCACGCGGACTTCAAACCCGGCCAGAAA
Organism: Steroidobacteraceae bacterium; assembly: GCA_035275585.1. Classification (GTDB taxonomy): domain Bacteria; phylum Pseudomonadota; class Gammaproteobacteria; order Steroidobacterales; family Steroidobacteraceae; genus Steroidobacter. Next base: position 15,603 of record DATEML010000149.1, on the reverse strand, counting down.
GTGCTGGTGAACGGCTGCGGCTTGTCCGAGACGCACGACGGCGGTTACGCCGAATACGCGCGCGTCGCGGCCGAGTGGGTCGTACCGATCCCGGCGGGCCTCGACGAATTCCAGTGCATGGCGATCGGCACGGCCGGTTACACGGCGGCGCTGGCGATCCATCGGATGGAGCAGAACGGCTCGCAACCGCAAGGCGAGCACAGCGGCGAGATCGTCGTGACCGGCGCGACCGGCGGCGTCGGCAGTCTTGCGATCGATATGCTCGCGGGCCGCGGTTACCAGGTCGTGGCCGTGACCGGCAAGCAAACCTCGACGGCCTATCTCGAACGGCTCGGCGCTGCACGCGTGCTGTTGCGCGACGCGATCAACCTCGGCTCGCGCCCGCTCGAAGAAGCGCAATGGGCCGGTGCGATCGACAATCTCGGCGGCGACGTGCTGGCGTGGCTGACGCGCACCACGAAGTTCTGGGGCAACATCGCCAGCATCGGTCTGGCCGCGAGCCCCGAGCTCAAGACGACCGTCGTGCCGTTCATCCTGCGCGGGGTGAATCTGCTCGGCATCAACTCGGTTTACACGCCGCGGCCGCTGCGCCTGGCGGTGTGGCAGCGCCTCGCGACCGATCTGAAGCCGCGCCACCTCGACACCATCGTTACGCGCACGGTCGGTCTGGACGAGTTGCCGCAAGCGTTCGAGCCGTACGTGAAGGGGCAGGTGACGGGGCGAGCGGTGGTGAAGATAGGGTGACGCGAGTGACGAAAGTGACGAAAGTGACGGGGAGCGGAGATTCTTCGTCACCCTCGTCACTCCCGTCACCTTCGTCACTCGCCACCGTCCTCGACGGAGCCTCACAGCTCGGTCTCACGCTGAACTCCACTCAAGCCACTGCGCTCATTCGATTGCTCGACGAGCTGGACGACTGGAACCAGCGCATGAATCTCACCGCGATCCGCGAGCGCGACCAGCAGATCACCAAGCACCTGCTCGACAGCCTCGCTGTGCATGGCCACCTGCGCGGTGCGAACGTTGCCGACATCGGCACCGGCGCCGGATTTCCGGGCCTGCCGCTCGCGATAGCCATGCCGCAGCTGCAGTTCACGCTGGTCGATTCGACCGCGAAGAAACTCAAGTTCATCGAGCACGCGGCGCAGACGCTGGGCTTGCACAACGTGCAAACGGTGCACACGCGCGCCGAGGCCTATCGCCCGAAGCAGCGTTTCGAGAACGTCGTGTCGCGCGCGGTCGGGCCGCTGGAGACGTTCGTAAAGTGGTCCGGACACCTATGTGTCGGCGGCGGGCGACTACTTGCGATGAAGGGCCGCTACCCCACCGACGAGCTCACGCACATTCCGAACGGATGGAAACTCGCGGCAGTCCATCGACTTAACATCCCCGGTCTGGACGAGCAGCGGCATCTTGTGGAACTCTGCCGCAGCCACGACAAAGTCTGAGTCCGGTGTACTCTCCAGTCATGCACCGCATTCTCGCCATCACCAACCAGAAGGGCGGCGTCGGGAAGACGACGACGACCGTCAATCTCGCGGCGTCGCTCGCTGCGACCAAGCGGCGCGTGCTGCTCATCGATATCGATCCGCAGGGCAACGCCACGATGGGTTGCGGCGTCGACAAGCGCACCGTGCAGCGCTCTACCACCGATGTGCTGCTCGGCGACTGCGAGGCCGCGGCTGCGTTGCTCGACCTCGAATACGCAGCGTTCAAGCTGATGCCGTCGAACCAGGATCTGGTCGCCGCCGAAGTGCAGCTGATGGGCAAAGCCGGCTGCGAATCGCGGCTGCGCGATGCGCTGCAGCCGGTGCGCGAACAGTTCGACATCGTGCTGATCGATTGTCCGCCGGCGCTGAACATGCTGACAGTCAACGCGCTCGTGGCGGCGGAGGGCGTGCTCATCCCCATGCAGTGCGAGTACTACGCGCTCGAGGGGCTCACGGCGCTGGTGGACACCATCGAGCAGATCAAGGCCGGTCCGAACCCGGGCCTGGAGATCGACGGCATCCTGCGCACGATGTTCGATCCGCGTAACAATCTGGCGAACGAGGTCTCGGCGCAACTGGTCGAGCACTTCCGCGAGAAGGTGTTCCGCACCATCATTCCGCGCAACGTGCGGCTCGCCGAAGCGCCGAGCTACGGCAAGCCCGCGCTGCATTACGACCGCGAGTCGCGCGGCGCGCTCGCGTACCTGGCGCTCGCGGGGGAGATGATCCGGCGCGAGGAAGGCTTCTACGACCTGGCGGGCGCGAGCGCGGACGCCGTCGCCCCGTAGCGGCGGCCGCAGTAGAATTTCGGACGCAGTTCGAGCGTTGGGGGATTTTCGTCGCTTGCAGGGACGGCCCTAGTGCCCGGCCGCCCGCAGTCCACTACTATCGGCGACCTGATCCGGCCGACACGGCCCCTTCACAGATTCGCGAACAAGAATGGCAACCATGTCGACGAAACGACGAAGCCTCGGACGCGGACTGGGCGCGCTGCTCGGCCAGCCCGAGCCCGACGATGAGTCCGAGGTCGTCGCCACCAAGCTGCACTCCGATGAGGAGCTGCAGAGACTGCCCGTCGATCTGCTCCAGCGCGGCAAGTATCAGCCGCGCATCGACATGCGGCCCGAGACGCTGCAGGAGCTGGCCGATTCGATCAGGGCGCAGGGCGTGGTGCAGCCGATCGTCGTGCGTCCGCTCGATACAGTCGATGCCGGTGGCCATGCGCGCTACGAGATCATCGCCGGCGAGCGCCGCTGGCGTGCTGCACAGCTGGCCGGTTTGCACGAGATTCCTGCCGTCGTGCGCCGCGTGGGCGACGAAGCCGCGATCGCGATGGCGCTCATCGAGAACATCCAGCGCGAGAACCTCAATCCGCTCGAAGAAGCGCGCGCGCTCGATCGCCTGATCACCGAGTTCGACATGACGCATGCGACGGCCGCCGAAGCAGTCGGCCGCTCGCGCGCTGCCGTGTCCAATCTGCTGCGCCTGCTCGAGCTCACCGACGAAGTGAAGACGCTGGTCGAGCACCGCGAGCTGGAGATGGGCCACGCGCGCGCGCTGCTCGGGCTCGAGGCGCGGCGCCAGCAGGCCGAAGTCGGCGCGCTGGTCGCGAAGAAGAAACTGTCGGTGCGCGAGACCGAAGCGCTGGTCAAGCGGCTCACGGCGCAGCCCCACGCTGCGGCCGACGAGAGCGCGCCGCGCGTCGATCCGAACATCCGCAAGCTGGAGAGCGAGCTGGCCGACAAGCTCGGCGCCAAGGTCGCCGTGCAGCATACGGCCTCGGGCAAGGGCAAGCTCGTGATCAGCTACCACACGCTCGACGAGCTCGACGGTATTCTCGAACATATACGCTGAGCGCATGCGACGATTCACAGGTAAGTGACGCATCCGCCCCCGGCACACGGCCGTGTCGCATAGATTCCCTACGTTGTTGCTGCTGCTTGCCGCCGTCGTTCCGGCGCGCGGCGCCATTGTCGTCGACGGCAACATCGACGAACCCGAGTGGGCGAACGCGATCCGCTGCGACGATTGGCGCCGCACGCTGCCGTTGTTGCGCGACGATCCGCGCTACGGCAACGAAGTGCGCATCCTCTCGACCGAACGCGGGCTCGCCGCGGCTTTCATCATCGATCAGCCGCCGCAGGAGCGCCGCATGAAGCCGCGCACGCCGCGCGACGCGACAGCTTTCACGGGCGACAGCGTCGCACTGATCGTCGATTTCGACGCCACGGCGCAGGTCGGCTACGAGTTCGCCGTCGCTCTCGGCGGCGGCGTGCGCGACGGACTGGTGACGAACCAGAACAAGTTCGATCGCGACTGGGACGCGACCTGGGAGCACGCCGTGCGCGAAAGCGACGAGCAGTGGTTCGTCGAGCTGCTGGTGCCGTGGTCCAGCATCAGCATGCGCAACTCGGCCGCCGACACTCACACGATCGGCGTCTACGCCGCGCGTTATCTGTTCGAGCGCGGCGAGCGCTACGCGTGTCCGGGCATCAGCAACGAATCCGAAGTGTTTCTCTCCGACTTCCGCCGCGTCTCGATCTCGCAGTACGACGCTGCGCAGACCTTCGACTTCGTGCCGTATGCGACCGCGCGTACGGACATGGTGAACGACCACACGCAGTTCAAGGCTGGCGCCGACATCAACTGGAAGATCTCGCCGGGCTTGTCGCTGGCCGCGACGCTCAATCCCGACTTCGGCCAGGTGGAGAGCGACGAGCTCGTCGTGGATTTCTCGGCGATCGAGACCGTATTCACCGACAAGCGGCCGTTCTTCACCGAGAACCAGGGCATCTTCGACCTGCGCACGCCGGCGAACGGTCAGCTGATCTATACGCGCCGCGTCGGCGCGGCGCCGGACGACCTCAGCGCGGGCTCCTCGGACATCGACGTCGCGGTCAAGCTCACCGGCACCGCTCGCTCGCTGGTCTACGGCGCTTTCCTGGCCGAGGAAAGCGACTACCAGGACGACATCGGGCGTCTGTTCGCTGCGACGCGCATCGCCCTGCCGCTGGAGCACGCGCGCATCGGCTATGTCGGCACCTGGACCGATCGGCCGTTCCTCGACCGCGACGCGCTCGTCAACGCGATCGACTACGAGCTCACGCCGAACGACTGGTGGCGGGTCTCGGGGCAGGTCGTCCGCACCGACATCGGTCATGCCGGGCTGGACATCCAGACGTTCGGAGTGCAGCAGAGCCCACCGGACACCAGCGGCTACGAGGCCTGGCTGCAGACGGATTTCAACCGGTCCGCGCCGCTCACGCACACGCTGAAGCTGCTGTACATCGACGATCGGTTCGACCTGAACGACCTCGGCTACATGGAGCGCAACTCGCTGCGCCAGGTCGAGTGGGAGACCAACCGCCGCGTCGGCGGCGCCCGCGAGGGTCGCGTCAACGGCGAAACCCAGCGCCTGTACGCCTACTACCGCGAGAACGCCGAGGGTCAGCGGCTCCAGTCACGGCTGCAGCTGTCGCGGACCGTGCAGTACGCGAGCAACTGGAGCGCGTACGAAGAGCTGCGCTACGTCACCAGCGGCGTCGACGATCTGATCTCGCGTAACAATGGACCAGTACAGTTCGATGACCGCGGCAGCGCGTATTTCGACACGACCTCGCCGCGCTTCGGCGACTGGCAGGTGACCTTCGGCGGCTATCTGTATCAGCAAGGCGTCGAGGACTACAGCGCGCGCCTGGAGCTGCTGACCTCCTGGTTTCCGACCGAAAACCTGACGCTGCGGCTCGATCTGCTGCCGTACTACTTCGAGGACTGGCTGCTCTGGGAGGGCGGCAACCTGTTCGGGTCGTACCGCGGCGAGCGCATGGACTTCGACCTGCGCGCCGACTGGATTCCGGCGCCGCGGCACGAGTTACGCGTGAAATGGCAGTGGATCGGCATCGATGCGGAACCGCGCACCGCCTATCGGACCGACGCGGCCGGCAACCTGTTCGTCGTGGCGCAGCCGCTCGCGCCGTTCACCGTCAACAGTCTCGGGCTGCAAATCCGTTACCGCTACGAGATCGGCCCGCTCTCGGAGCTGTTCCTCGTCTATGCGCGCGGCGGCTTCGACCTGCTGCGCGAAGACGAGCGCAGCGTCGGGGACCTGTTCCGCGACGTGTCCGACGTGCGGGACGCCGATCAATTCATGGTCAAAGTGCGCTACCGCCTGTAGGATTACGTCACGCGGCGGCATCACGTATCTCTTTGTTGAAGCAGCGCAAATCGCTGCGTATAATGCGCCGCCTTTTCCGGCCGGCGGGGATCTCCGGCTGGCATTTTCTTCGGCTTTGAACGATGCCACACGTGCCGATCGCTCGGCTGCAAGCACGGTGGCATTTTTGTTGTCCGTGAGCACCAATGTCCTTGCGGCGGCTGCGCGCCAGTCCTTGCGAATCCTGCTCTGGCAGGCGTTGTGGATCGGTGCGCTCGCCACAATATTTGCGGTGACGCTCGGCACGCAGGCGGCACTGTCGGCGCTTGCGGGCGGCGGCATCGGGCTGGTCTGGACCGTATACATGGCGCTGGTGCTGTTCAAACACAGCCTGACGCACGGCATGCGGATGAGCGCGATGAGCTTTCTCGCAGGCTGGCTGTTCAAGGTCGTCGTGACCGTCAGCCTGCTGGTGATCGTGCTGCGGTCCAGGATGTTCGCGCCGCTGGCGGTGCTGGCCGGCCTGTTCTGCTCGATGGTGGCGTACTGGGCGTGGTTCGTGTTCGGGAAGAAGTATGCAAGTGACGCTGATGGCAAGTGAGAGCGGAGGAGAACACGGCGGCGGACTGTCCGAGTACATCTCCCATCATTTGCATCACCTGTCGAACAAAGAGCAGCACTCGATGTTCGACCTGAGCGTGGTCCATTGGGACACGCTGTTCTTTTCTCTGCTGTGCGCTGCGGTCTTTCTGCTGGTCCTGCGCCTCGCGGCGGGTCGGGCCACGGCCGGCGTTCCCGGCAAGTTTCAGACGGCGGTCGAGATGCTGGTGGAGATGGTGGAAGAGCAGGCCAAGACCATGGTCCATGGCTCGCTCAAGTACATCGCGCCGCTCGCGCTCACCGTTTTCTGCTGGGTCGCAGTGATGAACGCCGTCGACCTGCTGCCGGTCGACTGGTTCCCGACTGCCGCGCGCAAGCTCGGCGTCGCATACCTGCGGCCGCTGCCGACGGCGGATCTGAACCTGACCTTCGGGCTCGCGCTGGGAGTGCTGATGCTGGCGTTCTACTACAGCATCAAGATCAAAGGGCTCGGCGGCTTCCTGCATGAGCTGGTCGGTGCGCCTTTCGGTCAGACGAAGCTCACGCTCAATCCGCTCAGCTGGATCCTGGCGCTGCTGCTCGGCGCCGCCAACCTCGCGATGAACATCATCGAATACGCCGGCCGGACCTTCTCACACGGCATGCGACTGTTCGGCAACATGTACGCCGGCGAGCTGATCTTTTTCCTGATCGCGGGCCTCGGCGGCAGCATGACCGTCGTCGGCATCGCGCTGCACCTGGTCACCGGCACCGCCTGGGCGATCTTCCACATCCTGATCGTGCTGCTGCAGGCGTTCGTCTTCATGATGCTGACGCTCGCGTACATCGGCCAGGCCCATGCGCACCACTGATCACCCGAATCCAATCCAGTTCACCCCCGGAGAACTCTCATGACGGACGTTGGCTTTGTCGCTCTTGCTTGCGGTTTGATCATCGGGATCGGCGCGCTCGGCGCCTGCATCGGCGTCGGCAACATGGCCGGCAAGTACATCGAGGCGTCGGCGCGCCAGCCGGAGCTGATGAACGTGCTGCAGACCAAGGTATTCCTGCTGCTGGCGCTGGTGGACGCGTCGTTCATCATCGGCGTCGGCATCGCGCTGTGGTTCGCGACCGCCAACCCGTTCAAGTGAGACCAGGCAGGCGCGGGCCCGGCTCCGCGCGGGTTCGAACGAGGCTGATCGTTCCATGAATCTCAACGCAACACTGTTCATCCAGACGATCGTGTTCGTGATCCTCGGCTGGATCACCATGCGCTTCATCTGGCCGCCTTTGATCAAGGCGATCGAGGAGCGGCAGCGCAAGATCGCCGACGGGCTCGCGAGCTCGGAGAAGGCCGAGAAGAGCCTCGCGGAAGCGAAGGCGAGCGCGACCGACATCATCAAAGAAGCGCGCGTGCAGGCGAACAAGATCGTCGAGCAGGCGAACCGCCGCTCGAACGAAGTGGTCGAGGAAGCGCGCGGCACTGCGATCGCGGAAGGTCAGCGCCTGCTGGCCGACGCGCGCAGCGAAGTGACGCTCGAGTCGAACCGGGCACGCGAGCAGCTGCGCCGTGAAGTGGCGCTGATCGCCGTCGCCGGCGCCGGCAAGCTGCTCGGCCGCGAGATCGACGCCAAGGCGCACGCCGACCTGCTGGAGAAGCTCGCGCTCGAGATCGAGCGGGGCTGAAGGCGCAGCGCATGGCCGAGAAAGTCACTCTCGCACGACCGTACGCCCGGGCCGCCTTCGAATCGGCGCGCGAGCACGAGGACTTCGAGCACTGGTCGCAGATGCTCGCCGCCGCGGCTACCACGGTCGCCGACGAGCGCGTCGTCAAACTGCTGTCGAGCCCGCGCGTGCAGCCGCAGGACCTGGTCGAGCTCGTCGCCGAAGCGAGCGGCGCGGACGAGCGCGGCCGCAATTTCCTGAGCACGCTGGCGCAGAACCGCCGCCTCGGCGTGCTGCCCGAGGTCGCCGCGATCTACGAGGAGCTGCGCGCGGAAGTCGAGAACATCACCGATGTGCACGTCACCTCGGCGGTGCAGCTCGATGAAACGCAGCGCACGCGCCTGACCGCTGCGCTCAAGAAGAGATTGAAGCGTGAAGTGCGCCTGCACTGCGCAGTCGACGCCAGCCTGATCGGCGGCGCGATCGTGCGCGCCGGCGACTTCGTCATCGACGGCTCGCTCAAGGCGCGGCTCGAGCGACTCGCGTCGCAGATCATGCATTAGAGGGTAGTGGAACCATGGCAATCAAAGCCTCCGAAATCAGCGATCTGATCAAGGCGCGCATCGACAAGTTCGCGAGCGCCTCCGAGGAGCGCAACATCGGCACGGTCGTGACCGTGACCGACGGCATCGTGCGCATCCACGGTCTCGCCGACGCCAAGTACGGCGAGATGCTGGAGTTTCCGGGCGGCAGCTTCGGCCTGGCGCTGAACCTGGAGCAGGACTCGGTCGGCGCCGTCGTGCTCGGCGAGTACAAGCACATCAGGGAAGGCGACACGGTCAAGACCACCAGCCGCATTCTCGAAGTGCCGGTCGGCGAAGGCCTGCTCGGCCGCGTCGTCGACTCGCTCGGCAAGCCGATCGACGGCAAGGGCCCGATCAAGGCCGACCACAACTCGCCGATCGAGCGCGTCGCGCCCGGCGTGGTATTCCGCAAGTCCGTGAGCCAGCCGGTGCAGACCGGCTACAAGGCCGTCGACTCGATGGTGCCGATCGGCCGCGGCCAGCGCGAGCTGATCATCGGCGACCGCCAGACCGGCAAGACCGCGCTCGCCGTCGACACGATCATCAATCAGAAGAACAGCGGCATCAAATGTGTCTACGTCGCGGTCGGCCAGAAGCAGAGCTCGATCGCCAACGTCGTGCGCAAGCTCGAAGAGCACGACGCGATGAAGCACACCATCATCGTCGCCGCGTCCGCCTCGACGCCGGCCTCGATGCAGTACCTGGCGCCCTACTCCGGCTGCGCGATGGGCGAGTTCTTCATGGACCGCGGCGAAGACGCGCTGATCATCTATGACGACCTGACCAAGCAGGCGTGGGCGTATCGCCAGATCTCGCTGCTGCTGCGCCGTCCGCCGGGTCGCGAAGCGTATCCGGGCGACGTGTTCTACCTGCACTCGCGCCTGCTGGAGCGCTCGGCGCGGGTCAACGAGGAGTACGTCGAAAAGAAGACCGGCGGCAAGGTCAAGGGCAAGACCGGCTCGCTGACCGGCCTGCCGATCATCGAGACACAGGCCGGCGACGTCACCGCGTTCGTGCCGACCAACGTGATCTCGATCACCGACGGCCAGATCTTCCTCGAAGGCGACCTGTTCAACGCCGGCATCCGCCCGGCCATGAACGCCGGCATCTCGGTGTCGCGCGTCGGCGGCGCCGCGCAGACCAAGCTGATCTCGAAACTGTCAGGCGGCATCAAGCTGTCGCTGGCGCAGTATCGCGAGCTCGCGGCGTTCTCGCAGTTCGCCTCCGACCTCGACGAGTCGACCCGCAAGCAGCTCGAGCGCGGCCAGCGCGTCACCGAGATGATGAAGCAGAAGCAGTACGCGCCGATGTCGGTCGCCGAGATGGCGCTGTCCATCTACGCCGTGAACAACGGCTACATGGACAAGGTGGAGCTGAAGAAAATCGGCGCGTTCGAGGCCGGCCTGCAGGCGTTCGCCAAGACGAACTACAAGCAGCAGATGGACGCGATGCTCGCCACCCCGGTGCTGTCGCCGGAGAACGAGGCGACGCTGAAGAAGATCTCGGAAGAGTTCGCCACCACCGGATCGTACTAAGCCATGCCGGGCGTCAAAGAAATCCGGGTGAAGATCGCGAGCTTCAAGAGCACGCAGAAGATCACCAAGGCGATGCAGATGGTCGCCGCCAGCAAGATGCGCAAGGCGCAGGAGCGCATGCGCGCCACGCGGCCGTACGCGCAGCGCATCCGTCGCGTGATCGGCCACCTGCGCAAGGCGAACCCGGACTTCCGCCATCCGTACCTCGTCGAGCGCGAGGCGAAGAACGTCGGCTTCATCATCATCACCACCGATCGCGGCCTGTGCGGCGGCCTGAACGTCAATCTGTTCAAGGCGACGCTCGCGGCGATCCGCGACTGGCAGGGTCGCGGCACGCAGGTTTCGCTGTGCCTGATCGGCTCGAAGGGCGTGGGGTTCTTTCGCCGACTCGGCAACGTCAAGACGCTTGCCACCGTCACGCACCTCGGTGACCGGCCGCATGTCGCGGACCTGATCGGCACCGTCAAGGTGATGCTCGACCTGTACAAGGAGGGCAATCTCGACCGCGTGTTCCTCGTGCACAACGAGTTCATCAACACGATGAGTCAGAAGCCGGCCATTCACCAGCTGCTGCCGGTCGTCACCGAGGACGAAGACAAGCTGCAGGATCTGTGGGATTACATCTACGAGCCGTCGGCGGCGGAGCTGCTCGATGGCGTGCTGATGCGCTACGTCGAGTCGCAGGTCTACCAGGGCGCGGTCGAGAACGTCGGCTGCGAGATGGCCGCGCGCATGGTCGCGATGAAGAGCGCCACCGACAACGCCGGCAAGCTCATCGAAGAATTGCAGCTGATCTACAACAAGGCACGCCAGGCCGCGATCACCAAGGAGATCAGCGAGATCGTCGGCGGCGCCGCAGCGGTTTGAGATAGGAAACGAGCAACATGTCTACGCAAGTATCTACCGGCAAAATCGTGCAGATCATCGGCGCGGTGATCGACGTGCAGTTTCCGCGCGAGCACATCCCGAGTGTCTACGAGGCGCTCAAGCTCGAGGACGTGGACCTCACGCTCGAAGTGCAGCAGCAGCTCGGCGACGGCGTCGTGCGCACGATCGCGATGGGCGTCTCGGAAGGTCTCAAGCGCGGCCTCACGGTGCAGGCGACAGGCGGTCCGATCGCCGTGCCGGTCGGCAAGGCGACGCTCGGCCGCATCATGGACGTGCTCGGAGCGCCGCAGGACGAGAAGGGCCCGGTTGCGGCGAAGGAGCACTGGCCGATTCACCGCCCGGCACCTTCGTACGAAGATCAGGCCGGCGGACAGGAGCTGCTGGTCACGGGCATCAAGGTCATGGACCTGCTCATGCCGTTCGCCAAGGGCGGCAAGATCGGCCTGTTCGGCGGCGCCGGCGTCGGCAAGACCGTCAACATGCTGGAGCTGATCAACAACATCGCGAAACAGCACGCGGGTCTGTCCGTGTTCGCCGGCGTCGGCGAGCGCACGCGCGAAGGCAACGACTTCTATCACGAGATGATGGAAGCGGGCGTCATCGACACCAAGGACCTGTCGAACTCGAAGGTCGCGATGGTGTACGGCCAGATGAACGAGCCGCCGGGCAACCGCCTGCGCGTGGCGCTCACCGGCCTGACGATGGCCGAATACTTCCGCGACGAGAAAACCGAGTCGGGCAAGGGCCGTGACGTGCTGCTGTTCATCGACAACATCTACCGTTACACGCTGGCCGGCACCGAAGTGTCCGCGCTGCTCGGGCGTATGCCGTCAGCGGTGGGTTACCAGCCGACACTCGCCGAAGAAATGGGCGTTCTGCAGGAGCGCATCACGTCGACGAAGACCGGATCGATCACCTCGATCCAGGCCGTGTACGTGCCGGCGGACGACCTCACCGACCCGTCACCGGCGACGACGTTCGCACACCTCGACGCGACTGTCGTGCTCTCGCGCCAGATCGCGTCGCTCGGCATCTACCCCGCGGTCGATCCGCTCGACTCGACGAGTCGCCAGCTCGATCCGCTGGTTGTCGGCGAGGAGCACTACAACGTTGCGCGCGGCGTGCAGGCGGTGCTGCAGCGCTACAAGGAGCTGCAGGACATCATCGCGATTCTAGGCATGGACGAGCTGTCGGAGGACGACAAGCGCACCGTCGCCCGCGCGCGCAAGATCCAGCGCTTCCTGTCGCAGCCGTTCAACGTCGCCAAAGTGTTCACCGGTCAGGACGGCAAGATCGTGCCGCTCAAGGAGACGATCGCGGGCTTCAAGGGCATTCTCGCCGGCGACTACGATCACCTGCCGGAGCAGGCGTTCTACATGGTCGGCAACATCGAGGAAGCGGTCGCGAAGGCGAAGACGCTGCAGTAAGCCATGGCCACAATCCACGTCGATATCGTTTCCGCCGAAGGCGAGATCTTCTCGGGCGAAGCCTCGATGGTGTTCGTGCCGGCGATCATGGGCGACATCGGCATCGCCCCGCGGCACGCGCCGCTCCTGACGACGCTCAAGCCGGGCGAAGTCCGGGTGCAGACGCCGGAGGGCGACGAGCAGTTCTTCTACGTCTCCGGCGGCGCCCTCGAAATCCAGCCGCACATCGTCACGGTGCTCGCCGACACGGCGCTGCGAGCGCACGACATCGACGAGGCGGCCGCGATGCAGGCAATGCAGCGAGCGGAAGAGGCGCTGCGCAACCGCGACGACAAGATGGACACGGCCAAGCTGCAGGCGGAACTGGCGCAGGCGGCCGCGCAGATCCGCGCAATCGAGAAGCTCCGCAAGCTGAAGCAGTAGGTGGTGTCGGGCTAAGGCCCGACCTACACTCTCTTTATGCTTTCCATCGTCATCCTGGCCGCCGGCCAGGGCAAGCGCATGAAGTCGGACCTGCCCAAGGTGCTGCAGCCCTTGGCCGGCAGGCCGTTGCTCGCCCACGTCGTCGCAACCGCGAAGGCGCTGCATGCCGACGCGATCCATATCGTGCATGGCCACGGCGCCGAGCAGGTCAAGCGAGCACTCGCCGACGAGCCGGTGAACTGGGTGATGCAGGCCGAGCAGCTCGGCACCGGTCACGCGCTCGCGCAGGCGATTCCGGCGATTCCCGACGATCACCAGGTGCTCATCCTGTTCGGCGACGTGCCGCTGGTGCGCGCGGCGACGCTGCAGCAACTCGTGGAGCAAGCCGGACCGCGCGCGATCGGCCTGCTGACTGTGCTGCTCGACGATCCTTCTGGCTACGGCCGCATCGTGCGCGACAACGCGGGCAACGTCGTGCGGATCGTCGAGCAGAAGGACGCGAACACGAAGGAGCGCGCGATCCGCGAGATCAACACCGGACTGATGATTGCGCCGGCGCACGCGCTGCGCGGCTGGCTCGCCGCGCTCAAGAACGACAATGCGCAAGGCGAGTACTACCTGACGGACGTGATCGTGATGGCGGCGCGCGCCGGTATGAAAGTCAACGCGGTGATTTCCCCGACCGAGGCGGAGGTACTGGGCGTGAACGACAAGGTGCAGCTGGCTCAACTCGAGACTGCGTTGCGCGCCGAGCGCGCCAACGCGTTGATGCTCGAAGGCGTCACGCTCGCGGATCCTGCGCGCGTCGACATCCGCGGCGAAGTCACTGTCGGGCGCGACGTGTTCATCGATGTCAACGTCGTCATGGTCGGCAAGGTCACGCTTGGCGACCGTGCGCGCATCGGTCCGAACTGTTACCTGAAGGATTGCAGCATCGGCGCCGATACCGAGCTGCATCCGAATTGCGTGATCGATCGCACCGCGATCGGCGCGCGCTGCTCGATCGGTCCGTTCGCGCGCATGCGTCCCGGCGCCGAGCTGCACGACGAAGTGCACATCGGCAATTTCGTCGAAGTGAAGAACAGCGTGGTCGGCGACGGCAGCAAGGCCAATCACCTGACTTACATCGGCGACGCCACGGTCGGACGCAAGGTCAACATCGGCGCGGGCAGCGTCACCGTGAACTACGACGGTGCGAACAAGTGGCGCACCGAGATCGGCGACAACGCCTTCATCGGCTCGGGCTCGATGCTGGTGGCGCCCGTGAAGATCGGCGCAGGGGCCAATACTGGCGCGGGCTCGACGATCACCAAGGACGCGCCGGAGGGCAAGCTGACCGTGGCCCGTGCCCGGCAGGTGACCATCGAAGGCTGGAAGCGGCCCGAGAAGAAGAAATGAGGATGTCGGGCTAAAGCCCGACCTACACGGTCGGCCGTAGGTCGGGCTTTAGCCCGACACCCACTGACCTGTCCTTAAGACCGTGATCCGCTGCAATTTTTACTCCGCCGGCAGCGGTACAATGCCCACCGGAAAATACGGGCCAGGGGCATTACATGTGCGGAATCGTCGGCGCGATCGCTGATCGAGATATCGTTCCCATCCTCATCGAAGGCCTGCGCCGCCTCGAGTACCGCGGTTACGACTCGGCCGGGGTCGCCATCCTCAACGGCACCGGCGAGGTGCGCCGCCTGCGCACCGTAGGCAAGGTGAGGATGCTGCAGGATGCGCTCAACGATACCCCGGTCGCCGGCCATCTCGGCATTGCGCACACGCGGTGGGCGACGCACGGCGTGCCCTCGGAGCGCAACGCGCATCCGCACATCTCGCGCGACGGCATCGCGATCGTTCACAACGGCATCATCGAGAACCATGAGGAGTTGCGCGAAGAACTCGCGAAGCTCGGTTACACGTTCACCTCCGAGACCGACACCGAGGTGATCGCGCATCGCATCCACTATCACAAGCAGAAGCTCGGCGATCTGTTCCGTGCCGTGCGCGCTACGGTCGCGGAGCTGGAGGGCGCGTACGCGCTCGCCGTACTGTCGCAGGATTCGCCGGAGACGATCGTGCTCGCGCGCGCCGGCTGCCCGGTCGTGATCGGCGTCGGCACCAACGAGAACTTCGTCGCGTCCGACGTTTCGGCACTGTTGCCGGTGACGCGCCAGTTCATCTTCCTCGACGAAGGCGATGTGGCCGAGATCCGTCGCACCAGCGTGCGCATCCTCGATCACGAAGGTAACAACGCCCAGCGTGAAGTCCGCGAAAGCCAGCTCTCCGCCGATGCGGCCGAGAAGGGCGAGTACGCGCACTACATGCTCAAGGAAATTCACGAGCAGCCCCGCGCCATCGCGCAGACGCTGGAAGAGCGCGTCGCCGGCGGCAAGCTGCTCGAAGCTGCGTTCGGTCCGCTCGCGACCGAGTTGTTCCGTCGTTGCGAAGCCGTGCAGATCGTTGCGTGCGGCACGAGCTATCACGCCGGCGCCGTCGCCAAATACTACATCGAGCAGATCGCGCGTTTGCCTTGCTGGGTCGAGATTGCGAGCGAATATCGCTATCGCAATCCGGTCGTGCCCAAGAACACTTTGTTTGTTTCGATCTCGCAGTCGGGCGAGACCGCTGACACGCTGGCCGCGCTGCGCATGGCGAAGCAGTCCGGTTACCTCTCGACCTTGTCGATTTGTAACGTTCCGGAAAGCTCGCTCGTTCGCGAGTCCGAGCTGGTGCTACTGACGCGCGCCGGCCCGGAAATCGGCGTGGCCTCGACCAAGGCGTTTACGACTCAGCTGTGCGCCCTCGGCATGCTGGTCATCGCGCTCGCCAAATTCCATGGCACCGATCCGGAGCGCGAACGCGGCCTCG
>DATEML010000148.1:0-12911 GCA_035275585.1 Steroidobacteraceae bacterium | reverse complement strand
GCGATGCCGCTCCTGATCATTGTCCCGTGACTGTACACTGCAACGTCAATGCAAGGCAGCCCGGGTCAGCTCTCGATCCGCTTCGGCATGTCGTCGGCGCGCTGGCTGGCGCGGAATTCTATGACGCGGAAGTCGGCGAGCCCGTGCTCGTGGAATGGATCTTCCTGGATCAGCGCCTCGATCTGCTGGCGGGTCTTGCCGGCGGCGAGGATGATGCCGCCGTCGCGCGGGATCTTGCGTCCGGAAACAAGAAAGGTGCCGTTCGCGTAGTGCTTATTCAGGAACTTGACGTGCGCGGTCATGTGCGCGTCGATTTCCTTCAGATCGACCTTGTAGACGAGCTCGATGATGAACATGAACCGGAGACTCCTATGGCGTGGCTGCTGCTGATCATTGCGGGACTGTGCGAAATCGTCTGGGCGATCGGCCTGAAATATGCGGAAGGGTTCACGCGGTTCTGGCCAAGTGTCATCACTGTCGTCGCGATGCTGGTCAGCATCGTCCTGCTCGGCTTCGCGATGAAGTCGCTGCCGGTCGGCACGTCCTACGCAGTCTGGGTCGGCGTCGGCGCAGTCGGAACGGCGATCCTCGGCATCGTGCTGCTCGGCGAGTCGGCGAGTCCGGGCCGGCTCGCCAGCCTGGCGCTCATCGTTGCCGGCATCGTCGGGCTCAAGCTCGCGACGCCGGCATGATGCGCGCTCTCACAGGTGTCGGGTCTCGGCCGGCGCGGCCTTGAAGTTATCGTGCAGGCCATCGACGTACATGACAGGTAGCGCCGCGAGCTCGGCGTCCGGAATGTTGTCGACGCAACTCAGCATGACCGCGACCATGCCCTTGCCATCCGGTCCGGTGTTGGAGCGCCCGAAGGATTTGACGCCGCAGTTCCTGCAGAACAGGTGGTGGATGTTCTTGCGGTTGAACTGATAGTCACCGAGCATCTCCTGGCCTTGCAGCAGGCGGAAATCATCGCTGCCGATGCCGACCAGCCAGGCGCGCGTCTTGCGGCACATCGAGCAGTTGCACCTCACCGTCCCCTTGCTCAGATCGATATCGGCCTCGTAGCGCACGGCGCCGCAATGGCAGCCGCCGGTGTAGGTCTGTTTCATGAGGTTTCTCCCTGCGCTGGAGCTAGAATGGCTACAGGATAACAACAGGAAGATACCTCATGCATCGCTGGATCCCGCTGCTGCTTGCGTTCCTGTCTTCCGCCGCGTTCGCACAGGCGACTGTGAGCGGGCCCGCGAATGCCAAGGCCGGCGCTGCCATCCAGGTCACGGTGACGGGCTCGAAGAATCCGCGCGACTTCGTGACGATCGTCGAGAAGTCCGGCCGCGAGGGCGCCTACGGTGGCTATGAGTATGTGTCGAAGCCCGGCGCCTTCAAACTGATCGCGCCGGCGAAGGCCGGTGAATACGAGATTCGGTTGCTGGCGGCGGACTCGCCGTATCCGACACTTGCGCGCCGTCCGCTGCGTATCGATGCGGTCGAGGCCACGCTCGATGCGCCAGGACAGGTGGCTGCCGGCGCGAAGTTCTCGGTCAAATGGACCGGACCCAACAACGAGCGCGACTACGTTGCATACGGTAACGACGCGCGTCCGTACATCGGCTACGAATATACGAAGGCCGGAAGTCCGCTCGAGCTGACGGCTCCCGATCAGCCCGGCCAGTACGAATTGCGCTACTTCCTCGGCGCGGGCGACGTCATCATCGGTCGACGGCCGATCACTGTCGGCGCGGTTTCCGCTTCCGTCACGGCGCCGCAGACTGCGGCCGCCGGCTCGAAGATCAAGATCAGCTGGCAAGGTCCGAACAATCAGCGCGATTTCGTCACGATCGTCAAAGCCGGCACGGCGGACAAGCAATACGGTGCGTACGAGTACACGTCGAAGGGTAGTCCGTTCGAGATGCGCGCCCCGGACGTCGCGGGCGAGTACGAGGTGCGCTATCTCACGGCGCAGACGTACGCAACACTCGCGACCACGAAGCTAACCGTCACAGCAGTCAACGCTTCTATCAAGCCGCCGGCGTCAGCGGTTGCCGGCAGCAAGTTCGCCGTGAGCTGGCAGGGGCCGAACAACGAGCGCGACTACGTGACGATCGTGAAGAAGGGCACGCGCGAAGGCGACTACGGCAACTATGAGTACACGGCTCGCGGCAATCCAGTGAAGGTGCTCGCACCCGTCGAGCCAGGTGAGTACGAAGTGCGTTACTCCACCGGTGCGGCGTACGTCACTCTCGCCCGGGCACCGATCACCATCACGCCCGCGAAGGACGAGCCGGGGATGGTCGAGGTCACCGCGGCGAGCGCGTTGCCGGCAGGCAGCGCAGTCGAGATCATTCTCGACGCCTCAGGCAGCATGCTGCAGAAGATTGGCAAAGAGCGGCGCATCGACATCGCGCGTCAGACGCTCACCAAGCTGGTGACCGCGACGATCCCGGCGGGCACGCCGTTCGCGTTCCGCGTGTTCGGCCGCATGGAGGACTCGTGCCAGTCCGATCTCGACGTGCCGCTCGGGCCGCTGAACGTCCAGGCGGTGAGCGCCAAGATCGCTTCGCTCGAACCGAAGAACGGCGCGAAGACGGCGATCGGCGCGTCGCTCGAGCAAGTCGCGTCGGACCTGCGCAGCGTGCAGGGGGAGCGGCTCGTGATCCTGCTGACCGACGGCGAGGAAACCTGTGGCGGCGATCCGGCAGCGGCTATCGAGAAACTGAAGAAGTCCGGCACGAGCGTACGCGTGAACATCGTCGGGCTCGCGATCGACGATGCGACATTGGCCGCGACGTTCCGCCATTGGGCGGACGCAGGCAGTGGCACCTATTTCGATGCGCAGGGTGCCGCAGCGTTGAACGATGCGATGTCGAAGGCGATGCGCCCGAGCTTCGAGATTGTCGATGCGCAAGGCGCAGTGGTCGGCGAAGGACTTGCGGGTGGCGAGCCGGTGCGCGTCATGCCGGGCAACTACACGGTGCGATTGGCCGGTAGCAAGGGTGCAGGGCAGAGCGTCACAGTGCGCGCCAAGGAAAAGGCAGCAGTACGATTCTGAGCAAACAAACGGCCCGCACCGAAACCGGTGCGGGCCCCCCATTCATCGAATGGCAGTCGATCAGATTGAAGAACCGGCCCTGGAACTCCCGGCCGCCCGAGAAGCTGCCGAAGAAGCTCGCTCCGCCGAGCGCGAGATCGCCCGACGGAATCAGCACGCCGCGTGCGTGGGCCGGAATTTTTTTCAAATCGCTTGCGCGGTATACATCGACATTCGTTGGTTCGCGTCGGGAAAAAGCGAGCAAGTGCCGCGCACGCAGCGCGCGGTTCTCACGATTGCATCAATCCTTCAGTTCTGTCACCGCGCGGTGCGCTTGCTCGATCGCGACGTCGGTGTAGGCGCCCATGCCCGCGTCCGAGTTGGCGATGGCGATCCGTCCGAAGCGCTGGCGGCCGATGATGTTCGGCATGCGCTCCGGCGGCGTGTCACCGTCGATCAGGCTGTTGTATTCCGGCGCGTAGCCGTGTGGCCAACGGTTGACGGCGATACCTTCGATGTCGCGCGCTGGATCGAATCCGCCGCCATTCAGCGCTCTCCCGAGCTCGTCGCGGATCCGGCGCTCGAACGTCTCGAACGGAGTGGCGAGCAGCTCGGCGCGGCCGACCTTGTGCTGCTCGCGCTCGGGCAGACCGTACTTCGCCGGCGTGCGCTCCATGCGCACGAGCGTTGGCTCGTCAGGCGAACGAACGCTCTTGTAACCACCGATGTCGACAACTTCGTTCAAGGTGAAGCTCGAGAAGTACCCACCCGGCGCTTCGACATGTTGAATGCCGAGGCGGTGGAATGCCTGCCAGTTCCGGAGTGCGACGCTGACGTAGACGAGCGGCGTCTTGATCAGCTGATGCAGGGCTGCCTTCTGCGGTTCCGGCAACTCCGGGCAGAGATACGGAATCATCATGTTCCAGCAGGCGAGCACGCATTGACGGGCTGTCGTCCGGTGCAGCGTGCCGCGACGCGAATAGATCACCTCGACGCGATCGCTTCCGACATTGCGGACACGCAATACCGTGCTGTTGAGTCGCACTCGTGCGTCGGACTCGGGGCGATCGAGCTTCGTGTAGTCCGCGACTGCGGTCACGATGTCACGCGCATCGCGGCCCGGCATCGCATCAGGAATCAGCGAGCGCACCAGCAGTCGCGCGATGGACGCGTTGCCGTCCGGATAGTGAAAGCTGTCGGAGCCGCCGGTCGCGGCAAGCCCCGCCGGCGTGAATCCCATACGTGGCGTCTCGCCGGGTTCCAGCTTCAGTCCCTGGAATCCGGGATACTCCGTGCCCCAGCAGTCGAGCGCGGAGACCGCGTCGATCCCGCAACCCCACCAGCCGTCGGTCGCATGCAGGTAGTAGGGGAGTATTCCGGGATCTGCTTTGACGACCTTCAGCAGGTAGTGCTCATAGGAGATGCGCGACAGCCGGTCCTTCTTCTGAGCGGAAGTGAGGCCCGGCAGGTAGTCCTCGTCGCCGTGCTCGATCCGCAGAATATCCTTGCGAACGTTCGGCGTGAGCGGCGTCTGCGCGAGGAACGTCGCCGTCGCTTCCCGGCTCTCACCTTTGCGAACGACGAGCCGGTCGACGCCGAATGTCTCGCGATCGAAGAACACGCCATGATGCAGGCCGAGCGATTCGTAGAGCGTCCTGTTCGTACAGGTCTCGTCGAGCGCCTTCGGGTCGATGCCGAGCGTGCGCATGAGACCGTCTGCAACCTTGCCGTAGGGTCGCGGGCTGTAGGTGTCCAGCGTGCCGCCGTTCAGGAGATGCATGCGGCCGTTCACGTGGAACTCGTTGCGCTTGGCGTGGCCGCCGAAATCGTCGTGATTGTCGAGCACCAGCACGCGACCGCGCGGCGAGCGGGCGCGGAAGAAATGTGCGGCGGCGAGTCCGCTGATGCCACCCCCGACGACGATCAGGTCGAAGGACTCGCCGGTGTCGGCGATCGCGCCGGTCAGCGATCGCGAGTCACGCAACGCATGCGCCGCTTCGAACGAGCCCGGATGGCTGCCGCGCATGCCGAGGCGCGTCGGCGGGTAGTAGCCGCGACGGTCCTGCTCTGCGATCTCCGCGGCAGCCGCAACGGGCTCCGGTGCGAGACCGCCAAGTAGCAGGCCACCGGCGCCGAGCGCGGCGCCTTGCAGGAAGTCGCGTCGCGCGATCGTTCGATCAAGGCCCAGTTCCTTGTCCGATCGTTTCATGGGGCATCGATTCTGAGGGAGGGCGTGGGCTCGCGCTATAGTCCGCCCATGGCGAAGCCCTGGGCATGCCCAACCTGCAGGACCAGCGTCGACACGCTGCACTGTCCGACCTGCGGCGAGAAGGCGCTGCAGCCCAAGGACCTGACGTTCCTGGGACTGATGACCCAGGCCTTCCACACTCTCAGCAGCATCGACAGCCGACTGCTGCATTCACTGCAGGTACTGATGACGCGTCCCGGCGCGATCACCAACGCCTACGTGCTCGGGCCGCGCAAGCCCTACATCGGGCCGTTCCAGCTGTTCCTGATCGTCAACGTCGTGTTCTTCGCGGTGCAGGCGTTCGCGGAATCGCCGATATTTTCGACTTCGCTCCACTCGCACATGCACGATCAGGACTGGAGCGCGTTCGCGCGGGACGTCGTGGCGCAGAAGCTCGCTGCCACACATACGACTCTTGCTGCTTACACTCCCGTCTTCGATCACGCGGTCGATGTGAATGCGCGGTCGCTGGTCATCCTGCTGGTCTTGCCGTTCACGTTGCTCCTGATCCCGTTGTTCGCGACCAGCCACCGTCCTTTCGTCACGCACCTGGTGTTCGCGCTGCATCTGCTGGCGTTCCTGCTCCTGTGCTCGTGCGGCTTGCTGCTGCTGTCGCTTCTCGAGAAATTGCTGGGAGGCGAGGGCTTGCGCTCGACGCTCGTGGATTGGGCAACGTTCGCCGTTCTCGTCGCGGTCATCGCGACGTACCTGTACATCGCAACCCGCGTCGTCTACGGCGCGACTGGGGTGGTTCGCGCGCTCAAGGTCGCGCTGCTCGCAGTCGTCATCGCTGCAGCAGTGCCCGGTTATCGATTCCTGATCTTCCTGGTCACGTTGTATTCCACGTAACGAGCTCGCAGCCGAAGGAGTTACCGGCGTCCCAGCACGAGCACGGTCACCCCGAGCACGATGACGCCGACAGCGAGCCACTCCTGGCGCGTGACGATCTCGCCGCCGATCGACACGCCGAGCAACATCGCGATCACCGGGTTCACGAAGCTGTTGCTCGTCGCGAGCGCGGGTCGTGTGTTCGCGAGCAGCGTCATATACGCCGAGTACGCGATCACCGAGCCGAACAGCGAAAGGTAGAGCCATGCCACTGTGGCCAGCGGCTGCGGCGGCCACGTGAAGGTCTCTCCCGTCAGGACTGCGAGCGTCGTCAACACGCCCCCGGCACAGAGCATCGCGCTCGCGAATCCAGCCGACGCAGGTGCCAGGCGCAGAACGTGCTGACTGAGAACACTGCCGGTCGACCAGCCCAGCGCGGCGGTGACGATCGCGACCACGCCGATGGGCGAGCTCGTAAACGCTGCACCGCGGACCAGCAGCAGTACGCCGAAGAAGCCGAGCGCGATGCCGATCACCTCTTCGCGCGTCGGTCGGATACCGAACGGCAGGCTTGCGATCGTGATCAGCGCCGGCACGATTGCAATGAATGCAACCACGAGCCCGGAAGCGAGCGTCTGCTCGGCGTACGCCACGCCGCCGACATTGGCCGCGAGCATGAGGCTGCCGACGACGAGGGCGTTGCGCCACTGCCCGAGTGTCGGCATCGCTTGTCCACGCCAACGGGCCCACAGCAGCAGGATCGAGCCGGCGAGCAAGAACCGCGTGCCATTCTGCAGGAACGGCGGAAAGCTCCGCAGCGCGAGCTTGATCGCGAGATACGTCGAGCCCCAGATGAACCACGTCGCTGCGAGGCAGGCGGCAATGCGCGGGAGTGTCACGGACGGGCTGGGACGAGTCCGTAACTCATCGTCGGTCGCAGGGTGAGGATCTCGACGGCCGTTCTCGCGACCAGGCCGGAAGTCTTCGCCGGCAACGCCTGTTCGTCCGATGCGGCAATCATCGTCGCGAGCGAAGCGTGCGGTCGCAGTCGTACGTAGCGCGGCGCGTTGCCACCCGCGACCATCCGATACCAAAGGGTTTCGCGCTGTAACGCCGACTGCTCGGCTCGCAGAGTCTTCTCGAAGGCCGCTGCGGCGCCGGGGATGAGATCGACTGTCGTGAATTCGAGCCGCGCCGTCGGCTGCGGCTCGCCCGTGCCGCGCGAAAGTTCTGGCATGAACTCATACAGCGCATTGCCGACGAACTCGGCGTGCGGTGTGACGTTGAGAACGTTGTCGCGCTCGTCCTCGGCGGGCGAGACGGGATTGTCGAAGTCGGCGGCCGGGTGCCCGAACGATGCGTAGACGAACCAGCGCTGTCGGTCGCCGTACGTGATGGTCCATCCGTACCAGACCCACCTGTCGCCCGCCTGCCGATGCCAGTCGAGGTGCCGGATGTAGCCGGCTTCGAAGTCGACGCTGTCGCGGTCGTGAGGACGCAGCACCGCGATGCGTGCGTATGAGCCACGCTCAGTATCCGCGCCGAGCGCCGGGCCGACGAGGAGCATGCCGCCGAGAATCGCAATTGCAGTGCGCATGGGACGATCGTAGGGGAGGGTGACACGTCTGTTTGCGACACAGATCCGTCCGGATCTGCCATAGTCGCCGCATCCATGGCCGCGACAACGAAGAAATCCGCAGCGCGTCGCAGTGACGGCAGCCGGCGCATCGTGGTCGTCGCCGTACCGCCGGTCGACGAGCTCGATCTCGTCGGACCGCTGCAGGTGTTCAACTCCGTCAACCGGCTCGCCGGCCGGACGCGCTACACGATCGAAGTCACCACGACTGCGAGCGGCCTGAAGGTCGCCGGCGAGGGCGGGATCATCACGTTCATGGCCCGGCAGCATTTCAGCAAAGTGAAGGGCGAGTGCGATTCGGTGCTGCTGGTGTGTGGGCTGGGCACGCGAACAGTGCGCGATGCAACGCTATCCGCCTGGCTCAAGAAGACCGCGGGCGAAGTGCGCAGACTCGGCGCAGTGTGCGTCGGGTCCTTTCTGCTCGCTGAGGCCGGACTGTTGAACGGACGGCGTGCGACCACGCACTGGAAGTTCGGGCGCGAGTTCGCCGCCCGACATCCGGACGTTCGGGTCGAGCACGAGCCGTTGTGGGTCAAGGACGGCAACATCTACACCTCGGCCGGTGTGTCGGCGAGCATCGATCTCGCGCTCGCGTGGGTCGAGGAGGACTGCGGCGCGGCGCTGGCGCACGAAGCAGCGCGCGAGCTCGTGCTGTTCCTGCGCCGGCCGGGCGGGCAGCCGCAAGTCAGCATCTCGCTCGCGTCGCAGGCTTCCGCGATCGCGTCCATCCGCGAGCTGCAGATCTGGATCGCGGAGCACCTGCAGGCGAAGCTGTCCGTGGAGGATCTCGCCGAGCGCATGTCGATGAGCGTGCGCAACTTCGAGCGCGTGTTCACGCGGGAGGTCGGCACGACACCGTCGCAGTATCTCCTGCAGACCCGCGTCGAGGCTGCGCGGCGGCAGCTCGAGCGCCCGAACGGCAGTCTCAAGCACGTCGCGGCGGCGGCCGGGTTCGGCAATGTGGATGTGATGCGGCGTGCCTTCGTGCGGTTGCTCGGCATTACGCCGCGCCGCTATCGCGAGCTCAGAAACTGACGTCGAAGAACCGGTTTGTCGGCACTATGCCGAGGCCGTTGTAATTTTTGCCGCCGCTGCCTGGAGCAGTACCCGGGAGTAGAGCTTGTGAAAGCCGAGCAGCACGCTGTACGAGCGTCCCATTCGCGGCTGTCCGGACTCATCGCGCACCGGCACGACAGCAGAACCGAAATACAAGCGCGTCGCGGCGTCGCCGCTCGGAGCAATCATCAGCCAGGACTTGGTCCGACCTACGTAATCGGCCATGACCAGCTGCTCGGCCGCTCGCGCCTCGACTGTCCACGCTGCGAATGAGTCGACCTCGCCACGCGCCAGTCGAGCAGCCTGCATATCAGTCGAAGGTTTGGAGACTAGCCAACTCAGCAGCACACGCTCGGCTTTGAATACGAACGTCGTGTAGAAGGCCTCGACATACTCGGCGTGCGAAACGCGACGGGGTACTTCGACGGTGTAGCAGTCTGCATACGCGCCGGAGTCCTGGTAGCGGCGCAGAAGCGCGCCCGGCGGCAAGTCGCAAGCGCTCGGCTTCACGACCCGAGATCGAATGCGGCGGGGAAATGCTCGGCCTTGATGTCGCGTTGTGCGGCGAGCATCCCGAGGCGATGCAGAACCGTCATGTTCGCGGGCGAATCCATGGCGCTCAGCGATTCGATCAGCTTCGGATCCTGCAGCGCCGGCTCCAGCTCCCGCACGCTGCTCGCGCGCAGATCGACGTTGTAGCGCCGGTAGGCGAGTGCAGCGATGCCATTCAACACATCGCCCTGCAGATCGCCGACTTCGCGATTGATGCGGCGCGCGGTCGGTCCATCCGACAACCACTGCAGCAACATCTCCTGCAAGGTGGCCGAATCGTTCATGAGCGACAACAGCGCATCCACCGCCTGCTTCGCCGCCAGGCTCGCATGCGTCACCGCGGCATCGGCGGCGCCCGTGCCGATCGATACGACGAGCAGCTTGTCCGCGCCGGTCGGCCAGCTGATGCGATAGCCGTTCATCGTTGCGTACATCATCGCCATCAGGGCCGGATTGTTGAACGGGCTGACGCCGCCGTCGACGAACTCCCCGGTCACCGATCGGGCGCCCGGGGCACGTGCGATCGTGATCGGTTGCGAATCGAAATACGCCGGAGCTGCCGTCGAGGCGCGCACGACCTGCCAGAGCGCGTAGTCGCCGTCGCCGAGCACTCCATTCGGACGAGCGGCGAAGTAGGTGCCGCGCGGATTGTTGCAGATCGGCCAGGGGCTGCCGGTGTCGATGCGCTTGGTCATCACGAGCAGGCCGGTCTGCAGCTCCGGGCCGCCCAGCGTAGTCTTCGCCCCGTACACCTTCTTCAGCTCGGAGATCAGCGTTGCTTCGTCGTACTTCGC
The DNA here is from genome assembly GCA_035275585.1 of Steroidobacteraceae bacterium. Taxonomy (GTDB): domain Bacteria; phylum Pseudomonadota; class Gammaproteobacteria; order Steroidobacterales; family Steroidobacteraceae; genus Steroidobacter. The sequence continues at coordinate 2,772 of DATEML010000148.1, read as the reverse complement.
GCGCAACACGCCTTGTCGCAACAACGAGCGCGTGAAGACGCGCTCGCCGAGCATCATGTAGCGGCTGCGGATCTCCTCGACCTTCCAGCCCATCGCCAGCGTGGCGGCGATGATGGCGCCGGTTGAGGTGCCGGCAATGAGGTCGAAGTAATGGCACAGGCGGAAGTCGTCGCCGGCCTGATGGCGCTCGCGCAGGATATTCTCGACTGCCTGCAGCAGGCCGAGGCTCAGGATGCCGCGCAACCCGCCCCCGTCCAGCGCCAGGATGCGCTTCGGTGTGCCGTCATTGGCCAGGTGCTGATCGCGCGTGCGGGGGCGGTAGCTCATTGCCGTCTTCCGTTCATCTTGAAATCTGACGTTATCACGCTACGCTGCGCCCCAATGAGAATATTCCTCAGCTACGCATCCGAGGACCGGTCGCACATCGAGCCGATCCGCTATGCGCTCGGGGAGCAGGGGCACGACGTTTTCTACGATCGCGAGGACCTGAAGCCCGGCGAAGCCTTCGACTCGAGGATCCGCGCGGCCATCGAACGCTGCGACCTGTTCATCTGCTTCCTGACGCCACACACGACGGATGCCGGCAGCTACACGTTGAACGAGCTGGCGGTCGCCGAGCGAAGGTGGCCGCTCGCCGACGGCCGCGTGCTGCCCGTGATTCTCGCGGACGTGCCGCGTAAGGACATTCCCGCGTACTTGAGGTCCGTCACTTGCCTCACGCCGGTTGGCAACGTCACAGCGAGCGTTGCGGATGCGGTGCATGCGCTGGCGCAGATTCACAACCGCCGGCGCATGCGCAAGATCGCAATCTGGGCCGCAGTCATTCTCGTCCCCGTCGCGCTGGCGTCGTACTGGCTCGTGCAGCGCGCGGCAGTTTCGTCGAAGGACGGCGCACCGCTCGTGCGCATCGAAGGCGGCGTGTTCACCATGGGGGACGACGAGTTCTTCCCGATGCGCGAGGTGTACGTCAGTCCGTTCTATATCGATGCGGTCGAGGTCACGACGGAGCGCTACGCGAAGTTCCTCGCTGCCAACGGCTCACTCGCGCCACCGGACGAATGGGAGAGCGTCGACCTCGAGAAGCAGGGACAGCTGCCCGTCATCGGTGTCTCGTGGAACGATGCTGAGGCTTACTGCCAGTGGGCGGGCAAGCGCCTGCCCACCGAAGCGGAGTGGGAGAGGGCGGCGAGGGACAGCGATCAGCGCATGTACCCCTGGGGCAATGAAGCGCCTGGAGCGGGCCGCGCGGTGTACGGTCACCGCGCCGAGTCTGCCTATGGCGGCGGCCTCGACCGGGTCGGCACGCTCGACGCCGGACGCAGTCGCGAAGGTGTCTACGACCTGGAGGGCAACGCTGCGGAGTGGGTCAGTGACTGGTTCACCGAGAGCTTCCCGGTCGCCGACGTGCGCAACCCGAAGGGCCCGTCGACCGGCGAGAAGAAAGTGATTCGCGGCAGCGGCTGGCACGAGCCTGTCGATCGCATCGGCGGATCGCGTCGCTATCAGGCGTCGCCCGACAATCGCACCGACGATGTGGGCTTTCGCTGCGCGATGGACGCGCCGCAGTAGTCACTGCGAGGCCTGGCGCTCCCGTTCGCGGGCGCCTTCCAGAATGTGGATCAGCGAGTAGTTCGCCTCGTGGCAGGCATACTCGAGAATCGGTTCGTCGCGACGCATGAAATGCGACTCACCGGTCCACGGCTGCGTGTAGTACGTCGGATCTTCGACCGTGAACGTGTAGTCGATTCTGTCCTCTGCGACGCGGACGAAGCGCTCCGTGACGACGGTTCGTGAGGAAACCAGGAAGCTGTTTGCAAACCCAATGCGCAAATGGTCGTTGGGCGTGAAGCCCCCGGTCTCCACGACGAGAACGTCGCCCTCCCATCGGCCGATCGAATCCCCGAGCCACGTCGTCACGACCGCCGGCAGCCGCCTCGAACTCAGTCGGATGATACGCACCGCGTTGACGAACTCCGACGTGAACACGAACGCGCCCGCGGTTTGCACGATCTGATGCAGGTTGACACCGGTGCGTATGGAAAGGATGGGTGGCTGCGTGGTCTGCGACGCGAGGCAGCGCTCCGGAGCGGGCCGCTGCTCCGGACCGTCCATCGCGTTGAGGACGTTCGCTACCGCTTGCGCCACCTGCTGCCTGTAGAGATCGTTACCGGGGATCAATCCGTTCGGCGGATCGACTATGAGCGAGCTGCGCAGCTCGCCGCGAATCGGCTCGATGCTCGGCGGGTCGAAGTATTCCGTGGGCTCGGTCGGTGTACTGCGGTCTTCGGCACGCGCATCCATCGCGGCCAGCAGCTTCGCAGCCTGCGCCTCGTCGATCACGAGCGACGTGAAGCCCGGCGGACGCTGCAACGGCGTGGAATTCGATGCGACCCACACGCCCTGCATGTCGGGCTGGCCGTTGTCGAGTCGCGGCGGAGCGTAGGGCCGCTCGGCGGCGTCGGCTGTGCAGCTGAGAATCATCAGTGGCACAAAGGTCGACAGACGCATGCTAGCCCCGTGCTCTGCAAGGTGTGTTGAGAATACAGCAGATCGTCGGGGGAGGCATGGACCTGTTGCCTGTCTAGCTCTAGCAGAAAAGTCGGCGTTTGCGGAGTTATGCGAAATCTTGCATGACCATGCGAGATCTAGCATAGTGAGCATGAAGAGCGTCACGTGGATGGGCGGCAGCCGGGATGATCTTGTTGAGTTCCCACCGGATGCCCGCCGCAACGCAGGGTATCAACTGGAGCGCGAACAGTCCGGAGCGACGAT
>DATEML010000147.1:0-6463 GCA_035275585.1 Steroidobacteraceae bacterium | reverse complement strand
AGCTCGGGCTCGCTTGCGACGACGCGACTCAGCACCTGTGCGGTCGTGAGCAGCGCGTCTTCCTGGGCGCGCCGCAGAGTCGTCTCCATCTGCTGCGCGTATTGCCATCCCGCCCACGGCAGGATCAGCGTCAGCAGGCTGAGCAGCAGGAGCTTGGTGCGAAGGGACACGCTACTCCTTCCACCGGTACCCCATTCCGTACATCGTCTCGATGCTGTCGAAGGCCTGGTCGATCGCCTGGAATTTGCGGCGGACGCGCTTGACGTGCGAGGTGATCGTGTTGTCGTCGAGCACGACGTTCGCGGCGTCCATGAGCTGCTGGCGATTCTTGACGTGGCCCGGATTCTTCGCGAGCGCGTGCACGATCCAGAACTCGGTGAGCGTCAGCCCGAGCGGACGCTCCTGCCACGTCGCGTGCAGGCGCGCGGTGTCGATCAACAGCGCGCCGCGCGTCACGATCTGGTCGCGGTTGGACGGCTGCGTCAGCGCGTCGATGCGGCGGAACAGCGCCGTCACTCGCGCCATGAGATGTGAGAGGCTGAGATCCTTCGTCAGGTAGTCGTCAGCGCCTAGCCGCAAGCCCGACACCGCGTCGAGCTCGCTGTCGCGCGCCGTCAGGAAGATTATCGGTAACTCGGCCGAGAGCGAGCGCAGCTCACGGCACAACTCGAAGCCGCCTTCCGGCTCGTCGCGCAGGCCGACGTCGATCACTGCGAGATCGGGCAGACGCGCGCGGAACGCGTCGATCGCCTCCTTGCGTGTGCCGTACGTGCGCACTGCGTAGCCGTGACGCTGAAACGCTGCCGCGTAGTTATCGCGGATCGCTGGCTCGTCTTCCACGATGGCGATGACTTTCTTCATGGTCACAGTGTAGCGCTGCCGGCCGTGGGCCGGAGGCGGCGCCACGATTGATCACAATCTGCCCCGAGCCGGACCGCAGGCGCACCGTGCTGATCCGCAGCGCTTCGCTTCAATAGCGCCATGCGCACTCTACAGAATACGGCGGTTTCGGGCCCCGATGGCCGGCAGCGGCGGCGGGAGGCGATGTGGGCGTGGCTCTCGCTGGTCACGCTCGTGATCTGCTGGGACGCTTCGGCACGGCTCGAAACGCGCGTCTCGCCGCCGCGCGTGCGCATCGCTCATGCAGGGGAGCGCTCAGAAGGCGTTGATGCCGGTGAGCTCGCGTCCGACCGTTAACTGGTGCACAGTTTCCGTGCCTTCGTAAGTGATCACGCTTTCCAGGTTCAGCGCGTGGCGAATCGGCACGTACTCCACGCTGATGCCGGCGCCGCCGAGCAGGTCGCGGGCGTCACGCGCCACCTCGATCGCCGACCGCGTGTTGTGCCACTTCGCCATCGACACCTGCGTCGGCGCCATCTGACCGGCATCCTTCAAGCGGCCGAGCTGCAGCGACAACAGTTGCGAGGTCGTGATCTTGCGCGCCATCTCCGCGAGACGGATCTGCACCGCCTGCGTTGCGGCGAGGGGCTTGCCGAACAGCACTCGTGACTTACTGTAGTCGATGACCTGTGCGAGACACGCCTGCGCGGCACCCGTCACGCCCCAGCTGATGCCGTAGCGCGCCTGCGTCAGGCATGACAGCGGACCTTTCAGTCCGGACACGTTCGGCAACATGTTCTGCTCGGGGACGACGACGTTGTCGAAGAACAGGCTCGAGGTCACCGAGGCGCGCAGGCTCATCTTGTGCTTGATGACGTTGGTCGTGAATCCCTTGAAGCCTTTCTCGACGAGAAAGCCGCGGATGCCTTCGTCCGTTTTCGCCCAGACGATCGCCAGATCGGCGATCGAGCCGTTCGTGATCCACATCTTCGCGCCGCTCAGCACCCAGTCCTTGCCTTGCCGGCGCGCGACCGTCTTCATGTTCGCGGGATCGGAGCCGCCGTGCGGCTCGGTGAGCCCGAAGCAGCCGATGACTTCGCCGCGCGCCATGCGCGGCAGCCACTTCTGTTTCTGCTCTTCGCTGCCGAAAGCGTAGATCGGGTACATGCACAGGCTCGACTGCACCGACACGAAGCTGCGCAGCCCGGAATCGCCGCGCTCCAGCTCCTGGCAGATCAACCCGTACGCCACGGCGTTCAGACCGGCGCAGCCGTAGCCGTGAATCGAGCTGCCGAGCAGGCCCAGCTCCGCGACCGCCGGGATCAGCTCGCGCGGGAAGCGCTCCTCCTCGAAGCATTCGCCGATGATCGGAATCACCTTGTCGTCGACGAACTTGCCGACGGAGTCCTGCACGAGGCGCTCCTCGTCGCTGAGCATGCTGCGGACGTTGTAAAGGTCGAGCGGATCGAGCTCGGCGGCAACAGTGGGTTTTGCGCTGTGGGGAATGGCGGACATGGGGTTCTCCTCGACGCGTGCATGATAACGCCTTGTCGCGGGTTGTGCCCCAGCGTAGCGTACGCGGCCATGAGGACCGTAGACCAATGGCTCGATGAGTACGGCGCGAGCCATCAGAACCCTGCCAACAAGCTGCTGCACTGGATCTGCGTGCCGGTCATCGTCGTCAGCCTCGTCGGCCTGTTGTGGTATCTGCCCGTGCCGCAGCAGTTGCGTGCAACGTCGCCGCTGTTGAACTGGGGCACAGTTCTGCTGGTCGCAGCCGTGCTGTACTACGTCGCGATGTCGTGGTCGCTGGCGCTCGGCATGGTGCTGTTCGTGGTCGCGGTGCTCGCGTCCGTGACGTGGCTGGAGTCGCTGCCGTGGCCGCTGTGGATCCTGTGTCTGGGTCTGTTCGTTGTGGCCTGGATCGGTCAGTTCATCGGGCATCACTACGAGGGCAAGCGGCCGTCGTTCTTCAAGGACGTTCAGTTCCTGCTGATCGGTCCGCTATGGTTGCTGAGCTTCGTCTATCGCAAGCTGCGCATCCCTTATTGAGCTCATTTGACAGTAGGAAAAGTTCAGTCCGGATTCAGCGCCTTCAGGCACGCTGACGGGCATTCGACAGAGCATCTGCCGAAAGAGGAGCAGTCATGGTGAATCGATTCGTGAAAGTTGCAGTGACAGCCGCGGTCGTGATCGGCGTCGCAGCCTGTCAGACCGTCAACCCGTACACGCGCGAGACGCAGACGAGCAAGGCCGCGAAGGGTGCGGGCATCGGCGCAGCGGCTGGCGCGGTGGTGGGTCTGCTCACCAAGGGCGACAAACTGCAGAACGCCCTGATCGGCGCCGGCGTCGGCGCGCTCGCGGGCGGCGGCGTCGGCTACTACATGGACGTGCAGGAAGCGAAGCTGCGCCAGCGGCTCGAAGGCACGGGTGTCAGCGTGACGCGCATGGGCGACAACATCACGCTCAACATGCCGAGCAACATCACCTTCGCGCTCAACAGCGCCGACCTCAACGGCCAGTTCTTCAGCGCGCTCGACGGCGTCTCGATGGTGCTGAAGGAGTACGACAAGACCGTCATCGAAGTGGCCGGCCACACCGACAGCTCGGGCAGCGATCAGTACAACCAGGCGCTTTCCGAGCGCCGCGCGCAGGCCGTTGCCGGTTACCTGGGCAGCCACGGCGTGAAGACGCAGCGCCTGATCACGATCGGTGCGGGCGAAGGTCATCCGGTCGCCTCCAACGATAGCGAGCAGGGCCGCGCCGCGAACCGCCGCGTCGAGCTCACGATCGTGCCGATCACGAAACAGGGTTAGATTCTCGCGGCAAAAACCAAAGGGCCGACTCATCACTGAGCCGGCCCTTTCTATTGGTGTGGGTCAGGGCGCTCCAGCGCATCCTGCGCCCGCGCCATTCGCGCATCCCTGCGCAGCAGCTTCAGCCTGACTCTTCTTACGCTGCCAGCGGCTCCGCCACGATGCCGCGCAGTTTCTTGATCGCGTTCGCCTCGATCTGGCGGATGCGCTCCGCCGAGACACCGTACTTATCGGCGAGCTCGTGCAGCGTCGACTTTTCCTCGGTCATCCAGCGACTGCGCAGGATGTTCTGGCTACGCTCATCGAGCGTCTCCATCGCCTGCGCCAGGCGCTCCGCCGTGTCCTCGTCCCACTGCTCGCGCTCGACCGCGACCGACGGATCGGCCTCGGGGTGCGGCAGGTACGCCGAAGGCGAATACGCGCCGTCTTCTTCGTCGGCGTCCGGTGCCGGATCGAACGACAGATCGCGCGAGCTCAGCCGCTGCTCCATGTCGGTGACTTCCGCGGTCGTCACGCCGAGGTCCTCGGCGATGGCGCGCGTCTCGCTCTCCGTCAGCCAGCCCAGGTTCTTCTTGAACCGGCGCAGGTTGAAGAACAGCTTGCGCTGCGCCTTGGTGGTGGCGATCTTCACCAGCCGCCAGTTGCGCAGCACGTACTCGTGGATCTCGGCGCGGATCCAGTGCACGGCGAACGACACGAGCCGCACGCCGACGCCCGGATCGAAACGCTTCACGGCCTTCATGAGACCGATGTTGCCCTCCTGGATCAGATCGCCCATCGGCAAGCCGTAGCCGCCATAGCCGCGAGCGATGTGCACGACGAATCGCAGGTGCGACAGCACCAGCTGACGTGCAGCATTGAGATCGCCGCCAACCTGCAGCTGGCGCGCCAGCTCGAATTCCTCTTCGCGGGTCAGCACCGGGATGCGCGAAACGCGCTCGATATAGGCTTCCAGGCTCCCGACCGGACCGGCTAGAGCTAGATCGGTACCGGATCGGACCAACGCAGTGTTCATTTCGAAGATATTCCTCCAGCTCGATTCGGAATCGAGTGTAGCAAGGTGTTTAGCAGTCCGGCGATTGGAGTGCTAACCGGGGCAAAAAGTTCCGCGCCGGCAGGGTTTGGGCTATCGCCGCGACGGGCGCGTAACCCTTTGAATTGGAATGAGCTGGGACCCGGAAGTTCCGGCCCGACGGTCAGGTCGGCTCGATGCGCCTGAGGTGCCGCGTCGCGGCGATATAGGAGCCCAGCCAGCCGAGTGCGACTCCGCTCAGGAGCAGCGCCACGGAGGCCTTCGGGTCCAGGGCTTCCAGCTCGTATGCGCTGCCGTAGAGGCCCGCCAGCCGCCCGATCGGCTCGCGCAGGACGCCGATCGCGATGATCGTGATCAGCCAGGCGGTCACGGCGCCGCCGAGGCCGTACCAGAAGCCGTTGTAGAGAAACGGCCGACGCACGAAGGCGTCGCTGCCGCCGACCAGCTTGGTGACCTCGATTTCGTCGCGGCGGTTCTGGATGTCCAGCCGGATCGTGTTACCGACGATGACCATCACGCCCAGTCCGAGGATTGCCGCCGCCAGCAGCAGCCCGCGCTGGAAGGCTTCGAGGATGGCGTTCAGCCGGTTGACCCAGGCGGTATCGAGTTGCACGGCGTCGACCGACGGCAGTCCCCGAATGTCCGTCGCGAGACTCTGCAGGCTCGCCGCATTCGTGTAGGTCGCGGCCGGCCGCACGACGATCGTGTGCGGCAGCGGGTTCTCGTTCAGCGCGTCGATGGCGTCGCCGAAACCGGAGTCGCGGCGGAATTCCTTGAGCGCCTCGTCGGCAAGGATCAGCTGCGTCTCGGCCACGTCGCGCCGCTGGCGAATGCGCTCCATCGTGCGGCGCGCTTCCTCGGCCGACGTCGGGCGCTTCAGAAATACCGTGATGTCGACGGCGCGATTCCAGTTGCCGGTCGCGATCTGCGCGTTGGTGACCAGCAGGTGCAGACACGCGGGCAGCGCCAGCGCGATGCCGATGACGAGGATCGTCAGCGTCGTGGCGAGCTTGTGCTGCGCCAGCCGACCGAGCGAGCCGATCGACGTCTGCAGATGCCGCACCAGCCACGCGCTCACGGCTTTGCTCCGCGATCGAGGAGCTTGCGCGGATCGAGCAGCTTTTCGCCCGCGCCCGCGCCCGTTTCGACGATGCGGCCACCTTCCAGCCGCACGCGCCGCACCGGGAAATGTTCGAGCAGGTACAGGTCGTGGCTCGCGACCAGCACGGTGACGCCGACTTCGTTGAAGCGGCGGAAGATCTTCATCACTTCCAGCGACAGGTCCGGATCGAGGTTGCCTGTCGGCTCGTCGGCGATGAGGATCGCAGGCTTGCTCACGACCGCGCGCGCGATGCCGACCCGCTGCTGCTCGCCGGTCGACAACTCCAGCGGTGCGCTCTGTTCGCGACCGAGCAAACCGACCTGATCCAGCGCGGCGCGCACGCGTTTGCCGATCTCCTTGGTGCCGACGCCGGCGATGATCAGCGGCAGCGCAACGTTGTCGAAGATCGTGCGGTCGTGGAGCAGCTTGTGGTCCTGGAACACCATGCCGATCTGGCGCCGGAAGGCCGGCACCTTGCGGCGGCTGACGCCGGAGACGTTCTGGCCGTTGACGATCAGCTGGCCGCGGCTCGGCCGCTCGATCAGCGCGATGAGCTTCAGCAGGCTCGACTTGCCTGCACCGGAGTGGCCGGTCACGAACACGATCTCGCCCGCGGCAATCTCCAGCGACAGGTCGCTGAGCGCCTCGCGGCCGTTCGGATAGCGTTTGAAG
>DATEML010000146.1:0-5930 GCA_035275585.1 Steroidobacteraceae bacterium | reverse complement strand
CCGCATTGCGCACGGCGAGCTCGGCAACAACGTTCGCGTCGACACCAACGACGAGCTCGGGAAGTTGCTGACGTCCTTGCAGCGCATGGATGCCAAGCTGGTCGAGATCGTGGGCGAGGTGCGCGGCAGCGCCGACGCCGTGGGCTCAGCGGCGCGTCAGCTGTCGCACGGCAATGACGATCTGTCGCAGCGAACGCAGGAACAGGCCGCGGCGCTCGAAGAGACTGCTTCGAGCATGGAAGAGATGACCGCGACGGTGAAACAGAACGCCGACAACGCCCGTCAGGCCAACCAGCTCGCCGTCGGTGCGCGCGAGCAGGCGGAGCGGGGCGGCGCAGTCGTGCAGCGTGCGATCGGCGCGATGGGCGAGATCAACGCGTCCAGCCGCAAGATCGCCGACATCATCAGCGTCATCGACGAGATCGCGTTCCAGACGAACCTGCTGGCATTGAACGCCGCGGTCGAGGCGGCGCGCGCCGGCGAGCAGGGCCGCGGCTTCGCGGTCGTCGCGACCGAGGTGCGCAACCTCGCGCAGCGCAGCGCGAGCGCGGCGAAGGAGATCAAGGGCCTGATCAACGACTCGGTCGACAAGGTGAAGGTCGGCTCGGAGCTCGTCGACGAGTCCGGCAAGACACTGTCTCAGATCATGGACAGCGTGAGGAAAGTGACGGACATCGTCGCGGAGATCGCGGCCGCGAGCGCGGAGCAGTCCGCCGGCATCGAGCAGGTCAACAACGCCGTCACTCAGATGGACAACGTGACGCAGCAGAACGCGGCGGTCGTGGAAGAGGCTTCGTCGGCGAGCAAGGCGATGGAGCAGCAGTCCTCGACGCTCGTCGCGCAGATCGGCTACTTCCGCTTCGGCAAGGACTCCGGCGCACGCGAGATCCATCGGGGCGACACGGCCAGTGCACGTCCGGCGTTCGCGAACCCCAGTTTCCGGCCGCTGACGCGACAGCCTGTCACGCGCAATCCGGTGCCGCGCAAGGCTGCCGCGCCGGCGGTCGCACCCGTCCCCGTGCCGGCGGCCGCATCCGCGAAGTTGTCGCGCGCCAGCGGCGACGAGACGTCATGGGATGACTTCTGATGAATGACACCAGCAAGAATCCCGGCTCGAAGCAGCAGATGCTGACGTTCACGCTCGGCGACGAGACCTACGGCGTCGACATCCTGCGCGTGCAGGAGATCCGCGGCTGGTCACCGGTGACGCGCATCCCGCAGGCGCAGACGCACCTGCTCGGCGTGCTCAACCTGCGCGGCTCGATCGTGCCGATCGTGGATCTGCGCATGCGCTTCAGCCTGCCGCGCGCGGAGTACACGCCGCTCACGGTCATCATCGTTCTGTCGGTCGAGTCGCCGCAGGGGCGGCGCGACTTCGGCCTGGTCGTCGACGGCGTCTCCGACGTCGTGGACGTGGCGGCCGGCGAAGTGAAGCCGGCGCCGGAGCTCGGCCAGCAGGCCAGCACGGAGTTCATCGCGGGGTTGGCCGCGGTATCGGGACGCATGGTCATGCTGCTCGATATCGATCGGCTCATCGGCGGGGAAGTCGCGGGTGCGACTTCATTGCCCGTCGCGGCCAATGGGTGATGCAGCCCCCCGCTCTCAATCCTACGACGTTCTCCGACACGGGCGCCTACGGTCCCGTGATCGGCGACGCCGAGTTCGAGTTCATCCGCCACGTCGTCGGCGAGAACGCGGGCATCGTGCTCGGCCCGAACAAGCGCCAGCTGGTGCAGGGCAGGCTCGCGCGGCGGCTGCGTGATCTCGGGCTGCGCTCGTACCAGCAGTACTGCGAGCACGTGCAGCGCTCGGGGCCCGAGGAGCTGGTCGGGCTCATCAACGCGCTGACGACCAACGTCACGTCGTTCTTCCGCGAGAACCATCATTTCGACGCGCTCGCCGAGTTCATGCTGCCGGAGGCCAAGCAGCGCAATGCCGGCTCGCGTCGCATCCGCATCTGGTCCGCGGGGTGCTCGACCGGCGAAGAAGCCTATAGCGCGGCCATGGTTGCGGCCGACGTGCTGCAGCCGGGCTGGGATTGCAGGATCCTCGCGACCGACATCGACAGCGAAGTGATCGCATTCGCGCAGCAGGGCATCTACCCGCTCGATCGCGTCGCCTCGCTGACGCCGGAGCGCCTGCGCCACTCGTTTCAGAAGGGCGTCGGCCCGCAGGCCGGCAAGGCGATCGTCAGGGCGCAGGTGCGCGCGGCGGTGACGTTCCGCGTCCTGAACCTGTTGCAGCAGTGGCCCATGCAGGGACCGTTCGACGTCATCCTCTGCCGCAACGTGATGATCTATTTCGACCGGGCGACGCGCGAGCGGCTGGTGCAGCGCTTCGCGCAGATTCTCGCGCCCGGCGGCTACTTGTGTATCGGCCATTCCGAGTCGATCCACACTGTCGGCGCGCCGGTGCGGCCGCTGGGCAGGACCATCTATCGCAAGGACGGAGATGAAGGCCATGAGGGCTGAAGGCACCGCCAAGACACCGCTGCCGCGCGCACTGACCGGCTTCGAGTCGATCCGCCGCTACTTCAATGCGACGGGCATGCCGACCGCGCGCATCCTGCCCGGCGAGTACTACGTGACGTGCGAGGACGAAGTCATCGACACGGTGCTCGGCTCGTGCGTGGCGGCGTGCATCCGCAATCCGCGGCTCGGCATCGGCGGCATGAATCACTTCATGCTGCCGCGACCGAGCGGCTCGGGCAGCGACACCTGGGAACGAGTCGCGGGCCGCGGCACGCGCTATGGATCTGCCTCGATGGAGCAGCTGATCAATCGCGTGCTCAGCGCCGGCGGCGAGCGCAAGGAGCTCGAGGTGAAGATCTTCGGCGGCGGCCGCGTGCTGTCGAGCCTCAGCGACATCGGTGCGCGCAACGTCACTTTCGTGCGCGAGTTCCTGCGCCACGAAGGATTGAAAATCGCTTCGGAAGACACCGGCGACACGTGCTCGCGTCACGTGCACTACTTTCCGCGCACCGGCCGCGTCCGCGTGCGTCACCTGAGCCCGCGCACGCTCGACGTCGGCTCGCACGAGCAGCGCTACCTGGATCGCCTGGAGCGGGCGCCGGTGGCGGGCGAGATCGATCTCTTCTAGGGGCGCACCGTGACCATCAAAGTGCTCGTGGTCGACGACTCCGCCCTGGTGCGCAAGCTCCTGAGCGTAATGCTCGATCGCGCGCCCGATATCGAAGTCGTCGGCACGGCCAACGATCCGTACGCGGCGCGCGAGAAGATCAAGCGGCTCAACCCGGACGTCATCACGCTCGACGTGGAAATGCCGCGCATGGACGGCCTCACGTTTCTCGAGAACCTGATGCGGCTGCGGCCGATGCCGGTCGTGATGGTTTCCTCGCTGACCCAGCACGGCGCCGACGTCACGCTACGCTCGCTCGAGCTCGGTGCGGTCGATTTCGTCGCCAAGCCGCGGATCGACATCGCCGGGACGCTCGAGGACTACGAGGAGGAGCTGGTCGCCAAGGTGAGGGCCGCCGCGGCGGCGCGAGTCGTGGCGCGTACTTCGCCGCGAACGCGGCGGACCGTGGATGAGCGTCACAGCACCTCGGCAGTCCTGCCGGCGATGCGGGCGAGTGCGATGTTACGGACCAGCGAGCGCATCGTCGCCGTCGGCGCATCGACCGGTGGCACCGAAGCGATTCGCGAGCTGCTCGCCGAGATGCCGCCGGATGCGCCGGCGATGGTCGTCTCCCAACACATCCCGGCGGCTTTCAGCAAAGCCTTTGCGGAGCGCATGAACCGCTGCTCTGCGATGGCCGTCTGCGAGGCGCAGAACGGCCAGCAGATTCTTGCCGGGCACGCATACATCGCTCCGGGCGACCGGCATCTGGTAGTCGAGCGCGACGGCGCCCGCTATGTGTGCCGTCTCAACGACGGGCCGCACGTCAATCGGCATCGGCCGAGTGTCGACGTGATGTTCCGCTCGGTGGCGCAGCACGCGGGTCCGAACGCAGTCGGTGTCCTGCTCACGGGTATGGGCGATGACGGTGCGCGCGGGCTGAAGGAAATGATGGAGCGGGGCGCCGGTACCATCGCGCAGGACGAGGCCAGTTCCGTCGTGTGGGGCATGCCTGGAACCGCAGTCCGGCTCGGGGCGGCAATGCACGTCCTGCCGCTGCAGCACATCGCCGTGCAGATCCTGAACCTGGCCGCGGCGGCCGCCGCGGCATGACATAACGAAGCTCAAGTTACGGGGCCTGCAGGCCGATAGCCGCATCATGACTTCATCGAGTGCGATCAAGAACGAGGAAACGACGATGCCCGGGGACTCGACGGCCGCCTTTGCGTTCGTCAGTGAGCTGGCCAAGGAAGTGTCGAGCGGCAAGGTCGAGCTGCCTTCGTTCCCCGACGTCGCCGTGCGAGTCCGCAAGGTGCTCGCCGATGAAGCCGTCGCCAACGAGCAGATCGCCCGCATCGTCGGCTCGGATGCCGGTCTCGCTGCCCGCGTGCTGACGCTCGCGAACTCCGCTGCGTTGAACCGCAGCGGCCGCAGCGCCGGCGACCTGAAAACGGCGATCAACCGGATCGGGCACAACAACGTGCGCACCGCCGCGGTGTCGTTCGCCATCGCCCAGCTGCGTCGTGCCAGCGAGCTGCGCAACATCGCGCAGGACCTGGAACGCGTATGGCAGGAGGCGACGCTGGTGGCCGCACTCGCTTATTCGATCGGCTCGCGCTGCCAGATCAATGCCGACGAGTCGATGCTCGCCGGTCTGCTGCACAACGTAGGAAAGCTATACATCCTGGCGCGCGCCAACCGTCACGGCAGCCTGTTCCGCGATGCGCCTGCGCTGGCGCAGGTGATGCGCGACTGGCACGCCAACGTCGGCAAGGCGATCGTCGAGAACTGGGGCTTCCCCGAGCACATCGCCGAGGCGATCGGCGAGCACGAGAACACCGACCGCATGGTCGGTCACGCCGACGTCGCCGACGTGCTGACGGTTGCCGTGATGGCGGCCGGCTTCATGGGCCAGGAAGTGGACTTCGAGCTGAACATGCAGGGCGTGAAAGCCTTCAGCCGCCTGGGGCTCGACAACGCCAAGTGCGCTCACATCATGCAGAGCTGTGGCGAAGAGATTTCCGCATTGCGCTCCGCCCTGGGCGACTAGCCCACCTGCCGCTTCCCTTGTTGGGGGAATGCCTCATATCCGTCCACCCGGTTTCCATTAGGAACCAAGTACCTGCGGAAACGTACTGATTACACAGTCTCAGTGGACGGGGCAGCATCATCCGGGCATGGGCGGCAAGATTCTCGTCGCAGAGGACGATCCGGAAGCGCGTGAGCTATTGCTGCTCTTGCTCGAAGGCGGCGAATACAGTCTGCTGGAAGCAGCTGATGGCATGGAAGCGCTCGACTTGTTGCGCGCGGAGCAACCCGATCTCCTGATCACCGACATCGTCATGCCGCGGATGGACGGCTACGAGCTCGTCCGCAGGCTGCGCGAAGACGATCGCACGGCGCACACCTCCGTCATCTTCTGTTCCGCTTCGTATCACGAGCGCGAAGTGCGCGAGATGGCGCGCTCGCTCGGCGTGCAGAGCACGCTCGCCAAGCCTTTCGATCACAAGACAGTGCGCACGATCGTCGATGCCACGCTCGCCGCACGCTCGTCGCTCGCTGACACGGTCTCGACGCCGGCAGTGCAAGTCATCGGCGGTGCGCAGGAACGGCTGAGCGCGCTGGTCGCATTCAGCCGGCGCCTGTTCGGTCATACCGAGGCGGAAGCGATCGTCGAATCGACCTGTCATGCAGCCCGCGACATTCTCCTCGCGCAGTGCGCGCAGCTCGTGCTCGCCGACGACGAAGGCACGCGTCATACCAGCACGGCCAGCGGTCTTTCGACTGAGCAGGCCGAGCGGCTCCTGCGCACGCGCATGTACACGGAGATGTTGCAGTCGCTGGAGAGGGGC
>DATEML010000145.1:0-39317 GCA_035275585.1 Steroidobacteraceae bacterium | reverse complement strand
GGCAGCGGCGCCCCAGAGCGAGCCGTGCGCGCGATCGACGTAGATCGCGGTGATCGGCCCGGAGTTGACCTGCGTGAACTCCAGCTTGTAACCCTTGCGCGTCAGCTCGGTGCGCACCCATTCCGGGACCGAGTTCGTCAGTGTCAGGCGGCCCGGGAACGATTCGTGCGCGCCGAATGAGTCGCGCATCTGGTAGCTGGTGATGTTGGCGGCTTCGGCCGCTTCCTGCACCGTCATGCCGAACTCGACCACATTGAGGAAGAACTGCAGCAGGTTCTGATCCTGCGTGTCGCCACCCTGCACCGCGAAGGCCAGCATCGGCTTGCCGTCCTTCAGCGCGAGCGACGGAGTCAGCGTCGCGCGTGGGCGCTTGCCGGGCGCGACGACGTTGAACGGATTCTCCGCTGGATCCAGCACGAAGCTCTGCATGCGCTGGCTCATGCCGATGCCCGTCTTGCCCGCGATCACCGCGGGCACCCAGCCGCCGCTCGGCGTGACCGACACGACCCAGCCTTCCTTGTCCGCGGCTTCGACGCTCGTCGTGCCGGCCCGGAACGTGCGATCGAACTCGGCGAGCGCAGTCGGGCTCCACTCGGCCGGCTTCGGCTTGTCGGGCCGCTGCTTCACGGTGTGCCACTTGTCGAGCGTGTCCTTGAACGGATTCGTGGCGCCCTGGAACGGATACGGATCGCCCGGCCGCGCGTCGGGATTGTTGCTGTCCTCGCTGATCAGCTTGGAGCGTACGCGCGCGTAGTCCTTGGACAGCAGACCGCGGATCGGCTCTTCAGGTGGAAAGCGCGAGTCGCCGTAGTAAAAATCGCGGTCCGCGAACGCGAGGTTCATCGCCTGGTAGACCGTGTGGATGTAGCGCGCGCTGTTGTAACCCATCGACTTCAGGTCGAAGTTCTCGAGGATGTTCAGCGTCTGCAGCATCACCGGGCCCTGCACCCAGTGCGTCAGCTTGTAGACCTCGACACCTTTGTAGTTCGTGCTGACCGGCTCTTCGAGATAGACGCGCCAGTTCGCGAGATCCTCGGCCGTGTGCAGCCCGCCGACTTCCTGTGAGCCGCGCGCGAACTCCTTCGCGATGTCGCCTTTGTAGAAGCGGTCGTACGCCGCCATGATCGCCTGCTTGCGATTCTTGCCGGCCTTCAGCGCCTGCGATTCCGTTTCAACCAGCTTGCGCAGCGTTGCGGCGAGATCGGGTTGTCGGAAAATCTCGCCCGCGACCGGCGCCGCGCGCTTCTGTCCGTCGTGCACCAGGAACGTGCGCTTCGACTCCGGCCACTTGCGCAGCTCGTCCTTGTACTTCTCGATCGTGTCCGCGAGCTGCGCCTCGATCGGATAGCCGTCCGCCATTTCGATCGCCGGCGCGAGCACTTCCGCGAGGCTGAGCTTGCCGTACTCGGCGAGCATCACCATGATGCCGCCGGGCGTGCCCGGCGTGACCGCCGCGAGCGGCCCGAACTCCGGCGGATACTCGTAGCCCTTGCTCTTGAAGAACTCCGGCGTGGCGCCGGTGGGCGCGGCGCCGAGCGCGTTCACGCCGATGACCTTGCCGGTGTGCGGGTTGTAGATCAGCGCCTGCGTCTCGCCGCCCCAGCTGAGCGTGTCCCACATCGTGGAAGTTGCCGCGATCATCGCGCACGCGGCGTCGACCGCGTTGCCGCCCTTGATGAAGATGGTCGCGCCGGCGGTCGCCGCGAGCGGCTTGCCGGTCACTGCGACCCAGTTCTGCCCGTGCAACGGCGGCTTGACGGTTTTCGCGGCGGCGCCGGCACAGGTCAGAGTGAGGGCGGCGGTGAGGAGGACTGCACGGATGGGCGTTTTCATGCCGCAACTTTACCCCGTTCGCCCCGCCATCTCAGCTACGATGTACCGACACCGACGATTCTTTTGAACTGCACAACCGGGGGCGCCATGACCGACGTCATCCTGCATCACTATCCCATGTCGCCTTATGCCGAGAAGGTGCGCAAGGCACTGGGCATCAAGCGGCTGGCGTGGCGCTCCGTGACGATCCCCGTGATCATGCCGAAACCGGATCTCATGCCGCTGACCGGCGGTTATCGCAAGACGCCGGTGATGCAGATCGGTGCCGATATCTACTGCGATACGCAGTGCATCCTGCGCGAGCTGGAGCGGCGCTTTCCCGAGCCGAGCTTGTATCGCGGCACCGATGCCGGCACCGCGAATGCACTGTCGTTCTATCTCGACCGCACGCTGTTCTCGCCGATCGTCGGCATGACGTTCGGGCTCAATCCGCGCACGTTGCCGGAGGGGTTCGCCGAGGACCGCACCAAGATGATGGGTCGCGAGCTGAACCTCGACCGGCTCAAGGGCGCGGTGCCGATGCTGCTCGACCAGCTGCGTCCGCAGTTCGCGTGGATCGAGGCGATGCTCGTCGACGGCCGCGCGTATCTGTGCGGCGAACATCCGACGCTCGTCGACTGCTCGGCCCATCACCTGTGCTGGTTCGTCAGCTCCAACATCAGCAATACGACGCCGCCGCTTGGCGAGTTGCCGAAGCTGCGCGCGTGGATGCAACGCATGGAGCGGATCGGCCATGGTCAGCCGACTGAGCTGAGCTCGCAGGAAGCGCTGGCGATCGCCAAGGCGGCGACGCCGCAAGTGGAAGAACGCGCGGACGCCAACGATCCATTCGGGCGCAAGCCCGGCATGCGCGTGCAGGTCGCGCCCGACGATATCGGGCGCGATCCGGTGGTGGGCGAGCTGCTTGCGCTGTCGACCTACGAGGCGGTGATCAGGCGAACGGATCCGCAGGTCGGGGAAGTGGCGGTGCACTTCCCACGGGCCGGCTTCGTGATTCAGCCGGTGCAAGAGGCAAAGTGACGGAGTGACGCTTACCCGTCACTCTCGTCACACCGTCACTCTCGCCACTATTCCTTCTGCACCTTCTCGAGCGCCGCCTTGCGCGCGGCCTCGAACTCGTCGCCCGGCACCCACGTCGGGGTCTGCGCCGCGTTCGCGACGTTCAGTCCGACGTAGAAGCCGAGCTGCGCGTCTTCGATCATGCCGTCGAAGTTCCAGCTGTCCTGGATCTCGTCGGACGGCTGGTGATAGTGCTTCTGTTCGTACTCCTCGTGCACCTGCTTGCCCCACTCCGGCGGCTTGCCGACGAAGTCGGTGCCGGCGTCGAGATACAGCGCGGGCACGCCGATCTTCGCGAAGCTGAACTGGTCGGAGCGATAGAAGAAGCCGCGGTCCGGGAACTGGTCGGGCACGACGTGGCGGTCCTGCGCCTTGGCGATCGCATCGACGTACTCGTCGATCGTCGACTTGCCCTTGCCGACGAAGATGATGTCCTTGGTGCGGCCCCAGATGTTGCCGCCGTCGTAGTTGATGTTCGCGACGATCCTGCCGGGCTCGATCGTCGGATGCTCGGCGTAGTACTTCGAGCCGAGCAGGCCCTGCTCCTCGGCCGCGACGAACAGCATCATGATCGAGCGCTTCGGCGGCGTCGGCAGCGCCCTGAACGCTTTCGCCTGCGCCAGCAGCTGCGCCACGCCGGAGGCGTTGTCCATTGCGCCGTTGTAGATCTTGTCGCCCTCCGCGTCGGGCTCGCCGACGCCGAGATGATCGTGGTGCGCGCTGTAGATCACGTACTCGTCCGCGAGCTTGGGATCGCTGCCCTTCAGCACGCCGTACACGTTCGCGGTCTGCGACTTGTTGAGCTTGTTCTTGAAGTCCATCGAGGTCGTGATGCCGAGCGGCACGGGCTTGAAGTCCTTCGACTTCGCCGACTCGATCAGCTTGTCGAGATCCTGGCCGGCGAGCTTGACGAGCTGACGCGACGCGTCCTCGGTCATCCACGCCTTCACCTGGACGCGCGGCTCGCTCTCAGCGGGCACTTCGACCTGCTCGCCGCTCCACGAGGTCTGCACGACCTGGAACGGATAGCCCGCCGATGGCGTGGTGTGCACGATGATCGCGCCCGCGGCGCCCGCGCGTGCCGCGCTCTCATATTTGTACACCCAGCGGCCGTAGTAGAGCCGCGTGTTGCCGGCGAACAGATTCGGATCCCAGTCCGGATCGTTGTTCAGCATCAGCAGCACTTTGCCCTTGAGATCCTGACCCTTGAAGTCGTCCCAGCCGTACTCGGGCGCCTGGATGCCGTAGCCGACGAACACGACCTCGGCGTTCTTGACCGAGCCTTTCTCGGTCTGCACGCCGCTGCCGGCGATGTACTGATCCCACCACTTGAAGGACGCTTTCTTGCCGCCCTTGCTGAAGGTCCACTGCTTCGGCATTTCCGCCGTGATGCCAACGACGTCGAACGGCTGCTGCCAACGGCCGTCGGCTCCGCCCGGATTGAACCCGAGATCCTGCAGCTGCTCGACGATGTATTGGCGCGCCTTCTCGTCGCCGGGCGTCGCGGGCGCGCGGCCCTCGAACTCGTCCGCGGACAACTTCGTGATCTGTGCACGAAGGTAGTCGGCGGTGATCTGTCCGGCCGCGGTCTTCGCCGCCGGCGAGATCGGGCTTTGCGGCTCCGGTGCCGGCGCCGGCTCGTGCTTTTTACACGCGCCGAGCGTGAGCAACCCGAGTGCCAAAAGAGGAGCTGCGAGCGCGCCGGACCACCGGGCGCGACGGGGAACTGTATACATATGCACTCCCGGTCGAGCGATGAAAATCGAGCGCGAGAGAGTAGGTCGCTCGCTGACGCGACGCAACCCGAGCCCGGCGTGCGCCCGCGGCCGCCCCGGCCGGCGAACGACGATTTTTGTTAAGTGCGCGAGAGTCCTGCCTGTGATGCAGGTCCACGCCGCTGCGCAGCGCGATGAGCGAAACTCGACACGGATCACATCGAGCAACGCCTCGCGCTGCCGATACCTGTAGAGAGTTGCCGGTCACGGATTCGTCGGTATGGATTCCAGCTCCCCCCTCTTTACGCAACTGCCGCTGCTGCTCTGCCTCGCTGTCGTTGTCACGGGTGGACTGATCGCCGCCCTGTGTCTGCATCGGCAGCGCGCCGCCGCTGCGCTCGCCATGCAACGCGCCGCCGCGCCTGCGCCCGGCAAGATCATCTACAGCGATGCCCCCACAGTTCGCGTCGCGGATTCGCAGCGCGTCGATCGCCGGCGCAAGATCGTGCGTCTGAGCGCGGGCGAGCACGTCGACATCCTCGAGACGCCCGACGGCATGGAGCCGCGTTTTCGCATCACGCTGAAGTCGGTCGTACGCATGGCCGATGCCGCCCACATCGCGGTCGCGTTCGGCGGCACGCGCGTCAGCTGCGGCCCGCTGGTGCAGGAGCAGTCGACCAACGAATTCATCGTGCCGCGCGCGCTGGGCGAAGAGTCCCGCAGCTCGGTCTTTCACTACTTCGAGAAGGGCAGCTCGCTCGACTTCATGCGCATCAAGGTGCGCGCGCTCGATGCGACGGCCGGAACGGCCGAACTGGACGTAATGCAGATCGCCGCGCACTGGCCGCCGGCGGAATGATCGTGTCGGGCTGAAGCCCGACCTACCTGTCTGCTGTAGGTCGGGCTTCAGCCTGACTCTCTTCTCTTATATAAGAGCGGGCGCCATGCCCGCACCTGCCACCCCTCTCCCGCTCACTTTCTATTCGCGCGAAACGCTGCTCGTCGCGCGCGACCTGCTTGGGATGCACCTCATCCACGCCGGTCCCGCCGGACGCCAGGTCGGCCGGATCGTCGAGACCGAGGCGTACAAGGGACCGCGCGACCTCGCCGCCCATTCCGCGCGTGGGCGCACCAAGCGCACCGAAGTCATGTTCGGGCCGCCGGGCCACGCCTACGTCTACTTCATCTATGGATTCTGGAATTGCCTCAACGTCGTCACTGCCGCGGCCGGCGTGCCGCACGCGGTGCTGATTCGCGCCCTGGAGCCTGTCGCGGGCGTCAGCGACACGACGCACGGCCCGGGCCTGCTGTGCCGCGCGTTGCACATCGATCGGGAACTGAACGGCGTCAGCCTGCGCGCGCCGCCGTTGTGGATCGAGCGCCCGGCGGCCTATCGGCGGCCGCGGGTGGCGCGCAGCGAGCGCATCGGCGTGGACTATGCCGGGGACTGGGCCCTCAAGCCGTGGCGATTCTTCGATCGGGATTCGCCGTACGTGAGCACCGTGAGCTCAGCGCAGCGCAAAAAGGCTCTGGCCGGCACTTGAGCTATCATCCGCGCCCCATGCTGCCGGCTCGCGACCTCTTCTCCTATCGCAAGTACTGGGCGTCCCGGTTCGGGACCGCTCCGTTCCTGCCCATGTCGCGGGAGGAAATGGAGGCCCTCGGCTGGGACAGCTGCGACGTCATCATCGTGACCGGCGACGCCTACGTCGACCATCCGAGTTTCGGCATGGCGATCGTCGGGCGCGTGCTGGAAGCCCAGGGCTTTCGCGTGGGCCTCATCGCGCAGCCGGACTGGCGCTCTGCCGCTGACTTCGCGCGTCTCGGCCGGCCGAACCTGTTCTTCGGCATCACGGCCGGCAACATGGATTCGATGGTGAATCGCTACACCGCGGATCGCCGCATTCGCAGCGACGATGCCTACACGCCGGACGGTGCGGGCGGGCAACGACCCGACCGCTCGGTGATCGTCTACGCACAGCGTGCGCGCGAAGCGTTCACCGACGTGCCGGTCGTGGTCGGCGGCATCGAGGCCAGCCTGCGGCGCATCGCGCACTTCGACTATTGGTCGGAGAAAGTGCGGCGCTCGATCCTGCTCGACGCGAAGGCCGACGTGCTCGTGTACGGCAACGCCGAGCGGCAGATCGTGGAGATCGCGCATCGCCTCGCGAAGGGCGAGCGCATCGACGAGATCACGGACCTGCGCGGCACGGCTTTCGTACGCCACGCAACGCCGACGGGTTGGACGGAAATCGATTCGACCACGATCGACGAGCCGGGTACGTTGAATCCGCCCATCGATCCGTACGCGATGGAAGGCGCGAAGACGCAAGCCGCGCCCGCGTGCAAGAGTCCGGAACCCAGCCCGCAGCCCGTCAAAGTCGTCCGCTTCTATCGCCACGTGCCGACGGCGGAGCGCGAGCACTCCGTCATCCGCATGCCGGCGCACGAAGCCGTGCGCGACGATCCGGTTCTGTACGCGCATGCTTCGCGGATCCTGCATCTCGAATCGAACCCCGGTAACGCCCGCGCGCTGGTGCAGCGTCACGGCGACGTCGACGTCTGGCTGAATCCGCCGCCGCTGCCGCTGACGACCAAAGAGATGGATGCGATCTACGAGCTGCCGTATCGGCGCGTGCCGCACCCGTTCTACGGCAAGGCGAAGATCCCGGCGTACCAGATGATCCGCTTCTCGATCGCGATCCAGCGCGGTTGCTTCGGCGGCTGCACGTTCTGCTCGATCACCGAGCACGAGGGTCGCATCATCCAGAGCCGCTCGGAGGACTCGGTCATCAAGGAGATCGAGACCGTGCGCGACACGGTGCCCGGCTTCACCGGCGTGGTTTCCGATCTCGGCGGACCGACCGCGAACATGTACCGGCTCGCGTGCAAGTCGCGCGAGATCGAAGCCGCCTGTCGCCGCCCTTCGTGCGTCTATCCGGGCATCTGCCCGAATCTCAACACCGATCACATGCCGCTGATCAAGCTGTATCGGCGCGCGCGCACGCTGCCGGGGATTCGCAAGGTGCTGATCGGCTCGGGTGTGCGCTACGACCTCGCAGTCGAATCGCCCGAGTATGTGAAGGAGCTGGTCCAGCATCACGTCGGCGGCTATCTGAAAATCGCACCGGAGGCGATCGGCGAAGGGCCGCTGTCGAAGATGATGAAGCCCGGCGTGGGCACGTACTACCGCTTCAAGGAGCTGTTCGAGAAATACTCGAAGGAAGCGGGCAAGGAGCAGTACCTGATCCCGTACTTCATCGCCGCGCATCCGGGCACGACCGACGCGGACATGCTCGAGCTGGCGCTGTGGTTGAAGAAGAACGGCTACCGTGCCGACCAGGTGCAGGCGTTCCTGCCCTCACCGATGGCGACAGCGACGGCGATGTGGCACTCGGGCAAGAACCCGCTGCGCAAGGTCACGCACGGCAGCGATGCAGTGCACATCCCCAAGGGCCTCAAGGTCCGCCGCCTGCACAAAGCTTTCCTGCGCTGGCACGACGCAAATAACTGGCCGATGCTGCGCGAGGCGTTGCGACGCATGGGCCGCGCCGACCTGATCGGCGCCGGCAAGCATCAACTGATCCCGGCGTGGCAACCCCTCGGCACCGGCACTGCGCCGGAGGGTCAGAGAAAGGCGGTTGCCAAGAAGACCCAGCAGTCGAAGCCGTTCCGCACACAGCACACCGGACTCAAGGGCGTGAAATTGCCTCAGCGTAAGCGCCGCAATCCCTAGTCTTGGATTTCTCCGGGCGGGGTCCCCGAAAAATCGCTTCCACTGACACTCCAAAGCCCCGCAGTTAATGACGCGATTTTTTGGGGTGCCAAAAAAAGGCCCGCCGAAGCGGGCCAGTCAGGGGGTCAGGGAAACAGCGGGAAATCAGAACGGCATATCAGAAAGAGTGGGCGAGCTGCACGCCGCCCCAGAACGCGTCGCGCGCGGCTTTGCCGTCGCGCAGCTCAGCGGTCTGGTAGTGCAGCGCATAGCTCACTTCGGTATTCGCAAACATCTGGGTCATGACGCCGACCCACGCATGGCCGACGATCGGCTCGATCTCGTCGTACGAGTAGCGCACGTCGCTGTCGCGGAACTGGCCCTGCAGGAACGCGTTGTACGCGCGCGCCGTCAAGCGGGCGCCGGCGAAGAAGTAAACCTCGCGCTGCACGCCGAGCGATTCCACAGGCGTCGGAGCGGCGATGTAATCCGCGAGCTCCGGCGAGAACGTCCACCACGGCGTATCGAAGCGGCCGACGCGCATCGAGATCGCAGCACTGGTCTCGGTGAGAAAGCCCACGCTGCCCTCGACTGTCGTCTTCACATCGATGCGGCCCGTCGGATCCGCATACACCAGCTTATGACGCGCAAGCATGTAGCGCGCAGTCGGCTCGCCGCCGGCTGAGATCTGGTGGTCGTAACCCTGCGGCTTCTCCGAGCCCACGGCCTCGTGCACGAGATCGTGCAGCGCCTCGGAGAGATGCAGACCGAGGAAGCCCACAGTCAGGCTGCTCGTCCACGCGCCGCGGTCGTCGGGGTCGACTCGCACGCGGCCGTTCGAGGCGAACAGCAGGCTCGCGTAAGGCCGATCGGCCTGCTGCGCCTCGTCGGTAATGATGTCGCTCGGCGTGAATGCGATCAGACCGATCTGCCGCGCGTGACGCACGCTCGCGGCCGGTGAGCTCTCGAACAGCTGGTCGATTCGGGTCAGCACCGGGTCCAGCGACAGCAAGCCGTCGCGCGCCGCAGTGCCCGAGAGAGTGATCGCCAGACCGCCGGTGTAATCGCGATCGAGGTTGCGGCCCGCGAACAGGTCGTTGTCGATGTGCAGGCGGACGCCGCTGATCTCCTGCTCCGGCAGCCAGGTGCGCCAGGCATCGTCCTGCGCGCTCGCGTGAGACACCGGCAGGATCAGCGCCGCAGCCAGCACGGCGAGTGCAACGAGCTTCAGTTGTTTTGCGGACTCCATGACACGATCAGCCCTTATCTCTATTCACGCCAGTCACTGTTCGTCGAGTGCTACTTTCTGCGAAGCGGCGCCGGCGATAAACGCGGCGGCGGGAATGACATTCATGACCGCCGCGTGAGGAATCGATGTGCTGCTTACGCAGTACCCGACCCGCCGGATGCGTCCCGACCGGTGAATGCAGGCATCCAACCGGTAAATACGCTTCGCATCTGAGCACGTGACGCAGATTAAGATCGCGGCGTGAGAGAACAGTCGTACGCAGCGTGAAGCCGGCGTGAAAAAAAAGCGATGCCTGCCTGGTGATGACGATGCAACGAGCCAGAAAGTGACAGGGTTTAGCCGAAATGGAATAACGGATTGCCCTTTCGTTCTATTGCCGGCCCTTACTGCTCGGCGCGGGCGAGCTCCCACTGCAACAGCGGCACGCTGCGACGGACGTAGAGTCCGAAGCCGGCATGGCGGAAGCGTCGTGCCAGACGCGTCCGATACCAGCTCGTGGGACGCAGGTGAATATCCTCGTCGCTGCAGGAACGGTCGGCGTTGCGCCGCCAGTCCTCACGCGTCGGCACCTGCAGGAACAGTGCGCCGCGGCACAGCCGGCCGAGATTGACGATCGCGCGTGCGGCCTCGACGTCAGTGAGGTACTGCAGCACGTCGTAGCAGATCACCAGGTCGAAGCGCTTGCGCGTGCGATACGACGCGATCGACGCGTGCGTCCAGCCGTAGCGCTCGCACACGTGACGACTCACTTCGATACCGGTGTAGGTCGCACGCGGAAACGCGCGCAGCAACGGCCGACGCATCCAGCCGAGCCCGCAACCGGCGTCCAGAATGGTGCGCACGGGGAGATCGAGATGCTCGACGAGAGCGGCCACGGTCTTGGCGCGCGCGACCGTCTCGGCGCGCGTCGTCACCTGCGTGCGCGGGTCGAAGTAGAAGCGGCGGTAGAAGGCGGCGTCGAAAGCGCGGCGGGGCATGGAACCTAGCATAGCCGCTATGCGCTGCTTGACTCCTGGCATTGCGGCCCCACCTACCCGCCATGTCGCACAGGGATCTTACTCATGGCCATCCGTAACCCGCCGGCCTGGATGTGGGCCGAAGCGTGCGAAATGCTCGAACAGGCGCAACGACTGCAACGTCAGTTCTTCCGCTTCGGCCGCGCCGTGGAGGCGCAGCCGCGCTGGGAACCCCCCGTAGACATCGTGGCTTATGGGGATGAGGTGCAGGTGACGATCGCCTTGCCGGGCGTTGCGCCGGAGCACATCGATGTCCATACGGAGGGCGGGCTGATCGTGGTGGCGGCCGCGCGCGCCCTGCCGGTGCAGCGGCACGCAACCGCGTTACACCGGCTGGAGATCCCTTACGGGCGCTTCGAGCGGCGCATTGCGCTGCCCGCGGCGCGTTACGAACTGACGGAACGAAGTTACACGAACGGATGCCTGGTCCTGCGCTTCATCCTGCGCTGAGCGGAGTCCTCAATGAGCGATTTGGAACTCAACAACGACACCTCTTCCCAGTCCGAGCGGCCGCCCGCGGCCTCGACGGTCTCGGACGACATGCTGATCATCGTCCCGGTGCGCAACCTGGTGCTGTTCCCGGGCACCGTCGTGCCGGTCGCGATCAATCGCGAGCGCTCGCTTGCCGCGGCCCAGGAAGCGGTGCGCGCCGAGCGCAAGGTCGGATTCCTGTTACAGCAGGATCCGGACCTGCAATCGCCGACCGGGCGTGACCTGCACAAGGTCGGCACGGTCGCCAGCATCGTGCGCTATGTCACGGGTCAGGACGGCACACACCACCTGGTCGTGCAGGGTGAGCGCCGCTTCCGCGTGCTGGACTGGCAGAGCGGCTTGCCGTTCATGGTCGCGCGCGTCGAGTTCCTGCAGGATTCGCCGACCACGAGCGAGATCGAAGCGCGCGCACTCCACTTGAAGCGTCTCGCCGCCGAAGCGGTGTCGTTGTTGCCGCAGGCGCCGGCCGAGCTCGCGAACGCGATCCAGGCGGTCGAGTCGCCGTCGACGCTCGCGGACCTGATCTCGAGCTTCATGGACATCAAGGCGAACGACAAACAGCAGCTGCTGGAAACGGTCGATGTCAGGGCGCGCCTCGACCACGTCGCGGAATTGCTCGGCAAGCGCATCGAGGTGCTGCGTCTGCAGCGCCAGCTCGAAGAGCAGACGCGCGAGGCGATCGACGAGCGCCACAAGGAAGCGCTGCTGCGCGAACAGCTGCACCAGATCCGCAAGGAGCTTGGCGAAGAAGGCGAGTCCGGCGAGGAGATCGCCGAGCTGCGCAAGGCCATCGAAGTGGCCGGCATGCCGGAGGAAGCGCTGGAGCAGTCGCGCAAGGAGCTGAGGCGCCTGGAGCGCATGTCGGACGCGAGCGCCGAGTACTCGCTGCTGCGCACCTGGCTCGACTGGATGCTGCAGCTGCCATGGTCGAAGCTCGACAGCGAGGCCATCGAAATCGAGAAGGCGCGGCGCGTGCTCGACGAGGACCATTACGGCCTCGACAAGATCAAGCGCCGCATCGTCGAGTATTTGGCGGTGCGCAAGCTCAATCCGCAGGGCCGCAGCCCGATCCTGTGCTTCGTCGGTCCGCCCGGCGTGGGCAAGACCTCTCTCGGGCAGAGCATCGCGCGCGCCCTCGGCGTGAAGTTCGCGCGCGTCAGCCTCGGCGGCGTGCACGACGAGGCGGAGATCCGCGGCCATCGGCGCACGTACATCGGCGCGCTGCCGGGCACCATCGTGCAGGCGCTCCGCAAGGCCGGTACGCGCAACCCGGTGCTGATGCTCGACGAGATCGACAAGCTCGGTGCCGGCATCCAGGGCGATCCGTCCTCGGCGCTGCTCGAGGTGCTCGATCCGGAGCAGAACAACACGTTCCGCGACAACTACCTCGGCCTGCCCTTCGACTTGTCGAAGGTGACGTTCATCGCCACCGCGAACGTGCTCGACACGATCCCGGGGCCGCTGCGCGACCGCATGGAAGTGATCGAGCTCACCGGTTACACCGAGGAGGAGAAGGTCGAGATCGCGAAGCGCTACCTCATGCGCCGCCAGCTCGAAGCGAACGGCCTCAAGCCGGAACAGGCGACGATCACTGACGCCGGACTGCGACAGATCGCACGCGATCACACGCGCGAGGCCGGCGTCCGCAACCTGGAACGCATGATCGGCGCGGTGCTGCGCAACGTCGCGGTGCGCATCGCCGAAGGTGCGATCGAGCAGGCGACGATCGACGTCGACGATCTGCCGCCGATCCTCGGCGCGGCGCGCTTCGAAAGCGAGGTCGCGATGCGCACCAGCGTACCGGGCGTCGCCACGGGGCTCGCCTGGACGCCGGTCGGCGGCGACATCCTGTTCATCGAGGCCACGCGCATACCGGGCAGCGGCCGGCTGATCCTCACCGGTCAGCTCGGCGATGTCATGAAGGAGAGCGCGCAGGCAGCGCTGTCGCTGGTGAAGTCGCAGGCGTCGCGCCTGGGGTTCGACGCGGGCACCCTCGACAAGAGCGACGTGCACATCCACGTGCCGGCGGGTGCGATCCCGAAGGACGGCCCGAGCGCCGGCGTGGCGATGTTCACTGCGCTGGTATCGCTGTTCACCAACCGCACGATCGCCGACAGCGTGGCGATGACGGGCGAGGTGAGCCTGCGCGGCCTCGTGCTGCCGGTCGGCGGCATCAAGGAGAAGACGGTCGCCGCACATCGTGCTGGCATTCGCAAGGTGCTGCTGCCAGCGCGCAACCGCAAGGACCTGGAAGACGTGCCGCAGAGCGTGCGCGACGAAGTGCAGTTCGTGTTCTGCGAGCGCGTCGAAGAGGTCGTGCGTGAAGCGCTCGGCATCGATGTCGTGAAGCCCGTCACGGCCGCCGCCTGAACCCCCCCTGAATCCTGACTCGACTTGTCCACAGCCCGTTCGGGCTGTGGACTCCTTGCGGCCACGCTCACAAAGTAGGGCTACGGGTACGCCGCTGCCCTTTACAGTCTCAGCAATGATCGCATTGCAAGATGTGCCCGAAGGGAGTAATCAGAGAGTCATGGTCCGCACTCCATCGTGTGAGATGCGCGATCCCGCGCAGTCCAGCTCATCTCTCAGCGAGCTGAAGGTCTTGCATCACTTCGAAATTCCGCACCGTTGCGGCGCAGTTCTCGATGGAACATGTGCGACCGTGGATCAGTCTTTATCTTACGGCGATGGGCGATGCTGGCCTGCGAACTCTGTGAACTGCGTGCAAGTGTGCACAGACTAACGAGCGTATAGCGCAAGAGAAAATTATGGAGGGCGGTTCGATGCAGTCAGACAGCCCCAGAGGAAGCTCCCAGCGCGGTGAGAGCTTCGTCGAGGCATTGAGCGCGTACAGCCGGTTCCACCGTGCGCAGCACTGGTCCGGCACGTTCGGCGAATTCCTGCGCACGGTCGTGCCGGGAAACGGTCGGCAACTGGCCCGCGCCAGTCATGAATACCTGTGGGACATGCTCTGCTGGTTCGGCAAGAACAATCCCGCCGCCGTCCCCAATGGCGCGGCCAACGGCAACGCCGGCGAATCCGGCGGCCCCAAGGAGCTGTTCAAGCGCGAGCTGTTCGGCATCGACGAGCCGCTCGGTCGCGTGGTCGATTACTTCAAGGCCGCCGCCGCGGGCTCCGACGTGGGGCGCCGCCTGCTGCTGTTGCTCGGCCCGCCGTCCGGCGGCAAGTCGACGATGGCGATCCTGCTGAAGCGCGGTCTCGAGGAGTACAGCCACACCGACGAAGGCGCGATGTACGCATTGCAGGGCTCGCCGATGCACGAGTCGCCGCTGAACCTCGTGCCCCCCACCCTGCGCGCCGAGTTCCGCGACACGTACGGCGTCGAAATCCGCGGCGAGCTCAGCCCGTGGGCGCGCGACCGTCTGGAGCGCGAGTTCGAAGGCGACTTCTTGCGCATGCCGGTCGAACGCATCTTCCTCTCGGAAGCCACGCGCATGGGCGTGGGCACGTATGCGCCGCACGATCCGACGACCGCGGACCTCGCGGACCTGGTCGGCTCCGTGGACCTGTCGAAGGTCGCGCAGTACGGCGACGAAGGCGACCCGCGCGCCTGGTCATGGTCCGGCGCCGTCTATGCCGCGAGTCGCGGCATGCTCGAGATGATCGAGATCCTGAAGGTCAAGCGCGAGTTCCTGTACCTGCTGTTGACGCTGACGCAGGAGAAGAACGTCAAGGTGTCGCGCTTCCCGCTGATCTACCTGGACGAGACGATCCTGGCGCACACGAACCTGGCGGAGTTCCACAAGTTCCTGCAGGAAAAGGAAAACGAAGCGCTGCTCGACCGCATGGTCATCGTCAAGGTGCCGTATACGCTGTCGTACATCGAAGAGTCGCGCATCTACAACAAGCTGGTGTCGGCGGCCCCGGCGTTCCGCGACGTGCACCTCGACCCGCACGCGCTGCGGCTGGCATCGGTGTTCGCAGTGCTGACGCGCCTGCTGAAGCCGGAGCGCGAAGGCCTCGACTTGTCGAAGAAGTTGCGCCTGTACGCGGGCGAGAGCGTGGAAGGCTTCCCCGAGAACGAGATCACGCGCCTGCGCTCCGAGTCGCCCGAAGAGGGGCTGACGGGCGTGAGCCCGCGCTTCGTCGTCAACTCGATCTCGAACGCGATCACGCGCAGCGACAAGAAGAGCCTGACCAGCATGGAAGTGCTGCTCGCGCTCAAGGATTCGATCGAGAACGACGCGCGCATGGACGCCAAGGCGAAGAAGCTCTGGATCGATTACCTGGTGCTGGCGCGCAAGGACTTCTACAACCGCTGGGTCAAGGAAGACGTGCACCGCGCGCTGTTCGCTTCGTTCGAGGACGAAGCGCAGCAGCTGCTCGACAAGTACCTGGACGAGGTCGAAGCGTCGCTCGATCATCGCGAGGTCACCGACCCGATCACCAGCGAGACGCGGCCTGCGGACGAGCGCTTCCTGCGTTCCGTCGAGGACAAGATCAAGGTATCGGAGTCCGGCAAGATGACGTTCCGGCAGGAGGTCGTGCGCAAAGCCATGGTCGCGTACAAGCAGAGCGAGAAGTTCACGCTGAACAGCCACTCGCGCATGCGCGAGGCGATCGAGCAGTATCTGTTCGAAGAGCGCCGCGACGTGCTGCGGCTGGTGACTTCCGCGGCGCGACCCGACGACGAGGCGCGTAAGAAAATCTCGGCGGTGCAAGACCGGCTCACGGCGGAGTATGGTTACGACGAGCACAGCGCGAAGGAAGCGCTCAGCTACGTCACGACGTTGTTGGCGCAGGAGTAGAGGGCACAGCGAGGTTGCGAAGGCGGACATGAGCGAAAACACGTCGGGCGGAGGCGGCTCCGGCGGTGGTGGCGATCGCAGCCCTGGCGAGGCGGGCTGGTACGACCTGTTCTCGCGCGGCGCCCGCGACTGGCTGCGTCACAACGACAAGGTTCGCGATGCCGTGCGGCAGCATCTGCCGCAGATCGTCGCCGGCGCGGACGTACTCAACGGCGGCGCCACGACGGTGCGCGTGCCGGTACGCATGCTCGAGCACTACCGCTTCAAGCTGCGCTCCTCGAATGAGCAGCAGGGTGTAGGCCAGGGTCAGGCCAAGCCCGGCGACCGCATCGGCCGTCCGCAGCAGGACAGCGACAATCAGCGCGGCCAGGGCGGCAACGAAGACGGCAGCATCCAGTACACGCTCGAATTCCGCATCGACGACATCGTCGATTGGCTGTGGGAAGAGATGCAGCTGCCGAATCTCGAAGCGAAAGCCGGCCGCGCCAAGGAAGACGAGTGGACGCGCGAAGGCTGGGACCGCCGCGGCGCGCGCTCGCGTCTCGACCGGCGGCGCTCGCTGAAAGAATCGATCAAGCGGCGTGGCATGCAGAACGCCGGCGGCGCCGAGTCACCTACCTTCACCGACGACGACCTGCGCTATCGGCAGCTCACCAAGCGCGAGCAGCCGGCGATGCAGGCGGTCGTGATCCTGCTGCTCGACGTCTCGGGCAGCATGGGCGAGCGCGAACGCCAGATCTCCAAGACCTTCTTCTTCTGGGCGATCCAGGGCCTGCGCCGCCAGTACCGCCATCTCGACCTGGTGTTCGTGGCGCACACGTCGGAAGCCTGGGAATTCCAGGAAGAAGAGTTCTTCCGCGTGACCGGCACCGGCGGCACGGTCGCCTCGGCCGGCCTGAAGAAGGTGCGCGAAGTGATCGACGCGCGCTTCAGCCCGAGCCAGTACAACGTCTACCTGTTCTACGCCTCCGACGGCGAGAACTTCCCCTCGGACCAGCCGCAGGCGCAGGCCGCGCTGGAAGAACTGGTCGGCGACTGCAATTTCGCCGGCTTCCTGGAGGTCGCACCGCTCGCCGGCGCCGCGCCGGACAGCGAGATCGGCCGGCTGTTCGTCGAGATCGCGCGCGACGAGGACAACGTCGGCGCTTACCGCGTCAGCGGCACCGACGACATCTGGAACGCAGTGCGGCACTTCTTCGGCCGAGCTTCAGAAGTGAATCCATGACCGAAGACTGGCAAACGCACATTTCCCGCATCGAGCAGCTCGCTCGCGAGAAGGGGCTGAACTACCACCGCGTCGAGTTCGAGGTCGTGCCGGAAAGCTTCATGACCGAGATCGCGATCTACGGTCTGCCGGTACGCATGCCGCACTGGTCGTTCGGCGTCCGCTACATCTACCAGCTGATCCAGCATCGCATGGGCCTGTCGCGCCTGTTCGAGGTGGTGTTCCCCGGCAATCCCGGCCGCGCCTACCTCGCGAAGAGCAACAGCGCTGCGGAAAACGTGCTGGTCACGGCGCACGTGCTCGGTCACGCGGACTTCTCGGCGAACAACATGCTGTTCAAGCGCAGCCAGCAGCAAGTCGGCGAGCACATCGTCGAGCAGGCCGCGGCGCATGCGCGCCAGATCGGCATGGCGATCGAAGAGCATGGGATGGAGCGCGTGGAGTCCGTGCTCGACGCCGCGCTGGCCCTGGAACAGCACATCGACATCGATCAGGGTCTGCGCCGCGCGCGCTACGCGGAGTTGATGGCACAGCCCGCTGCGCCGCCGAACGACGAATTCTCGCGGCGTTTCGCCGCGCTCGGTCCCGATACGGCGCGCCCGCAACCGACCGGTCCCGCGAAGCGCGCGCCGATCCCGCCGCATCCGGAGCGCGACCTGTTGTGGTTCATCGCGCAGTACGCACCCGAGCTGGAGCCGTGGGAGCGCGACATCTTCCTCGCGGTGCGCGAAGAGTCCTTCTACTTCTACCCCGTGTTCGCCTGCCAGATCATGAACGAAGGCTGGGCCTCGTACTGGCACGCCCGGCTGCTGCGCGAAGCGGATTTTCTGCCGCAGTCAGCCTATGTCGATGCGATCAAGTGCCACTCGGACGTGGTGCGCCCGAGCGCCAGCGGCGAGAGCGTGGCGCTCTCGACGAATCCGTATCACCTGGGCTTCTCGATCTGGGAGAAGATCGTCGAGGCGCAGGGCCTCGATGCCGCGCGCAAGATCATGTGCGAGGACGACGACTTCGCGTTCGTGCGCAACCACCTGACGCTGGAGCTCGCAACCGAGCTGAAGCTGTTCCGCTTCAAGGGGCCGGCAACCGGCACGCTGACGGTGCAGGAGATGGATCTGCCACAGCTGCACGAGGCGCTGCTCGCGCCGAAGTACGCGTTCGGCGCGCCGACCGTGAGCGCCTCGCGCGTGCACGTCGACGGCAAGCTGGAGTTAGTGCACGACCACACGACCGACGGCCGCGGGCTGGATCCGGAGCGCGGACGCAAGGTGCTCGAATACATCGCGCGCGTGTGGCGGCGACCGGTGACGATCGCGACAATCGACAACGACAATCGCAGCGTCGAGATCGCGGTGACGCCGCAGGCAGAGAAGAGCTAGGCGGCGCTGGCCGTCAGGAACTGTTTCTTGTAATCGCGCACGAAGTCGTCGACCGTACGCGGCTCGCGTCCGGTCACTTCCTTGACCACCTGAGTCGGCGGCGCGTTGATCAGGTTCGACGCGCAGGCATCCCACATTTCGAGCTTTGCTTCGATCATCACCGGCGACAGTCCCTTGCCCTGCAGCCAGCCGCGTGCCTCGTTCGCAGTGATATCGGCGTAGCGGATCGGCTTGCCGAGGACGCGGGTCATATGCTCCGCAATTTGCGGATAGCTCATCGATTCCGAGCCCGTTACCGTGTAAGTGCGTCCGCTGTGCGAAGGGTCGCGCAGCGTAGCGGCTGCCACGGCGCCGACGTCCCGCGCGTCGACCCAGGTCCACTTGGTCGAACGGAACGGGCCGGAGATGACGCCCTGCTGTGCGATCGAAGGAGCAAACTCGAAGAGGTTCTGCATCAACATGCTCGGGCGCAGCCGCGTGACTTCCAGCCCCGCAGCGCCAACGGTCACTTCAGCCTGGCCGTACCACCGCAGCATGCGCGCGCAACACATGTTCGGATCTGCGCCGACGCCCGACAGCTGTACCAGACGCCGCACGCCGGCAGCCTTCGCTGCCGAAACGATGCGCATGTGGGCTTCGGAAAGTTGCGGCGAGAATTGCCAGGCTAGAAAGATCGCCTCGACACCCTGCACTGCACGCTGCAAACTTGTCGCGTCCGTCGGATCGAAGTGCGCCGCCTCGATGTTCGGCGCCTGTACGGGAAGCTCACCACCTGGCTGCAGCAGGGCGCGGACGGCAGTCGGACCATTGGCGAGCTCGGCGAGGACCGCCCGGCCCACAGGCCCCGTCACATCCGTCACAAGCAACATCGCTGCACCGTCACAGTTGAAATCCCGGAATTTTTCCGTGGGCGATACATTAGTCGGGTGGCCGCCCCGGGTAAACGGCTTCTGGAGCAACTTGTTCGTGCGTCAAAGTCAACAATTGCAAGCCTACAATGAACGCCGTCAGGGGGCCCTTACGGGGTTCCCGGCGCGGCATGGGTTGGGGATCGGGAACGCTTGAACAGCTTCAGTGACATTGTCGCATTCGTCCGCGTGGTCGAAGCGCACAGCTTCGTGGCCGCGGCGCAGACCCTGGGGATGTCCCCCTCGGCGATCAGCAAGGCCGTGAGCCGGCTGGAAGAACGACTCGGCGCACGCCTGCTGAACCGTACCACGCGCTCGCTCAGCCTGACGGACCTGGGCACGAACTTCTACGACCGTTGCCGCGACGCACTCGGCCAGCTCGACCAGGCCGAGAGCGAGGTGACCGAGGCGCGCGGGGTTCCCCGCGGCAAGCTGCGAGTGGACGTGCCGGTCTCGCTCGGGCGGCTGCTGATCGTGCCGGCGCTGCCGCGCTTCATCGCGCAGCACCCCGAAGTGACCGTGCAGATGAGTATGAATGACAGGGTCGTCGATCTGGTGCAGGAAGGCATCGACATGGCGCTGCGTGTCGGCGAGCTGAGCGATTCGAGCCTGATTGCGCGGCGCGTCGGCAGCTTCCGCGTCGTGACCTGCGCTTCGCCGGAATTCATCGAGCGCAATGGCGAGCCGCGCACGCCCGATGAGCTGAAGCCCGAGCACTGCATCGCGATGTTCCGTCTCGGCACGAATCAGATCCGCGAGTGGATGTATGCGAAGAACGGCGTGGAGCACTCACTGCTGCCGCGCGCTCCGCTGTCTTTCAGCGACCCGCAGTCCGCGGTGACTGCAGCGGTGAGCGGCGCGGGCTTCGTGCATTCGCTCGATTTCACGGTCGAGGCGCAGATCGCGTCGGGCCTGCTGCAACCGGTGCTGCAGGACTGGAACGCCGAGTCCTATCGCCCGATCTCCGTCGTGTACCCACAGCATCGGCAGCCCACCGCGAAGGTGAAGGCGTTCATCGATTTCGTTGCAGGCCTGTTCCCGCAGGCTGCGGTGCATTCGCTGCCAACTCCGTCGAGCACTTCGCGCGTCGCATAAGAGAGAGAGCCCGACCTACGTGCCTGTTGCATTTACCACCGAGGTAATTGCGACCGCGGCATATCGTCATAACTCTCTGCATTCCTGATTCGCTTTCATGAATGTCGTGCAGCCAACCCGATTGGTCGCACGCGGTTCGATCATTAGAGTGCGCCCCACGTCGCGACCCGTCGCGTGGCGGCTCGGTCTCCTGACACACCGCTGTCAGCAGCCCTGCAGGAAGATGATCCCAATGTCGAATAGCGTGCCGCCGGCGCGTCTTACGTGAAGACGGAATGGAGTGATGACAATGACCCGATCGAACGTTCGTGCACTGCTGCCCGCGCTCGCCGCACCCGCCGCGGTGCTAGTCGCGCTGGTTGCCGTGAGCGGCTGCCGCAGCGAAGCGACACCCGTCGCGCAGGCCCCCGCGCCCCAGGTTTCCGTGGCGTCCGCGCTCGAGCGCAACGTCACCGAGTGGGACGAGTTCACGGGCCGGCTCGAAGCCGTGCAGTCCGTCGAAGTCCGGCCGCGCGTCACCGGCTACATCGAGAGCGTCAATTTCACTGAGGGCAGCACGGTGCGCAAAGGCGACCTGCTGTTCGTGATCGACCCGCGTCCGTATCGCGCCGAGCTGTCGAAGGCCGAAGCCGAGCTGGCGCGTGCCGTGGCCAGTGCTGAGCTTGCTGCCTCCGATGCAGCGCGCAGCGAGAAGTTGGTCGACATCAAGGCGGTTTCGCGCGAAGAGTACGACTCGCGCATCAACGCCTCGCGCGAAGCGAAGGCCAATGTCGCTGCGGCCCGCGCCGCTGTCGATTCTGCGAAGCTCAATCTCGAGTTCACACGTATCACTTCGCCGATCGACGGCCGCGTCAGCAAGGCCGTCGTGACTACGGGCAATCTCGTGACCGGCGGATCGAACACGGCGCCGCTGCTCACGACGGTCGTTTCGCTCGATCCGATGTACGTGACGTTCGAGGGCGACGAGCAGATCTACCTCAAGTACAACGAACTGTCGCGCCGCGGCGAGCGGTCCAGCTCGCGCGACGCCGCGAACCCGGTGCTGATGGGCCTGGCGAACGAGAACGGCTATCCGCATCGCGGCGCGATGGTGTTCGTGGACAACCAGGTCGATCCGCGTACCGGCACGATCCGCGCGCGTGCGGCGTTCGAGAACAAAGACGGCTTCCTGACGCCCGGCCTGTTCGCGCGCGTCAAGCTGCTCGGCCACAACTCGTATCAGGCCGTGCTGGTCGACGACCGCGCCATCGGTACCGACCAGAGCCAGAAATTCGTCTACGTCGTCGACGCGCAGAACAAGGTGACGTACCGGCCGGTGAAGGTCGGCCGTCTCACCGACGGCCTGCGCATCGTGGAGCAGGGCCTGCAGGCCGGCGAGACCGTCATCGTCAACGGCCTGCAGCGTGTGCGCCCCGGCGTCGTCGTCGCGACCGAGCGCGTCGCAATGGACGCCCGCGAGATCGCCGAGGCGAAGCTCGCGATGGCGAAGTAAAGGAACCGACTGTCATGAAATTCGCACGCTTCTTCATCGACCGGCCGATCTTTGCGGCGGTCGTGTCGATCATCATCTTCCTGGTCGGCGCGATCGCTCTCTGGCAGTTGCCGATCAGCCAGTATCCCGAGGTCGTCCCGCCGTCGGTGCAGGTGCGCGCGCAGTATCCGGGCGCGAACCCGAAGGTGATCGCCGAGACGGTGGCCGCGCCGCTCGAGCAGGAAATCAACGGCGTCGAGGACATGCTCTACATGTCCTCGCAGGCGACCAGCGACGGCACGATGCTGCTCACGATCACGTTCCGCCTCGGCACGGACGTGGACAACGCGCAGGTGCAGGTTCAGAACCGCGTCGCGCAGGCCTTGCCACGCCTGCCGGAAGACGTGCGCCGCGTCGGCGTGACGACCAAGAAGGCGTCGCCCGACCTGCTGATGGTCGTGCATCTGACATCCCCCGACGGCCGCTACGACACCACGTATCTGCGTAACTACGCCACGCTGCAGGTGCGCGACGTGCTCGCGCGCTTGCCCGGCATGGGCGAAGTGCGACTGTTCGGCGCGGGTGACTACTCGATGCGCGTGTGGCTCGATCCCGAGCGCATCGCCAGCCGCGGGCTGACCGCCGGCGACGTCGTACGCGCGATCCGTGAGCAGAACGTGCAGGTCGCGGCAGGCGTCATCGGCTCGGATCCGGCGCCGGTCGGCACCGAGTACCAGCTGAATGTCACGGCGTCGGGGCGCCTCATCACCGAACAGGAATTCGGCGACATCATCCTCAAGACCATGCCTGACGGCGGCGTGACGACCCTCAAGGACGTTGCGCGGATCGAGCTTGGCGCGGGCCAGTACTCGCTGCGCAGTCTGCTCAACAACGAATCCGCGGTCGCGATTCCGATCGCGCAGGCGCCCGGCGCGAACGCGTTGGAGCTGTCGGACGCCGTGCGCGCCACCATGCAGGACCTGAGCCGCAACTTCCCCGAGGGCATCAAGTACGAGATCGTCTACGACCCCACCGTCTTCGTGCGCGACTCGATCAAGGCCGTCATCGAGACGCTGCTCGAGGCGCTGGCGCTGGTCGTCATCGTCGTGATCGTGTTCCTGCAGACCTGGCGCGCCTCGATCATCCCGCTGATCGCCGTGCCGGTGTCGATCGTCGGCACCTTCGGCTTGATGCTGGCGTTCGGGTTCTCGATCAACGCGCTGTCGCTGTTCGGCCTGGTGCTGGCGATCGGCATCGTGGTCGACGACGCGATCGTCGTGGTGGAGAACGTCGAGCGCAACATCGAGAACGGCCTGTCGCCGCGCGAGGCGACGTACCAGGCCATGAAGGAAGTCAGCGGCCCGATCATCGCGATCGCGCTGGTGCTGGTGGCGGTGTTCGTGCCGATCGCGTTCATCACCGGCCTGACCGGCGAGTTCTACAAGCAGTTCGCGCTGACGATCGCGATCTCCACCGTGATCTCCGCGATCAATTCGTTGACGCTGAGCCCCGCGCTGGCGTCGCTGCTGCTCAAGCCGCACGGCGCCCGTCCCGATGCGCTGACGCGCGGCATGAACCGCGTCTTCGGCGGGTTCTTCCGGCGCTTCAACAATCTGTTCACGCGCTCCGGCTCCGGCTACGTGCGCGGCGTGCGCGGCGTGCTCGCCCACAAGAGCCTGGTGATGGGCGTGTTCGTCGGCATCCTCGCGCTGACCTGGGGCCTGTTCCAGGTCGTGCCGAAGGGCTTCATCCCGGTCCAGGACAAGCAGTACCTGGTCGGCATGGTGCAGCTGCCGAACGCCGCCTCGCTGAATCGCACCGATGAGGTCGTCCGCCGCGTCGCCGACATCGCGCACAGCGTTCCGGGCGTGCGCGACGCCGTGCAATTCCCCGGCCTGTCGATCGCCGGCTTCACCAACAGCCCGAACTCGGCGCTCGTGTTCTTCGGCCTCGACAACTTCGAAGACCGCAAGTCATCGGAGCTCTACGGCCTGAATATCGCCAAGCAGCTCAACATGAAGCTCAGCGTGATCCAGGACGCGCAGGTCGTCGTCTTCCCGCCGCCGCCCGTGCAGGGCCTCGGTACGATCGGCGGCTTCAAGCTGCAGCTCGAAGACCGGGCCGACCTCGGCTACGACGAGCTCTACAAGGCGACGCAGGCCGTGGTCGCCAAGGCGCGCCAGGCGCCCGAGCTGACCGGCGTGTTCTCGAACTACGAAGTGAGCGTGCCGCAGATCAGCGCCGACGTGAACCGAGTCAAGGCGAAGGAGCACGGCATCGCGCTGACCGATGTGTTCGAGACGCTGCAGGTGTATCTCGGCTCGATCTACGTCAACGACTTCAATCGCTTCGGCCGCACCTACCAGGTCATCGCGCAGGCGGATTATCCGTACCGCGCGAAGGCCGAGGACATTCTGCGCCTCAAGACACGCAACGAAGCCGGCGAGATGGTGCCGCTCGGCTCGGTCGTGCAGGTCTCGCAGAGCTACGGACCGGATCGTGTGTTCCGTTACAACGGCTATCTCACGGCCGACGTGAATGGCGGGCCTGCGCCCGGCTATTCGAGCGGCCAGGCTCAGGCGGCGATGGATCGCATCCTGAGGGAGACGCTGCCGAACGGCGTCAAGTACGAGTGGACCGATCTCACGTACCAGGAATTCATCGCGGGCAACAGCTCGGTGTTCGTGTTCCCGCTGTGCGTGCTGCTCGTGGTGCTCGTGCTGGCCGCGCTGTACGAGAGCTGGACGCTGCCGCTGGCGATCGTCGCCATCGTACCGATGGCGCTGTTCTCCGCGATCCTCGGGCTGTGGCTCACCGGCGGCGACAACAACATCTTCACGCAGATCGCGCTGTTCGTGCTCGTGGGCCTCGCCAGCAAGAACGCGATTCTGATCGTCGAGTTCGCCAAGGACCGCGAGCAGGCCGGCGTCGACCCGGTCGCCGCGGCGCTGGAAGCGGCGCGACTGCGGCTGCGTCCGATCCTGATGACGTCGATCGCGTTCATCATGGGCGTCGTACCGCTGGTGTTTTCGTCGGGAGCAGGCGCGGAAATGCGCCACGCCATCGGTATCGCCGTGTTCTCCGGAATGATCGGTGTGACGTTCTTCGGCCTGTTCCTGACACCACTCTTCTACGTGCTGCTGCGCGCGGCGGTGCTCAGAAAGCTCCGTCCGGCGCGCGCGGCGCTGGCCAATGCAGAAGGAACCTCCCATGCGTAAGCTTCTCGTACTGATGTCCGCAATGCTGCTCGCCGCGTGCGCAGTCGGGCCGGACTATCGGCGCCCCGAAGTGCCGACGTCGGATCAGTTCGTGGGCGTCGAGGCGACGCAGTTCTCGACGGCCGACGTCGAGCGCGAATTCTGGAAAGCGTTCAACGACGAGCAGCTCAACGGCATGATCGAGACTGCTCTCACCGCGAACCACGACGTCCGCATCGCCACCGCGCGGCTGCGCGAAGCCCGTGCGCTGCGCGGCGAGTCACGGCTCGATCTTGCCCCGACCGTGCAGGGCTCGGCGGGCTACACCAAGGCGCGAGCGAGCGATCGGCAGCTCGCGCCGGCCCCGACGACGGACCGCGAGCAGGACTTCTACGATTCCGGTTTCGATGCGTTCTGGGAGCTGGATTTCTTCGGGCGCGTGCGGCGTCAGGTCGAGGCGAGCTCGGCCCAGGTGCAGTCGGCCGAGGCCAGCGTGTACGCGACACAAGTGAGCGTGACTGCGGAAGTCGCGCGCAACTATTTCGAGCTGCGTGGCGCGCAACAGCAGCTGGCCGTCGCGCATCGCAACGCGGACAACCAGGGCGAAACGGTGCGCATCACCCAGGCCCGTCTCGACGCAGGTCGCGGCACACAGCTCGACGCCTCGCGCGCACAAGCGCAGCTCTCCGCCACACTCGCGACGATTCCCGATCTCGAAGCCGGCGTGACGCGCAGCATGTTGCGGCTCGGCGTGCTGACGGGCCAATCGCCCGAGGCGCTGTTCCCGCAGCTTTCAACACCGCGCGCGCTGCCGACGCTGCCGGTCGCACACGACATCGGCACGCCTGAGCTGCTGCTGCGTCGACGCCCTGACATTCGTGTCGCGGAACGCAATCTCGCCGCGGCGACGGCGAACATCGGTGTCGCGGTCGGCGACCTGTTCCCGCGCATCACGTTCCTCGGCCACTGGGGCTTCGATTCCATCAATAGCAGCGACCTCGGCAATTCGGGCAGCGAAACGTACTCGTTCGGACCGAGCATCAGCTGGGCGGCGTTCGACCTCGGGCGCGTGCGCCAGAAGATCAAACAGCGCGAAGCTGCGACGGACGGCGCACTGGCGAAGTACCAGCAAACGGTGCTGCAGGCGCTCGAAGAGACCGATGCAAGCCTGACCGCGTATTCGAAGGCGATCGTGAAGCAGCAGCATCTGCAGGCAAGCGCGAGCGCCTCGCTCGACGCGGCGAAGCTCGCTCGCGCACGCTACGAAAGCGGCGTCGCGGACTTCCTCACCGTGCTCGATGCCGAGCGCACCTCGCTGGCAGCAGAGGACCAGCTCGCTCGCAGCGAGACTCAGACCGCGACCGCACTGCTCGCGACGTACAAGGCACTCGGCGGCGGCTTCCGGCCGTTGCAGTCGACGGCGGCGCGCTGATCGGCGAGCCGGCGGATCAACGGGCCGTCAGCTCGTTGGTGATCCGCTGCAGCCGCTCGCGCGCCTGCGAATCGTAGGCTTGCCGCAGCGCGCGAGCAGGTCGTCGCTGATCGAAGTATTCGCCAGTCCTGCCCTGAAGGTCGCCGACCGCGAGATTCATGATCGCGTCGGCGCCTTCATCGACTGTACTCATCGGCTGCCACTGCGCCTGCTGCACCATGAACGTGTCCATGAGAGTGGCCGGGTGCAGAGCGTTCACGGTGACGTCGAGCTTCTGCAGCTCCATCGCAAGATCGAACGTGAACATGATCAGCGCGAGCTTGGAGCGGCGATAGGCATCCACGCCGGAGTAGTCGTGCATCGATTGCAGGTCGTCGAAATCCAGCTCCTTCTGGCCGATCGATGCAACATTGACGACGCGTGAGGGCGCTCCCTCCAGCAAGGCAGGCAATAAACGATGGGTCAGCAGGAACGGCGCCAGGTAGTTCACCGCGAAGCGCAGCTCGAATCCGTCCTGGCTCTGCTCGCGCCCCGCGCCGGGACGGCCGAAGCCGACGCCCGCATTGTTGATGAGCAGGTGCAGCGCCGGATGATCCTTCATGACTTCCTCGGCCAACTGCCGCACGGTGTTCAGAGACGATAAATCGGCTTCATGGAAGCGCGCCGACCCGCCGCGCGCCTGAATGGCATTCACGACCTGCTCGCCGCGGCTCCGGTCGCGCCCATGGACCAGCACATGCCAGCCTTGCCCGCCGAGTCGCTCGGCAACGACGCGGCCGACGCCATTGGTGGCCCCGGTGATCAAAGCGACACGATCCGCCATCGAAATACCTCCGTGTACGCTCAGCGAATCAGCGATCGATTTGGTTCCTCGCCGAAACATGACAGGCACTGTCTGCTTC
Source organism: Steroidobacteraceae bacterium (assembly GCA_035275585.1). GTDB lineage: Bacteria > Pseudomonadota > Gammaproteobacteria > Steroidobacterales > Steroidobacteraceae > Steroidobacter. The sequence continues at coordinate 11,860 of DATEML010000145.1, read as the reverse complement.
CGGGGAGTATGCTGCTGCCTCTCCTATGAGCTCCGCGCTTCCCTACTTTCACGACGCCGTGTCGGCGTGGTTCGGCCGGACTTTCCCCGCGCCGACCCCCGCGCAGGCCGAGGCGTGGCCGGCGATCCAGTCCGGCCAGGACGTGTTGATCGCCGCGCCGACGGGCTCCGGCAAGACGCTGGCGGCCTTCCTGGCGGCGATCGACGAGCTGGTGCGTGAAGGCGAACAGTGGGGCTTGGCTGACGAGACGCGCGTCCTGTACGTCTCACCGCTGAAGGCGCTGTCGAACGACATCAACCGCAACCTCGAAGCGCCGCTCAACGGCATTCGCGAGGAATTGCGCGGTCACACGGTGCGCGACGTCGAGATCCGCACCTGGGTGCGCACCGGCGACACGCCGCAGTACGAGCGTGCGCAGATGCGGCGCAAGCCGCCGCACATCGTCGTCACGACTCCGGAGTCTTTGTACATCCTGCTCGGTTCGCAGTCCGGTCGGGAGATGCTCGCGACCACGCGCACCGTGATCGTCGACGAAATTCACGCCGTCGCGGGCACGAAGCGCGGCTCGCATCTCGCGCTGTCGCTGGAGCGGCTCGACGCGCTGGCCGGCCGCAGGGTCACCCGTATTGGGTTGTCGGCGACGCAAGAGCCGATCGCGGAAGTCGCGCGACTGCTGGTCGGCGTGCAAGGCATCGATGCCGACGGCAATGCGCGCTGTCGTATCGTCGACAGCGGACACAAGCGCCATCGCGATCTCGCGATCGAGCTGCCCGACGCGCCGCTCGAAGCGGTCATGTCCAACGAAGTCTGGACGCAGATCTACGACCGCCTCGCGCAGCTGGTGCGTGAGCACCGCACGACGCTGGTGTTCGTCAACACGCGGCGCCTGAGCGAGCGCGTCGCACGTCATTTGTCCGAGCGCCTCGATGTCGAATCGGTCGCCGCCCACCACGGCAGTCTCGCCCGGGAGCTGCGCTTCAATGCCGAGCAGCGCCTGAAGCGCGGCGAGCTGAAGGTGCTGGTCGCAACCGCATCGCTCGAGCTGGGCATCGACATCGGCGACGTCGACCTGGTGTGCCAGCTGAGCTCACCGCGGTCGATCAATGCGTTCCTGCAGCGGGTCGGCAGGTCGGGCCATGCCGTCGGCGGGACGCCGAAGGGCCGGCTGTTTCCGCTGTCGCGCGACGATCTCGTGGAGTGCACCGCGCTGCTCGACAGCGTGCGGCGCGGCGAGCTCGATCACCTGAAGATCCCGCAGTTGCCGCTGGACGTGCTGTCGCAGCAAATCGTCGCCGAAGTCGCGACGCGCGACTGCAGCGAGAGCGAGCTGTTCGAGCTGTGTCGCAACGCTTATCCGTACCGCGCGCTCACCCGCGAGTCCTACGACGACCTGGTGCGAATGCTGGCCGAAGGATTCACCACGCGCCGCGGCCGGCACGGAGCGCTGCTGTATCACGATGCCGTGAATCGCATGGTCCGGGCGCGCAAAGGCGCGCGCCTGACTGCAATCACTTCCGGCGGCGCGATCCCGGACACGGCTGACTACCAGGTCATGCTCGAGCCGGAAGGCTATCTGGTCGGCACTGTGAACGAGGACTTCGCAGTCGAGAGCCTGTCTGGCGATGTGTTCCAGCTGGGGAACAGCTCCTATCGGATCCTGCGCGTCGAACGCAGCGTCGTTCGCGTCGAGGACGCGCGCGGCGAAGCGCCTACGATTCCGTTCTGGCTCGGCGAAGCGCCCGGACGCACCGACCAACTCTCGGTCGCCGTTTCGCGCCTGCGCACGGAGCTCGAAGAGCGGCTGGAGAATGGTTCCGGGTCCGCACTCGCGTGGCTCATGCACGAAGTCGGTGTCGGCGAGCCAGCCGCCGCGCAGGTCATTGCCTATCTCGCGGCAGCACATGCCGCACTCGGCAGTCTGCCGACGCACCAGACGATCGTGTTCGAGCGATTCTTCGACGAAGCCGGCGGCATGCAGCTGGTCGTCCACTCGCCGTTCGGCAGCCGCATCAATCGCGCCTGGGGCCTGGCGCTGCGCAAGCGCTTCTGCCGCACCTTCAACTTCGAGCTGCAGGCGGCGGCGACCGAGGACACCATCATCCTGTCGCTGACGACAGCCCACAGCTTCGAGCTCGCCGAAGTTGCACGCTATCTGCATCCGAACACGGCACGTGAAATCCTCGTGCAGGCGTTGCTGGCCGCACCGATGTTCACCACGCGCTGGCGCTGGGATGCGTCGATCGCGCTGGCGCTGCCGCGCTTCCGCGGCGGCAAGAAGGTCCCGCCGGCGCTGGCGCGCATGAACGCGGAAGACCTGCTCGCCTCGGTGTTCCCGGATCAGGTGGCATGCGGCGAGAACGTCACGGGTGACATCGTCGTGCCCGACCATCCGCTGGTGCGCCAGACGGTGCGTGACTGTCTCGAAGAAGCGATGGACGTGGATGGCTTCGAGCAGCTGCTGCATGCGCTCATCGAGAATCGGATTCGCGTCGCCGCTCGCGACCTGACCGAGCCTTCGCCGCTAGCGCTCGAAGTGCTGTCCGCACGCCCGTATGCATACCTCGACGATGCGCCGCTCGAGGAGCGTCGCACGCAGGCGGTGATGAGCCGCCGCTGGATGGATCCGGAGTCGGCCGCCGACATCGGCAAACTCGATCCCGAAGCAATCGCGCGCGTCAGGAGCGAGGCGTGGCCGGAAGCCGGCAGCGCCGACGAATTGCACGATGCGCTGTGCTGGCTCACATACCTCACAGACGAAGAAGTGCAGCGTGAGGCAGCATGGCCGGCGCTCGTGCACGACCTGACCACGCAGCGCCGCGTCGCACGCGCTGGCCAACTGCTCGTGGCTGCGGAACGCATTCCACTGCTAAGAGCCGTCTTCCCCAACGCCGTCTTCGATCCGGACGTCGCCGTGCCCGGCACGAGCGCGCAGGACTGGGGGCGCGACGAAGCGATGCGCGAAATCGTGCGCGGCCGGCTCGAAGGGCTCGGTCCGACGACAGCCGGCGCAATCGCGACGTCGTTAGGTGTGGAGCTGCCCGAAGTCGACGCTGCATTACTCGCGCTGGAAGCCGAAGGCTCCGCGATGCGCGGCAACTTCGAGCCGGACAGCCCGACGCCGGTTCAGTGGTGCGATCGGCGGCTGCTCGCTCGGGTCCACCGCTACACGGTCAAACGCCTGCGCGCCGAGATCGAGCCGGTGCAGGCGCGGGACTTCCTGCGTTTCCTGTTCGACTGGCAGCGCGTGACGCCCGCGACGCGCATGCAGGGCCCGGATGCAGTGCCTGCAGTGCTCGGCCAGCTGGAAGGATTCGATGCGCCGGCGAGCGCCTGGGAGACGGAAGTGCTGCCCGCGCGCATCGCGGAGTACGACCCGGCGTGGCTCGACGAACAATGTCTTGCGGGCCGCATCGTCTGGACGCGACTCGCGACTCGCGCAGGTGACGCGGAGCGCGGAGCGGCGCCGGTCCGTTCGACGCCGATCGCACTACTGGCGCGGCGTAACGCGCGGCTGTGGTCGTCGTTCGCAGATCGTCCCGAAACGCCGCAACTCACCTCGAAGGCGCAGCAAGTCTCCGCGTTCATCCAGGAGCACGGTGCGTCGTTCTTCGATGAGATCGTCGAAGGCGCGCGACTGCTGCCGACACAGGTCGAAGAAGCGCTCGCCGAGCTCGTCGCGTTGGGCATCGTGAACTCCGACAGTTTCGGTGGGTTGCGCGCTTTGCTCGTACCTGCGGACCGCCGCCGTCCGACTGGGCGCGACGCACGACGCAAACGCCGCATCGCCATCTTCGGCATGCAGGACGCCGGGCGCTGGGCGTTGGTGAAGAAAGCGCTCGGGTCGGAATCCGGAGAAGACATCGAGCACCTGTGTCGCACGCTGCTGCGGCGCTGGGGCGTGGTCTTCTGGAAGCTGCTCGAGCGCGAAGCGGATTGGTTGCCGCCGTGGCGGCAGATGCTGATGTGTCTGCGCCGCCTGGAAGCACGGGGCGAGATTCGCGGCGGTCGCTTCGTCGCGGGCTTCTCCGGCGAGCAGTTCGCTTTGCCGGATGCGGTCGGATTGCTGCGCGAAGCGCGCCGCAAGCCGAACGACGGTGAATTCCTGTCGCTGTCCGCGGCGGACCCGCTGAACCTCGTGGGCATCATGACGCCAGGGGCGCGGCTGCCTTCGCTGACGGGTAACCGTGTGCTGTATCGCGACGGTTTGCCGATCGCGGTTTACGCCGGCGGTGAAGTGGCGTTCCTGGAGCAGCTCGAAGACAAGGAACAGTGGCAGGCGCGCAATGCGCTGCTGAGGCGCCAGGTCCCCGCGCCTCTCGCCGATCTCGCATAGATGAAGAGTCAGGCTGAAGCCTGACTCTGTATCAAATGACTTCAGTGGAGTCGGCGGCCGGTTTCTGCTTCGGCTCTGCGTATTCCGGTTGCAGGTTCTGCGGATCGATCACGTCCTCGTCGTCGTCATCTTCGACGTCCTTCGCATCCTTGCGCGCGATCGTCCCGAGGCCGTTCATGCGCGTATTCACTTCGCGCGGGCTGCCGGTATAGAGAATCGCCCCGACGCCGTTCATGGTCGCGTCCAGCGTGTCCTTCGGGTGCACGATCACGCTACCGACGCCCTCGACGACCACCTTGGCCTGGTCGGCCACGAGCCGGCTGAAATCGCCGTGACCCGCGCCGGCCATGTGCACCGTCAGCTCGGCCAGGCGCCCCTCGGCGGAAATGTGCGCGGCGCCGGATGCGCGGATGGTGGAGTCGCCGCCGTCGAAGCCGGTGAGCCGCACGTCGTTGCCGCCTTCCACCTGCAGCGATGCCAGCCGCGGCACCGTGATCTTGACCGTGATGCGCCGGCGATTGCTGGACATGAACCAGTCGCGCGGCTTGCTTTCGATGAACAGGGTGTTGTGGCGCACCTCGGTCTCGACCCGCTCGATCGAAGCCGCGCGGCCTTCCAGGACCAGCGACTCGGGCTTGCCGACGGTGATTTCGATGCGGGCCGCGCCGCTCATGTCGATGGAATCGAACGAGCTCACGTCCCGCGTTTCCGTGCGGGACGGCCCCTGACTGCGGCGGTCGTCGCCATCGTCGCAGGAGCTCAGCAGCCCCGCGCAGGCGACCATCAGCAGCAGCCCGGCAGCTCTATCCACGTTCATACGGCACCTCTGGGACAAATAATCGGCCCGCTGCAGGCATTCCTGCCACACGGGCCGTCCGTATAGTGCGCGGTTCCTGGGGCTTCCTGAAGCGATTGCCGGCGAGTCGCCGATGTTCGCCGGCCGAAGGCTCGGCAACGCGACCCCCGGGAGTGTGACGGCGGTCACAATGCGCACCCGGGCCCGATCCGCGCCGCGGATTGTTCGTACCGGCCTGTGACGCAGATCGCGCGGTCCTGTGATGGTGATCCGCGTCCACTGCGGGGTCCGGCGCGTACTTTATGTACGACGAATCCTCATCCCACGCTCAAGGGTCCTGACCGCTTCATGACCGCCCAGATCTCCCGTCTCAGCGAGCTGCTCGCGCGGCTGATGCCGCGCCTGACGTTCGACGAGCCGCTGGAATCGGAGTTCCGGCGCTGGTACGCCGAGCACACCCGCTCGCGCGTGCGCAACGCGATGTGGATCGCGATGGGCAACATGCTGGTCGTGATGCTCGCCGGCGGCCCGTTCCGCGAGATGCGCAACGCGATCTTCGGCCCGGAAAACCAGGTCATCGTCGACGTGCTGCGCTTCGGCTTCATCGTGCCGAGCAGCCTGGCGATGCTGCTGGTTTCATACACGGCCCTGTATCGCCGCTGGTTCGGCGTCACCGCGCAGATCGTTGCGCCCGTGCACGCCTTGTCCTTCGTGGTGATGGATATCCTCATGCACCCGCGCGGCTACTCGCTCAGCTCGTGGATGCCGCTCGTGGTGCTGGCGCCCTACTTCCTGTACGGCATGTTGCACGCGCAGGCGGTGCGCACGGCGCTGCTGATCGTGCTGGCCTACACGATCGGCGGCGAGTTCGCCGGAGTCGTCGGACCGCAGCGCATGTTCGACGTGTTCGTCGTCGCTTTCGCCTGCGCGATCGGCGGAGCTATCCACTTCTCTTTCCAGCGCGGCGTGCGCCGCAACTACGTCGCGAAGCAGGTGCTGAGCGAATCCGCGAACCGCGACAGCCTGACCGGCATTCACAACCGGCGCATGTTCGACGAGCACATGCAGCGGCTGTGGCAGCAAGGCATGCGCGAGCGCGTGCCGGTCGCGCTGCTGCTCGTGGACCTCGATCACTTCAAGGCGTTCAACGACCGCCGTGGCCATCAGGCCGGCGATGCGTGCCTCGCGAAGGTCGCGAGCGTGCTGCCCGTCGCTGCGCGTCGGCCGTTCGACCTGGCGGCGCGCTACGGCGGCGAAGAATTCGCCGTGCTGCTGTATGACGCCAGCCGCGACCGCGTGGAGGAAATATGCCGGCAGCTGCACGCGAGCCTGCAGAAGGCGGCGCTGGAACATCCGTGTTCGCCGGTCAGCCAGTACGTCACCTTCAGCATCGGCGCCGCGTGTGTCGAGCCGAGCCTCGGCCGTCATCCCGAAGGGTTCATCCAGCTCGCGGACGAGGCGCTGTACGCGGCGAAGGAGCGCGGCCGCAACCGTACGGTGATCATGGATCGGGAATACGAGACGCTCACCACGGGCGCTTTCCGGATCCCGCGCGCGCGCGGCGAAGCCGCCTAACCATCCGCTATCCGCTCCCTGCAGTGCTATCCTTCGGGCTTCGCTCACAGGCCCAGGGATGCACGTGCTCACGGCTGACAAGGTCCTCGTTACGGTCGGAACGCCCTGCTCGATCTCCGCGGTCGGCAGCACCGAGACCTATCAGGCACGCGTCACGCAGGCGCCGGAGTTCATCGCTTACGCCGCGTTCGACGCCGGCCTGATCGACATCGAGCCGAGCGACGGCGGCGCGCTGCAGCTACGCTGGGTCGACGGCACCCCGGCCACGATCGAGGAGATCGAGCGACGTCATGGCGCACGACTGCGCTCCAACCTCGGTATCCGTTACGTCGATGAGCTGACCGCGGCGGGTGCCTCGGTCGTCACGGACATCGCCGCGCCGCTGCCGCACGATTTCGAGAGCGGCGGCCTGCGCAAGCTGGCCGGACTCATGTATCGCGACGTCCGCGAGTCCGTGCTCAAGGACATGTACGGGTTGTTCGACGACGACCCGCGTCTCGGTCCTTCGCTGCAGGCGCAGCTGTTCGCGTATTGCGGGCTCGGTGCGCTCGCCGCGCTCCCGGTCTCGCTCGCGGAGCTGCTGTCGAATCCCTACGAGTTTCGCGTGGCCGGCGCGACGGCGTTCATGGGCATGGATTCGCTCGCCGAGCTGCGCGCCGCGGGCGCCGAAGGTATCGAGAACGACAAGCTGCGCGACAAGTTCGCGATGCGGCTTGCGAACTCGCTGTCCTCGCACGGACCGGCGCTGCTGTCGACGATGCTCGCGCCCTCCTACTCGCTGAGCAAATCGCTGAAGAACCCGGCGCTGCTGGACAGCCTGCGTTCTGCCAGCGGCTACATGCGCGTGCCGCAGACTCCGCTGAACGCAGTCGGCGCCTGCGCGTCGAGCTCGATCGTGTTCTGCGAGTTCGCGCCGCAGATGGTGCTCGACTACCCGGGCTATCAGCGGCCCGTCATGACACTGTGGACGGCGGCGGACGCTGCGACGCGGCCGAGCTGGCAGATCCTCGATGCATTCGGTCCGGGCGCACTGATGACGCGCACCAAGCTCGCCGCGCTGAACGCGGGTCGTCCGCCGTCGGAGCAGCGCTCCGTGGCGGATTGCCTCGCACCGTTCGACATCGACGCGAACGGCACAGTGGTGGGCGAAGGCGGCTCGGGGCTGCTGATCACGACGCTCGACTTCGCGCTGCGCAACTTCCTGGACATCACCTCGATCATCGTCGGCTGGGGCCAGAGCGGCGAGGCGGGCGGCAAGGCGCACTTCGCGGGCGTCGGCTTCGGCGGCGAGAACGCGTTGATTCACGCATTCGAGCTCGCGCATCGCGGTCACGGCTACGGAATCGCGGACTTCCAGTACCTGGTCGCGCACGCCACCGGCACGCGCACCAATTCGAAAACCGATCTCTCGACGGCGGCCAACGGGCGCGCGAGCGCTGCGGAGCGGCAGGGACGCAAGGGAGCGTTGCCGACGATGACGGTGGGCACGCCGAAAGCCGTCGGCGACGGTCACACGATGGGCGAGACGGGATTGAAGGCGGTCTCGCAGGCACTGCAGTTCCTGCTCGGCAAGACCGCGGTCGGCATTCCGACGCTGCGCAATCTCGATCCGGAGTTGGGATCCGCCGCGGAGTCGTTCGTACTCGAAGCGCCGCCGGTCGCGGGCGACGCGGATGGCGGCGCGGTGTGCGCGACGCAGGGTTTCGGCGGGTATAACGGCGCGATTGCGCTGCGCGCCGCGCACGCCGAGGCGTTCGGCCGTTACGCCGTGGATCGCAAGGTGTTGTCAGCGTACCTGGAGCGCTGGCCCGAGCTGCGTCGCGAACGCGAGCAGCGCGAGAGATATTGGCGCTTGCGCCGGCGCTCGACGATCGAGCTCGTGCAGGCGCACTGCTGGAAGGGGTTGGAGTAGAGAGCTGGCGCCAGGCGGCCCAGAATATTTTCTCGCCAAGACCGCCAGGAACGCCAACAAGACAAGAGCAAAATCTTCCCGGGATTTCTTCCGACCTTGGCGGTCTTGGCGTGCTTGGCGAGAGTTTCTCTTCTTTTAGCCTGACTTCTTTCCGGTGAACGTCCCTTCGCCCAATTCGCCGAGCGCCACCTTGCCCTTGATCGTGTCGCCCTCCACCGTGCCGGTATAGGTGATCGCCAGGTCCTGGCCCTGCGCGTTCACCTTGAAATTGATCGTCAGCTCGTTGCCCTTCACCGTGCCCGTCACCGGCGCCTCGCCGAGCTGGCCCTTGTAGTTCCCGGTCACGGTCGTGCCGTCCTGCTTGAGACTGAAGTGCGGCGTGCCCGTGCCCGCCTGGGTCTCGACCTGGAAGTCCCACTCGCCCGCGACGTTTGCGTCGGCGGCGAGCGCCGCCGCAACCAGCGCCGTGGACGCGAGCATCGTTATGAACAGCCTGCGCAGAATCTTCATGGAACGCTCCTGATGGAAATCACGATGGGGATGCCTTCGACCGATACATCTCGCGCAGCTTGTGCTTGTACAGCTTGCCGTTGTCGTGGCGCGGCAGCTCGCCGACGAAGTCCACGCTGCGCGGACACTTGAAATGAGCCATGTGCTGGCGGCAGTAATCGATCAGCTCGCCGGCGAGCTGCGACGACGACGCGTAGCCGGGCTGCGGGATGACGACCGCCTTCACCGCCTCGCCCCACTCCGCGTCCGGCACGCCGATCACGCCGACATCCGCCACGGCCGGATGCGCGAACAGCACGTTCTCGACTTCCGCCGGATAGATGTTGACGCCGCCCGAGATGATCAGGTGCGCGCTGCGGTCGGTCAGGAACAGGTAGCCGTCCGCATCGAGATAGCCGACATCGCCGAGCGTGTAGTAGTCGCCGCGATAGGCGCTGTGGGTCTTGCCGTCGTCCTTGTAGTAGTTGAAGCGGCCGCTCGCCGGCGCCCTCATGTAGATCAATCCAGCCTCGAGCGGCGGCAGCGGCCTGCCCGCTTCGTCGAGGATGCGGATGTGATCGGGCGTATCGGGCCGGCCGACCGTGCCCGGCCGCGCGAGCCACGTCGACGAATCGACCAGCGTGCCGGTGCCTTCGGTCGCACCGTAGTATTCCCACACGATCGGTCCAAGCCAGTCGATCATCCCGCGCTTCACGCCGGGCGGACACGGCGCGGCGCCATGCAGGATGTACTGCAGCGACGAAAGGTCATGTCGCTTGCGCACGGCCTCCGGCAGCGACAGCAGCCGATGCATCATCGTCGGCACCAGGTGCGTGTGAGTCACGCGATGGCGCTCAATCATTTGCAGCGCGCGCTCGCAGTCCCAGCCGTCCATCAGGACGACCGAAGCGCCGTATAGCTGCGGAACTCCCATCGATAGCGACAGCGGCGCGGCGTGATACAGCGGCCCGGTGACCAAGTGAATGCTCTCGGCGGCGCGATAGCCGGCGCTCGCGACCAGGCTCGGCGAGGTCGGTGGAGCGGACGAGCGATACACGCCTTTCGGTTTTCCTGTCGTGCCCGACGTGTAGAGCATCGAGTTGCCGAGCTGCGGATCGGGAATGTCGCTGCCGTCCTGATCGCGCAGGAACCCCTCGTAACTGTCGAAGGCGGGCAGCGCGCCGCCGATTGCGATCCGCAGCCGGACGCGCGGCGCGTTCGCGGCGACGTGTTCGGCGACAGCCAGGAAGCGCGCGTCCGCGATGAATGCCTTGGCGTCGCAGTCGTTGACGATGTAAGCAGCTTCCTCGCCCGTCAGCCGCCAGTTGACCGGCGTCAAGCGGATTCCGGCGCGACGCGTCGCCCAGAACATCTCGACGAACTCGGTGCGATTGGCGCACAACAGAGCAACGCCATCGCCGGCGCCGATACCGTGCGACCGCAACGCATGCACGAGCTGATTACTGCGCGCGTTGAGCTCGGCGTACGTCCGATTGCCGGTCGCCGCGACCACCGCCGGAGCGCGCGGCTGCCGCTTCGCCCAGTACGACACCGTCATGCCCTTTTCGAGCGCGGCAGCGAACTCGGGAGAGGGTGCAGTCATGACTTGGATTGTCGATGGACCGGCCGGCCCCGAGCAATAAGGCCAGAACAATAAGAAGTGCAAGCCGGCGCCGCGTGTTTTGCTGTGCGGTCCCTTGCACGACTGTGCAAAAATACCCGCGTGCCCGCAACCCGTCGCTTTACCCCACGCACGTTCTGGACCGTCAGCCTGGCCGCCGCCGTCGTGCTGGGGGCGATCGTCGCCATTCCGCAGTGGCTGTCGAAGCAGGCGCGCGTGGAGGTGCTGCGCTCCCACGTCGGCGCCGTGGCACGACTCGCGGCCAGCGTCGTCGACGGCGACCTGCATCGCCAGCTGCTCGATCCGGCGAACAAGACGCCGGAGCTGTACGCGCGCACACTCGCGCCGCTGGTGCGCTTCCACGCCGCGTATCCCGAGATCTTCTACGTCTACACGATGGTCGAGCGTAACGGCGAAACCTTTTTCGTCGTCGACACCGCAGCGGAGCCCGACAAGCTGAACTCGCCGCACAAGCTCGTGCCGTCCGAGTACATGGAGCCGTTCAAGCAGATCGACGCGGAGCCGGACCCCGACTGGCTGCAGCAGATTGCCTCGGGCAAGACCTACGTCTATCCCTCGTTCCAGCGCGACAAGTACGGCACGTTCCTGTCGGGGCACGCGCCGATCTACGACAGCCAGGGCCGCTACAGCGGCTTCGTCGGCGTCGACTTCGATCTGCAGTACTACCTGGCGCAGGAAGCGAGCTTCCGCGCGATCTCGATCGGCACGCTGACGGGCGCGATCCTGCTCGCGCTGATGATCGGCTACATCGCGGCGCGCTACCACTTCGACATGAACGACCGCATGGAGAAGGAATATCGCGCTGCGCTGCGCGACGAGCTCACCAGCCTGCTCAACCGCCGCGGCGCGCTGGTTGCAGTCACCGAAGCACTGGCTGTCCAGGCCTCGACGTACGCCACGATCCTCGTCGACGTCGACAACCTGAAGGGCATCAACGACAACTACGGTCACGTGCGCGGCGACGCGTTGCTCGTGAGCGTCGCCGAGGCGATTCGCGAGAGCGTGCGCGCGAGCGACATCTGCGCGCGCTTCGGCGGTGACGAGTTCCTGATCTTCGCGGCGGGCTGCGATCTCGACGCCGCGACGGAGATCGCACGGCGCATCCTCACCAAA